>NZ_LPJG01000010.1:0-226454 GCF_001532755.1 Burkholderia sp. MSMB2157WGS | reverse complement strand
CACTGGGCGGGGGCTGGATCCAGCGCGCGGGCGAAGCGCCGCGCGCGCCGGATGCGCCGGTCGATTACGACAAGGCGGCCGCGCCGGCGCCTGCGTCGGCAACGGCGACGAACGGCTAAGCACGGAGAAGGGCGGGCGCGGTATGCCGCGCCTCGCTTCGAAGTGGCTGTATGCGAAAACGAAAACGCTGCGGACGAAAGTCCGCGGCGTTTTCTTTTGCGCGGTCGAATCGTGCGGGAAGAATGGCGTCGACGTCGTGACGATGCGTGCGTCGCGTCGCATTGCGTTCGTGCCATCACACCGATTGCGCCATCACACCGATCACACCGATCACACCGATCACACCGATCACACCGATCACACCGTCAGTCGGCATGGCGCATCGTGCATCCGGCGACCCGCCTGCCCGCGTGAAGTGCGATCGCCCGGCATCGCGCGGTCCTGCACCCCGAAACAAAAACGCCACGGCATGCCGT
This sequence comes from Burkholderia sp. MSMB2157WGS, assembly GCF_001532755.1. Classification (NCBI taxonomy): domain Bacteria; kingdom Pseudomonadati; phylum Pseudomonadota; class Betaproteobacteria; order Burkholderiales; family Burkholderiaceae; genus Burkholderia; species Burkholderia sp. MSMB2157WGS. The sequence continues at coordinate 225,978 of NZ_LPJG01000010.1, read as the reverse complement.
GGCGTTCGTCGTTACCGCTTCGCGCCGTCGTCCGGCGCGGCGCGATCAGTGGTGCGCGTCGGCGGGACGCCCATCGAAGTCGTGTCCGGCGCGCCGAATTTCGCAGCGTGCATCCTTTTCGCCTTTCACGCCGTTGAACACGATGTTCAGGATCACGGCCGTGGCCGATGCGAGCAGGATGCCGCTGTGCAGGATCGGCGCGAGCGCCGGCGGCAGCTTCGAGAAGAAGTGCGGCGACACGACCGGCACGAGGCCCATGCCGACGCTCACGGCGACGATGAACAGGTTGTGCGAGTTGTTCACGAAGTCGACCTTCGACAGCACCTTGATGCCGTTCGCGGCGACCATCCCGAACATCACGATGCCTGCGCCGCCGAGCACGAACGGCGGCACCGACGCGACGACCTGCGCCATCTTCGGGAACAGGCCGAGCAGCACGAGGATCACGCCGCCCGTCGCACACACGAAGCGGCTCTTCACACCCGTCACGCCGATCAGGCCGACGTTCTGCGAGAACGACGTATGCGGGAACGAGTTGAAGATGCCGCCGATCAGCGTGCCGAGGCCGTCGACACGCAGGCCGCGCACGAGGCGCTCCTGATTGACCGGGCGATCGACCATGTCGCCGACCGCGAGGAACATGCCGGTCGATTCGATGAACGTGACGAACATCACCGTGACCATCGTCACGATCGACAGCGGATCGAAGTGCGGCAGGCCGAAGTGGAACGGCATCACGAAGCCGACCCACGGCGCATGCGCCACGCCGTCGGTGTTCACGCGGCCGATCGCGAACGCGATCACGAAGCCGGCGATGATGCCGAGCAGCACCGAGATGTTCGCGATGAAGCCGCGGCCGAACTTGTTGATCAGCAGAATCAGCGTGAGCACGAGCAGGGACAGGCCGAGATAGACCGGGCTGCCGTACTCGGGGTTGCCGACGCCGCCGGCCGCCCAGTTGATGCCCACTTCCATCAGCGACAGCCCGATCACGGCGATCACCGTGCCGACGACCACGGGCGGGAAGAACCGCAACAGCTTGCCGATCATCGGCGCGAGCACGATGCCGATGATGCCGGCGGCGATGGTCGAGCCGAAGATGTCGAGAATGCCGAGGCCGGGGTTCGTGCCGATCGCGATCATCGGGCCGACCGCCGCGAACGTGCAGCCCATGATGACGGGCAGGCGGATGCCGAAGATCCACAGGCCGAGCGTCTGGATCAGCGTGGCGATGCCGCACGAAAACAGATCGGCGCTGATCAGGAACGCGATCTGGTCTTTCGGCAGCTTGAGCGCCGCGCCGACGATAAGCGGCACGGCGACGGCGCCGGCGTACATGACGAGGACGTGCTGCAGGCCGAGCGTTACCAGCTTGCCGGTCGGCAGCACCTCATCGCACGGATGGACCGTGTTCGATTGCATCTGTCTCACTCCATGATCTTGTTTTCGGGGTGATACGAAGTTATTCGGAATGAGTCCATGCAACAAGAGCACTGGGTTCTATTCCGCTCTTTGCTGGTTCGATATGCCATTTCGGCATGGAGCAGGGGATCGATCATCGGGAAACTGCCGCGGGAGTGAGGTGTACCGGTTTTATAGCGCTTCAAAATAGCGCCGGCCCCCATGTCAAATATGGGTCGCTTTATGGTGTGTATCGGGCCGGCCGCATAGTGGCAAAAAGCGGGGTGCGGAAATCGCGCCGGGTTAACCCGCGAACGGCCGCTTTCGCGTGCAAGGTGCAGCCCGGTGGAACGCCGCGACTCGACCGCATTTTCGATGCGTCGAAGCGACGGCCAAAAACGGGGCGCGCGTCGCGATCCCGTTATCATCGATATCCGTTCATACGACTCCCCTTCACGTCATGCGCCTGCTCGGAATCGACCTCGGCACCGGCTCCATCAAACTCGTCACGCTCGATGCCGACGGCGTCGAGCGGGCGGTGGCGAGCGAGCCTTATGAGTTGTCGTCGCCGCAGCCCGGCTGGGCGGAAATCGCGCCCGACACGTGGTGGCAGGCGCTCGTGCGCGCGGCCGCGCGGCTGCCGGCCGACGAGCGTGCGCAGGTGGCGGCGATCGGGTTTTCGGGACAGATGCATGGCGTCGTGCTGATCGACGCGGCCGGCCAGCCGGTGCGGCCCGCGCTGCTGTGGCCCGACACGCGCGCGGCGCGCGAGGCGGATGCGGCCGGCTGGCCGGCGTCCGGATCGTCCGTCGCATCGAACCCCGTGGCGCCCGGCATGGCGGGCCCGCTGTTGCGCTGGCTGGCGACGCACGCACCCGATGCGCTGCATGCCGCGTGCTGGGCCGTGCAGCCGAAGGACTGGCTGCGCATCGCACTCGGCGGCGACGTGGCGGCAGATCCGAGCGACGCGTGCGCCACCGCGCTCGCCACGCCCGACGGCGCATGGGATATCGCGTTGATCGACGCGCTCGGCCTGCCGGCCGACCGCTTCGCGCCGGTTCGTGCGTCCACCGCGCGCGGCGGCGTGCTCGGCGCGCAGGCCGCCGCCGCGCTCGGCCTGCCGGCCGGCGTGCCGTTGGCGACGGGCGCGGCCGATACCGCGTGCGCGGCGCTCGGCAGCGGGCTGGCCACGGCAGGCGATGCGCTGCTGACGACCGGCAGCGGCGGGCAGATCGTCGTGCTCGCGGATGCGCTGCCGCCCGCGCGGCGCGGCTTGCATCGCTATCGTGCGGCGGCGGGCGGCGGCTATTACACGATGGCGGCGATGCAGAACGTCGGGCTCGCGCTCGAAGCCGTGCGCGGCTGGCTCGGCTACGCGCGATGGGCCGATGCGTATGACGACGCGTTCGCGCAGCCGGCGTCCGAACGGCTGTGCTTCCTGCCGTACCTGACCGGCGAGCGCTCGCCGTGGATGAACCCCGATGCGCGCGGCGGCTGGCTCGGCCTCGGGCTCGGCGATACGCGCGGCGCGATGATGCGCGCCGCATTCGAAGGCGTCGCGTTCGCGTTGCGCGCGGGGCTCGATGCGATCCGCGACGCCGATCGCGGCGACGCGGTGACGACGCTGCGCCTCGCGGGCGGCGGCTCGGTCGATCCGCGCTGGCGCCAGTTGCTCGCCGACGCGCTCGGCGCATCGCTGCAGGCGATCGACTGCCCGAACGCCGCGACGCGCGGCGCCGCGCTGCTCGCAGGCGTCGCGATCGGGCATTGGCGCGAGGATGCGTTGCACACGCTGGCGCCGAGCGCGTCGCCGGTTGCCGCGCCGCATGACGACCGCCTGCTGGCTGCACGCCACGCGCGCTTCGTCGATCTGTACGCGCGCACGGATGCATGGTTCACGACGGGCGTTTAAACTCGGGCACTTGTTCTTTTGCGCCAGCGATGACGCATCCTGGCAAGCCGGCGACCGTTTCTCGCACGCGACGCGCGGCGGGAGCAGCCATCATGGCGAGCACGAGATTCTTGCGCCGTGCCACGCGCGGCACGGCTTCGACCGCTTTGCACGAAACCCCGGCAGGCGCCGGCACGCCGGCTCGGGCCGATCTCACAGACACACAGGAGTGACACGATGAAAACGAAAGCCGCGATTGCATGGAAGGCCGGTGCGCCGCTGACGATCGAGGAAGTCGATCTCGAAGGGCCGCGCGCCGGCGAAGTGCTGATCGAGGTGAAGGCGACGGGCATCTGCCACACCGACTACTACACGCTGTCGGGCGCCGATCCGGAAGGGATCTTCCCGGCGATTCTCGGCCACGAAGGCGCGGGCGTCGTGGTCGACGTCGGCCCCGGCGTCGGCACCGTGCGCAAGGGCGACCACGTGATTCCGCTCTACACGCCCGAATGCCGCGAATGCAAGTTCTGCCTGTCGCGCAAGACCAACCTGTGCCAGAAGATCCGCGCGACGCAGGGCAAGGGGCTGATGCCGGACGCGACGTCGCGCTTCTCGCTCGACGGCAAGCCGCTGTTCCACTACATGGGCACGTCGACGTTCTCGAACTACATCGTCGTGCCGGAGATCGCCGTCGCAAAGGTGCGCGAGGACGCGCCGTTCGACAAGATCTGCTACATCGGCTGCGGCGTGACGACGGGCGTCGGCGCGGTCGTGTACTCGGCGAAGGTCGAGGCCGGTGCGAACGTCGTCGTGTTCGGCCTCGGCGGGATCGGCCTGAACGTGATCCAGGGCGCGAAGATGGTCGGCGCGGACAAGATCATCGGCGTCGACATCAACCCGAAGCGCGTCGAGCTCGCGAAGAAGTTCGGGATGACGCACTTCATCAACCCGAACGAAGTCGAGAACGTCGTCGACCACATCGTGCAGCTGACCGACGGCGGCGCCGACTATTCGTTCGAATGCGTCGGCAACGTGAAGCTGATGCGTCAGGCGCTCGAGTGCACGCACAAGGGTTGGGGCCAGTCGTTCATCATCGGCGTGGCGGCAGCCGGCGAGGAAATCGGCACGCGTCCGTTCCAGCTGGTGACGGGCCGCGAATGGAAGGGCTCGGCGTTCGGCGGCGCGCGCGGGCGCACCGACGTGCCGAAGATCGTCGACTGGTACATGGAAGGCAAGATCAACATCGACGACCTGATCACGCACACGCTGCCGCTCGAGCGGATCAACGAAGGCTTCGACCTGATGAAGGCCGGCGAGTCGATCCGCTCGGTCGTGCTGTACTGACCGGGGGCATACCGCCATGCTCGAACTCGTTTCCTCGCATGCGTGCCACGGCGGCGAGCAGCGTTTCTACCGTCACGATTCGGCGGCCATCGGCCTGCCGATGAAGTTCTCGGTGTATCTGCCGCCGCAGGCTGTGCACGGGCGCGTGCCAGCGCTGTTCTATCTCGCGGGGCTCACGAGCACCGACGAGACGTTCGCGATCAAGGGCGGCGCGCAGCAGTACGCGGCGCAGCACGGCATCGCGCTCGTGATGCCCGACACGAGCCCGCGCGGCGCGGGCGTGCCGGGCGAGACCGATGCGTGGGACTTCGGCGTCGGCGCGGGCTTCTACGTCGATGCGACCGAAGCGCCGTGGTCGACGCATTACCGGATGGAGTCGTACGTGACCGGCGAGCTGCGCGAGCTCGTCGCGGCCGAGCTGCCGATCGACGGCGCGCGGCTCGGGATCTTCGGCCACTCGATGGGCGGCCACGGGGCGCTGACGCTCGCGTTGCGTCATCCGGGCCTGTACCGGTCGGTGTCGGCGTTCGCGCCGATCGCCGCGCCGACGCGCTGCCCGTGGGGCGAGAAGGCGTTCACGGGCTACCTGGGCGCCGATCGCGAAGCGTGGAAGGCGCACGACGCGAGCGAGCTGGTCGCGCGCGCCGATGCACCGAAGTTCGCGAACGGCATCCTGGTCGATCAGGGGCTCGCCGATCAATTCCTCTCGAACCAGCTGAACCCCGACGTGTTCGAAGCCGCGTGCGCGAAGGCCGGCCAGCCGCTGACGCTGCGCCGCCATCCGGGCTACGACCACGGTTACTACTTCATCTCGACGTTCATCGCGGATCACCTCGCGCATCACGCGCGCGTGCTGGCGCGGTGAGTATCGGCGCAAGCCGGTCACGCATCCGGTTCGCATGAAAAAACGCCGGCGCTGCCCTCGGGCACGCCGGCGTTTTCATTGGCATCGGGCGGCGAGCGCCGCGCCGCGATCAGTTGCGCCGCAACAGGCTCGCGCCGTACACGAGCGCCGACAGCGCGGTGATCCAGAAGCTCGTCGGCCAGTCGGTGTGATACGCGAGCACGATGCCGACCCACGCTTCGAACAGCGCGAACAGCGCGGCGAGCAGCACGCCCGTCGACAGGCGCGTCGACACGTTCTGCGCGGCCGCCGCCGGCCCCACCAGCAGCGTGAACACGAGCAGCACGCCGACGATCTGCGTCGCCGCCGCCACCGCGAGCGCGCACACCGCGAGGAACAGCATCGACACCGTGCGCAGCGACACGCCCTTGGCTTCGGCCAGCTCGGGCTGCAGCGACGCGAACAACAGCGGCCGCGCGATCAGCGCGAGCGCGGCGAGGCTCACCGCGCCGATGCCGGCGAGCACCGCGAGCGTGTCGCGGCTGACCGCGAGCACGTTGCCGAACAGCAGCGCGGTGACCTGCGTCGCGAACGACGTGTAGAAGTGCAGGAACAGCAGGCCGAAGCCGAGCGCGCCGGACAGGATCACGCCAATCGCGACGTCGCGGCCCGCGAGCCGTTCGCCGAGCGCGCCCATGCCGATCCCGGCCGCGAGCGTGAAGCCGACCATCCCCCAGATCGGCGAGAGGCCGAGCAGCACCGCGCCCGTCGCGCCGGTGAAGCCGACGTGCGACAGCGCGTGGCCGGCGAAGGTCTGCCCGCGCAGCACCAGGAAATAGCCGACGATGCCCGCGAGCACCGCGACGATTCCCGACGCCGCGAAGGCGTTGATCATGAAGTCGTATTCAAACATCGTGCGAATGCCCGGGATGGGCGTGTCCATGGTGATGATGGCCGTGGCCGCCGCCACCGCCGTGCGAATGATCGTCGTCCTCGTGTTCGTGATCGTGCTTCTCGATCTCGACGTCGCCCGACATCACGAAGATCTTGCCGTTCACGCGCATCACGTCGATCGGCGATCCGTAGAGCCGCGACAGCACGGGCTTCGTGATCACCTCGTCGACGGTGCCGAGCGCCGCGACGCCGTTGCCGAGATACAGCACGCGGTCGAGCGCGTTCAGCAGCGGATTCAGTTCGTGCGCGGAGAACAGCACGGTGATGCCGAGCTCGCGCTGCACGTTGCGCACGAGTTCGACGACGCCGCGCTGGTGGTTCGGATCGAGGCTGATCAGCGGCTCGTCGAGCAGCAGCAGCTTCGGGTTGCCGAGCAGGCATTGCGCGAGCAGCAGCCGCTGCCGTTCGCCGCCGGACAGTTCGGACAGCGGCCGGCGCGCGAGCGACGGTCCGCCGACGAGGTCGAGCACGCGATCGACGTCGCGGCGCGTGGCCGCGTTCGTGTGCGGCAGGCCCCAGCGGTGGCCGTCGGCGGCCATCGCGACGAAGTCGTAGCCGCGCATCCGTCGATTCGCGAGGCCGCTCCTGATCTGCGGCATGTAGCCGATCGACGCGTTGCCGCGCACGACCGGCACGCCGCCGACCGACAGCGTGCCGGTCGACACGGGAATGAGGCCGAGCACCGCGCGCATCAGCGTCGTCTTGCCCGCACCGTTCGGCCCGAGCACGCCGACGAATTCGCCGGGCTCGATCGAGAAACTCACGTCGCGCAGGATCGTGCGGCCGCCCAGTTCGAGCGTGACGCGATCGACGGCGAGGGCGTGGGGAGTGACGGTCATGTCGTTACGGTCGTCCGTTACTTGCCGGCCGACAGCGCGTTGCCGAGCGCGTCGAGCTGGCCGGCCATCCATTGCTGAAAGGTCTTGCCGGCCGGCTGCGTCTCGGTGACGCTGACGGTCGGCACGCCGCCGTCGCGCGCGATTTTCAGCATGCGCTTGGTCATCGGTTCTTCGGCCTGGCTGTTGTAGATCAGCACGCGCACCTGCTTCTTGCGCAGGTCGCCCTCGAACGCGGCGACGTCCTGCGCGCTCGCCTCGGTGTCGTTCATCGTCGCGAGCTGGAAGCGCTGGTTGCGCATGTCGAGGCCGATCGCGTCCGACATGTAGCCGAACACGGGTTCGGTGGCCGTCACGGGCACGCCCTTGTACTTCGCGCGCAGCGCGGCGACCTTGTCGTCGACGGGCTTCAGCGACGCGACGAACTTCTGCAGGTTCGCGTCGTACTCGGCCTTGTTCGCCGGGTCGGCACGGCCGAGCTCGGCCGCGATCGCGCGTGCGGCCACGGGCATCGTCGCCGGGTCGTACCACAGGTGCGGGTTGTCGCCGGCCTTCTTGCCGACGAGATCGGCGACGACGATCGTCGCGCGCTTCGCCTGCTTCGACGCGCCGAGCAGCTTGGCCATCCACGGATCGTAGTTTGCGCCGTTGTAGATCACGACCTGCGCGTGCTGGAGCGCGCGGGCGGTCTTCGGGCTCGCTTCGAACAGGTGCGGATCCTGGTCGGGATTGCTGAGGATGCTCGTGACCGCGACGTGGCGGCCGCCGATCTGCGAGGCGACGTCGCCGTAGAAATTCTCGGCGGCGACGACGTTGACGGTCGCGGCCTGCGCAAGCACGGGCGCGGCGAACGACAGCGCGGCGACGGCGGCGGCCAGCCAGCGGACAGGCGACAGGGCGCGCCGCGGCGCGCGCTTCAGGGCAATGGACATGGAACTCCTCGTTGGAAGGGCGGCGCGTGCGCCGCGCGAGTCGGCGTCAGCGCTGCGCGGGCTTGCGCTTGCAGTGCCCGCACAGGCCGCTCAGCTCGACGACTTGGTGGTGGACTTCGAAACCGTGCGCGGGCCCGCTCGCGGACAACTGCTTCGCGAGGTCGCCGCCGGGAATCTCGACGGTGTCGCCGCACGCATCGCAGATCAGGAACTGGCCTTCGTGCGGCACGCCGATCTCGCAGCAGGCGAAGAACGCGTTCTTCGATTCGATCCGGTGGATGAAGCCGTGCTCGACGAGGAAATCCAGTGCGCGATAGACGGTCGTCGGCGGCACGCGGCCGCGCTGCGGTTCGAGTTCCGCGAGCAGGTCGTACGCGCCGATCGGGCGCTGCGCGGCCAGCACGCGTTCGTAGACCTGGCGGCGCAGCGGCGTCCACGCGAGCCCGTGCTCGGCGGCGAATGCGTCGGCCCGGGACAGCCGGGCGTCAATGGACGATGAGGTAGCCATGGCGTGAAGCAGGCGCTGAAACAAAGTACAGCGATGATATAACGTATCGCCGCGCCATGCAGCGCGAATTCCGTTCGACGCCCTTGCTCCCCGCCCTTGCTGCGTCCCCTTCACCGTCAACGCCACTGCGCCGCACCGTGCGCCTCCGCGCCTTGCCGTGCGGGCGCGGCGGGGCATCGCCGTGCGCGGCCGTGCCGCAGCGCGTCATAGAAAGCCGTCGCGTCGTCTTGACAGCGCGTATCGCGTATCCGATCATTCGATCACCAACAGAGCAATTGATCGGTCTGCGAGCGTTCGCTCACCTCGCGACCGTCGTGCAACAGAACGAACCGGAGACAACCAGTGAGACTGGCAGACAAGGTCGCGATCCTGACGGGCGCCGCAAGCGGCATCGGCGAGGCGGTCGCGCAACGCTATCTGGACGAGGGCGCGCGCTGCGTGCTGGTGGACCTGAAGCCTGCGAGCGGCTCGCTCGCACGGCTGATCGAGGCCAGCCCCGGCCGCGCGGTGGCCGTCACGGCCGACGTCACGCGCCGCGACGACATCGCGCGGATCGTCGCAACGGCGGTCGAGCGCTTCGGCGGCGTCGACATCCTGTTCAACAACGCGGCGCTGTTCGACATGCGCCCGATCCTCGACGAATCGTGGGACGTGTTCGACCGGCTGTTCTCGGTCAACGTGAAAGGGCTGTTCTTCCTGATGCAGGCCGTCGCGCAGCGGATGGTCGAGCAGGGGCGCGGCGGCAAGATCGTCAACATGTCGTCGCAGGCCGGCCGTCGCGGCGAGGCGCTCGTGTCGCACTACTGCGCGACCAAGGCCGCGGTGATCAGCTATACGCAGTCGGCCGCGCTCGCGCTCGCGCCGCACCGGATCAACGTGAACGGCATCGCGCCGGGCGTCGTCGACACGCCGATGTGGGAGCAGGTCGATGCGCTGTTCGCGCGTTACGAGAACCGGCCGCTCGGCGAGAAGAAGCGGCTCGTGGGCGAAGCCGTGCCGCTCGGCCGCATGGGCGTGCCGGGCGACCTGACGGGCGCTGCGCTGTTCCTCGCGTCGGCCGACGCCGACTACATCACCGCCCAGACGTTGAACGTCGACGGCGGCAACTGGATGAGCTGACATGCCGCCGCTCGCACGCGCAACCCCGGCGGCTTCGCTGCACGCGGCCGCCGCCGCACGAGGACACGCCTGATGGCCGAGATCGTCGTCGCCGGCGAGCTGCTGGCCGAATTCGTCGCCGCCGAGCGCGGCCAGGGCTTCGATACGCCGGGCCTGTTCGCCGGACCGTTCCCGAGCGGCGCGCCGGCGATCTTCGCCGATCAGGCCGCGCGGCTCGGCGCGCGCGTCGCGTATGCGGGCTGCGTCGGGCGCGACGCGTTCGGCGACGCGATCGTCGCGCGGCTCTCACGCGACGGCGTCGACGTCGCGCGCATCCGCCGCGTCGCCCGTCCGACCGGCACCGCGTTCGTCGCGTATCGCGACGACGGCTCGCGCAGTTTCGTCTTCACGTTGTCGACCAGCGCGGCCGCGTGCGTCGATGCGTCCGACGTCGACACCGCGATGTTCGACGGCTGCCGCTATTTCCACGTGATGGGCTCGTCGCTGACGAGCGAATCGGCGATCGCGGCGGTGCAGCGCGGCGTGATCGAGGCCGCGCGCGCCGGCGCGAAGGTGTCGTTCGATCCGAACGTGCGGCCCGAGATGCTGAGTTTCCGGCCGATGCGCGCGGCGCTCGACGAGATGCTCGCCGCGTGCCACCTGTTCCTGCCGAGCGAAGCCGATTTGCCGTTCTTCTGCGGGCCGCAGCCGGCCGAGCGCGCGATCGCGGGCCTGCTCGCGACGCATCCGCTGCTCGAGCGCGTCGTGCTCAAATGCGGCGCAGCCGGCAGTGTCGCGTTCGACCGTGCGAGCCGCATCGACGCGCAGGCTTATCCCGTCGACGAGCTCGATCCGACCGGCGCCGGCGACTGCTTCGGCGGCACGCTGGTCGCGAGCCTCGTCGCGGGCCTGCCGATCGATGTCGCGTTGCGCCGCGCGAACGCGGCGGGCGCGATCGCGGTCACGCGGCGCGGCCCGATGGAAGGCAACAGCAGCGCGACCGAGATCGACCGTTTCCTGACCGAACGAGGTATCGCATGTCCGGCCTGACGACCGTTGCCGAACGCACGCGCACCGCGCACGCGGACACCGTGCTGCGGATGATCTTCGACGCGAACCGCGCCGACGCGCAGCGCGGCATCTATTCGATCTGCAGCGCGCACCGGCTCGTGCTGGAGGCCGCGTGCGAAACCGCGCGCACCGACGGCTCGCCGCTGCTGATCGAGGCGACCTGCAATCAAGTGAACCATCTCGGCGGCTACACGGGCATGACGCCGGCCGATTTTCGCCGCGACGTCGATGCGATCGCCGCGCGCTGCGGGCTCGCGCCGTCGGCGCTCGTGCTCGGCGGCGATCATCTCGGCCCGAACCCCTGGCGGCATCGCCGCGCGGCCGACGCGATGCGCGAGGCCGGTGCGATGGTCGCCGCGTATGTCGAAGCCGGGTTCGAAAAGATCCATCTCGATGCGAGCATGGCGTGCGCGGACGACCCGGCGCGGCTCGACGATCGCACGATCGCCGCGCGCGCGGCCGAGCTGTGCCGCGTCGCGGAAGACGCGGCGGCGCGCGCCGGGATCGCGCCCGTCTACGTGATCGGCACCGAGGTGCCGACGCCGGGCGGCGAAGTGGCCGGCGACGGCGATGCGGACGGCGCCGCGATCGCGCGGATCGCGGTCACGCGCAGCGACAGCATCGCGGCGACGCTCGACGCGCATCGCCGTGCATTCTCGGTGGCCGGGCTCGACGACGCGTGGACGCGCGTCGTCGCCGTCGTCGCGCAGCCGGGCGTCGACTTCGACGATCGCCACGTGCTCGACTACGACGGCGCCAAGGCCGCGTCATTGGGCGCGAGTATCCTGCAGACGCCGCGCCTCGTGTTCGAAGCGCATTCGACCGATTACCAGACCGAGGCCTCGCTCGCCGCGCTGGTGCGCGACCACTTCGCGGTGCTGAAGGTCGGCCCCGCGCTGACGTTCGCGCTGCGCGAGGCGCTGTTCGCGCTGACGTTCATCGAGGACGCGCTGATCGACGACGTCGCGCAGCGCTCGCGGTTGCGCGACGTCGTCGATGCGGCGATGCGCGCGCAGCCCGAGCACTGGGCGCCGTACTACCGCGGCGACGAGACCGCGCAGCGGCTCGCGCGCCAGTTCAGCTACAGCGACCGCATCCGCTATTACTGGCTGCAGCCGGCCGTCGCGGCCGCGGTCGAGCAACTGTTCGACAACCTCGCGCGGCAGCCGGTGCCGGAGACGCTCGTCGCGCAATGGCTGCCGGACGTGTACGCGGCGTGCCGTGCGGGCGGCCTCGCGAAGGAACCGCGCGCATGGGTGCGCCACCGGATACGCGACGTGATCGCGCACTATGCGCGCGCGTGCGGGATGCAGCGGCCGGCATGACGGGCCGCGAAGGAAACGATGCAACACCGACGCAAGACCGACGACATTTCGAACAATCCCAGGAGACATGCCATGCAACGAAAGATGCTCGACGCCGCCGCACGCTGTTTCGCCGGAGCCGCGCTCGCGACGGCGGCCTGCGCGGCGTCCGCCGGCACGCTGACGATCGCGACGCTGAACAACCCCGACATGATCGAGTTGAAGAAGCTGTCGCCGGCGTTCGAGAAGGCGAACCCCGACATCAAGCTGAACTGGGTGATCCTCGAGGAGAACGTGCTGCGCCAGCGCGCGACCACCGACATCACGACCGGCAGCGGCCAGTTCGACGTGATGGCGATCGGCACCTATGAAACGCCGCAGTGGGGCAAGCGCGGCTGGCTCGCGCCGATCACGGGGCTGCCGGCCGACTACGACCTGAACGACATCGTGAAGACCGCGCGCGACAGCCTGTCGTACAACGGCCAGCTCTACGCGCTGCCGTTCTACGTGGAAAGCTCGATGACGTTCTACCGCAAGGACCTGTTCGCGGCGAAGGGGCTGAAGATGCCCGACCAGCCGACCTACGACCAGATCGCCGAATTCGCGGACAAGCTCACCGACAAGTCGAAGGGCACCTACGGGATCTGCCTGCGCGGCAAGGCCGGCTGGGGCGAGAACATGGCGTACGTGTCGACGGTCGTGAACACGTTCGGCGGGCGCTGGTTCGACGAGAACTGGAACGCGCAGCTGACGTCGCCCGAATGGAAGAAGGCGATCAATTTCTACGTGAACCTGCTGAAGAAGAACGGCCCGCCGGGCGCGAGCTCGAACGGCTTCAACGAGAACCTGACGCTGACCGCGTCCGGCAAGTGCGCGATGTGGATCGACGCGACGGTCGCGGCCGGGATGCTCTACAACAAGCAGCAGTCGCAGGTGGCCGACAAGATCGGCTTCGCGGCCGCGCCGGTCGCCGTCACGCCGAAGGGCTCGCACTGGCTGTGGGCGTGGGCGCTGGCCGTGCCGAAGACGTCGAAGCAGCAGGACGCCGCGCGCAAGTTCATCGCGTGGGCGACGTCCAAGCAGTACATCGAGATGGTCGGCAAGGACGAGGGCTGGGCCTCGGTGCCGCCGGGCACGCGCGCGTCGACGTATCAGCGCGCCGAGTACAAGGCCGCCGCGCCGTTCTCGGATTTCGTGCTGAAGGCGATCGAGACGGCCGACCCGAACGATCCGTCGCTGAAGAAGGTGCCGTACACGGGCGTGCAGTACGTCGGGATTCCTGAATTCCAGTCGTTCGGCACGGTGGTCGGCCAGTCGATCGCGGGCGCGGTCGCGGGCCAGATGTCGGTCGACCAGGCGCTCGCCGCCGGGCAGGCTGCCGCCGACCGCGCGGTGCGGCAGGCCGGCTACAAGAAGTAACGCGCAAGCCGTCGCGCGGCTCGCATCGTGCGCCATGGCGCACGGCGCGAGCCGGCGCAGCCGACAGGCGGGCAGGCCGTTCGCGCCCGCGCATCAACCGGAGGGACTCCGATCATGCGTCACCTGCGTCTTCCCCTGAGTCACGCGCCGTCGGTCGGCGACGCGTCGTCGCCGCCCGGTGCGCCGCGCCGCGCGCGCGGCGGCGCAAGCTGGCTCGTGTCGCCGTCCGTCGCGGTGCTGCTGCTGTGGATGTCGATTCCGCTCGCGATGACGATCTGGTATTCGTTCTCGCGCTACAACCTGCTGAACCCGGACGTGAAGGGCTTCGCCGGGCTCGACAACTACCGTTTCCTCGCGACCGATCCGTCGTTCCTGCCCGCGATCTGGCACACGCTCGTGCTGATCGGCGCGGTGCTCGCGATCACCGTGGTCGGCGGCGTGCTGATGGCCGTGCTGTTCGACCGCAAGTTCTACGGGCAGGGCATCGCGCGCCTGCTCGCGATCGCGCCGTTCTTCGTGATGCCGACGGTGTCCGCGCTGATCTGGAAGAACATGATCCTGCATCCGGTGTACGGGCTCGTCGCGAACGCGATGCGCGCGCTCGGGATGACGCCGATCGACTGGTTCGCCGACTACCCGTTGACCGCGGTGATCATCATCGTCGCGTGGCAATGGCTGCCGTTCGCGTTCCTGATCCTGTTCACCGCGATCCAGTCGCTCGACCAGGAACAGAAGGAAGCCGCGCGCATCGACGGCGCCGGTCCGGTCGCGATGTTCTTCTACATCACGCTGCCGCACCTGAAGCGCGCGATCGCCGTGGTCGTGATGATGGAGACGATCTTCCTGCTGTCGATCTTCGCGGAGATCTATACGACGACGGGCGGCGGCCCCGGCGACGCGACGACCAACCTGTCTTACCTGATCTATGCGCTCGGCCTGCAGCAGTTCGACGTCGGCCTCGCGTCCGCGGGCGGCATCATCGCCGTCGTGGTCGCGAACGTCGTGTCGTTCTTCCTCGTGCGGATGCTCGCGCGCAACCTGAAGGGGGAGTACGAGAAATGAGCGACCTGACCTTCGAAGGCCGGCGCACGCCGGCCGTGTTCGACCTCGTGCGGCGCGCGCTGCCCGGCACGCTCGCATGGCTGATCGCGCTGCTGCTGTTCTTCCCGATCTTCTGGATGGCGATCACCGCGTTCAAGACCGAGCAGCAGGCGTATGCGTCGACGCTGTTGTTCATGCCGACGCTCGACAGCTTCCGCGAGGTGTTCGCGCGTAGCAACTACTTCGCGTTCGCATGGAATTCGGTGCTGATCTCGGCCGGCGTCACGGTGATCTCGCTGCTGTTCGCGGTGCCGGCCGCGTACGCGATGGCGTTCTTCCCGAACCATCGCACGCAGAAGGTGCTGCTGTGGATGCTGTCGACCAAGATGATGCCGTCGGTCGGCGTGCTGGTGCCGATCTACCTGCTGTGGAAGAACTCCGGGCTGCTCGACACGGTGTCGGGGCTCGTGATCGTCTACACGCTGATCAACCTGCCGATCGCGGTATGGATGACCTTCACGTACTTCAACGAGATCCCGAAGGACATCCTCGAAGCCGGGCGCATCGACGGCGCGTCGACGTGGCAGGAGATCGTCTACCTGCTGATGCCGATGGCGCTGCCGGGGCTCGCGTCCACCGCGCTGCTGCTCGTGATCCTGTCGTGGAACGAGGCGTTCTGGAGCATCAACCTGTCGAGCTCGAACGCCGCGCCGCTGACCGTGTTCATCGCGTCGTACTCGAGCCCCGAAGGGCTGTTCTGGGCGAAGCTGTCCGCCGCTTCGCTGCTTGCGGTTGCGCCGATCCTGATCGTCGGCTGGCTGTCGCAGAAGCAGCTCGTGCGGGGGCTCACGTTCGGGGCGGTCAAATGAGCGGTGCGAGTGCAGGAACGAACGTGCTGATCTGCGATTGCGACGGCGTGCTGATCGACAGCGAGGCCGTGGCCGCCGACGTGATCGTGCGCGAGCTCGACGCGCGCTGGCCGGGCGTCGATGCGCGGCCGGCCGTGATGCCGCTGCTCGGGTTGCGCATCGAGCGCGTGCTGGCGGGCGCGAGCGACGCGGTGGGGCGCGCGCTGTCGGCCACCGACGTCGACGCGATCCGCCGCGCGGTCGAGGCGGCCGCCGTCAACGCGCCGATGGTCGACGGCATCGATGCGGCACTCGCGGCGATCGAGCTGACGACCGCCTGCGCGAGCAACAGCTATCGCGCATACGTCGAAGCGGCGCTCGCGCGCACCGGCCTCGCGCGCTTTTTCGGCGACCGGCTGTTCTGCGCGGATTCGGTCGCGCGGCCGAAGCCGGCGCCGGACGTGTATCTGGCGGCCGCGCGCACGCTCGGCGTGGCGCCCGCGAACTGCCTCGTCGTCGAGGACAGCGCGACGGGCATCACCGCGGCGGCCGCGGCCGGCATGACCGTGCTCGGCTTCGTCGGCGGCGGGCACGCATCGGCCGCGCAGATCGACGCGCTGCGCGGTATCGGCGCGCGTCACGTATTCGACGACATGCACGAGCTGCCCGGCTACGTCGCGCGTTGGCAGGCGACGGGCGCGGTGCTGCCGAACTAGCAACGATCACGCGCCGCCGGCCAGGCGACGCATCACGAACGAACGGAGACAGATCATGGCAAGCGTGCTCCTGCGCAACATCGCGAAGCGCTACGACGACACCGAAGTGCTGCGCAACGTGAACCTCGACATCGCCGACGGCGAATTCGTCGTATTCGTCGGGCCGAGCGGCTGCGGCAAATCCACGCTGATGCGGATGATCGCCGGCCTCGAAGACATTTCGAGCGGCGACCTGCTGATCGACGGCGCGAAGGTCAACGACGTGCCGAGCGCGAAGCGCGGCATCGCGATGGTGTTCCAGTCGTATGCGCTGTATCCGCACATGACGCTGTACGACAACATGGCGTTCGGCCTCAAGCTCGCGGGCGCGAAGAAGCCCGAGATCGACCAGGCCGTGAAGCAGGCCGCGAAGATCCTGCACATCGATCATCTGCTTGACCGCAAGCCGAAGCAACTGTCCGGCGGCCAGCGGCAGCGCGTCGCGATCGGCCGCGCGATCACGCGCAAGCCGAAGGTGTTCCTGTTCGACGAACCGCTGTCGAACCTCGACGCCGCGCTGCGCGTGAAGATGCGGCTGGAATTCGCGCGGCTGCACGACGAGCTGAAGACGACGATGATCTACGTGACGCACGACCAGGTCGAGGCGATGACGCTCGCCGACAAGATCGTCGTGCTGTCGGGCGGCGCGGTGCAGCAGGTCGGCACGCCGAACACGCTGTATCACGCGCCGGCGAACCAGTTCGTCGCGGGCTTCATCGGCTCGCCGAAGATGAACTTCCTGAAGGGCACGGTCGAATCGGCCGATGCGACCGGCGTGCTCGTGCGGTTCGACAGCGGCGAGACGCAGCGTGTCGCGGTCGACGCGGCCGGGCTGCAGCGCGGTGCGGCCGTGACCGTCGGCGTGCGGCCCGAGCACCTGCTGGTCGATGCGGCGGCGGCCGGCGTCGCCGCGCGGACGATGGCCGTCGAATCGCTCGGCGACGCCGCGTATCTGTATGCGGAGTCGGCCGTCGCGCCGGACGGGCTGATCGCGCGAATTCCGCCGCTCGACACGTATCGCACCGGCGAGGCGCTGCGCGTGCATGCGCTGCCCGAGCACTGCCATCTGTTCGACGAGCACGGGCAGGCGTTCCGGCGGCTGAGCGCGCACGCGAAGGCGGCTTGACCGCTGCTGCGCGCCGGTTACAGCCGCAAATGCTCGGCCATGTAATCGACGAACGCGCGCTGCTTGGGCATCGGATGGCGGCCTGACGGCCACAGCACGTAGAACGGCGTACGGCTCGCGACGTGGTCGTCGAGCACCGCGCGCAGCCTGCCGTCGGCGAGCGTGTCGCGTACGAAGAACTCGGGCAGGCATGCGATGCCGAGCCCGCGCAGCGCGAAGCACAGGCGCGTCTCGGCATTGTTGCTGACCATCGAGACGGGTACTTCCGGCGGCGTGCCGGCGCGCGGCGCGCGCAGCGGCCAGATCTCGAGCTTGCCGCTGCTCGGGAAGCGGTAATGCAGGCAGCGGTGCTGCGCGAGATCGGCCGGCGTGCGCGGCGTGCCGTGCCGGTCGAGATAGTCGGGCGACGCGACCAGGTGCTGGCGGAAGTGGCCGAGCAACCGCGACGACAGTCGCGAATCGGTCGGACGGCCGGTGCGCAGGACCACGTCGAAGCCTTCGTCGATCACGTCGACGATCCGGTCGCTGAAATCGATGTCGAGCTCGATCTCCGGATACGCGGCCATGAAATCGGCGAGCACCGGCAGCAGCAGCGTGCCGATCGTCGGCAGGCTCACGCGCAGCCGCCCGCGCGGCGCCTCGACGCTCTGCGTCAATTCCCGCTCGGCCGCATCGATTTCGGCGATCACGCGCCGGCACCGTTCGAGAAAGCGCGCGCCTTCGGCCGTCAGCGTGATGCTGCGCGTGCTGCGGTGAAAGAGCCGCACGTTCAGGCGCGCCTCGAGGCGCGCGATGCGCTTGCCGACCGCCGACGCCGACAATCCGAGCGCGCGGCCGGCCGCGACGAAGCTGCGCGTTTCCGCGACCTGGACGAACACGACGAAACCGCCAAGATTTTCCATGCAGGGCCTCGATTACGGACATCGATGTCCGGAGTGTCCGGAACTCTAACCCGGTTTTTCTTCCGGCGCCGGCTCCTTACGATGGGCGTTCCTTCACTGTTCGAGGTCACGCCATGTCGTCACTGCCTGTCACCACGCACCGCAGGGAACCGGACGCCGCGCTGCGCGCGCGGCTCGACGCCGTGCTCGATCGCGCGCTGGCCGACGCGCGCGTGGTCGGCGCGGTCGTGCTGGTCGCGCGCGACGGCGAATTGCGTTATGCACGCGCGGCCGGGCTGGCCGACCGCGAAGCCGGCACGCCGATGCGCGAGGACACGCTGTTCCGACTCGCGTCGGTATCCAAGCCGATCGTGACGGCCGCCGCGATGCGGCTGGTCGCGGCATCGAAGATCGGCCTCGACGAGCCGGTCGCGCGCTGGCTGCCCGCGTTCGCGCCGACGCTCGCGGACGGCACGCCTGCCGACATCACGCTGCGCCATCTGCTGTCGCACACGGCCGGGCTCGGCTATCGCTTTCTCGAAGCGGACGCCGACGGGCCGTATGCGCGCGCGGGCGTGTCCGACGGCATGGACGGCGCCGGACCGTCGCTCGCGGAGAACGTGCGGCGCATCGCCGGCGTGCCGCTGCGGTTCGCGCCCGGCACGTCGTGGCACTACTCGCTCGCGACCGACGTGGTCGGTGCGCTGATCGAGGCGGTCGACGGCCGACCGCTCGCCGACGCCGTGGCGGCGCTCGTGACGACGCCGCTCGGGATGACCGACACGGCGTTTTTCACGCGTGACGCGGCGCGCCTCGCGACGCCTTACGTCAGTACGCCCGGCGTACCGCGCCGGATGACCGACGACGATCTCGTCCCGGTGTACGAGGGTACGGTCGGCATCCGTTTCGCACCGGCGCGCGCGTTCGATGCGGCCGCGTGGCCGTCGGGCGGCGCAGGGATGATCGCTACGGCGGGCGACTGCATGACGCTGCTCGATACGTTGCGCACCGGGCGCGACGGTTGGCTCGCGCGCCGCTGGATCGACGAGATGTCGCGGGTTCAGCCGGGCGCGCACGACCTGCCGGACGCGCCGGGGTTCGGCTTCGGACTCGGCTGTTCCGTGCTGCATGACCCGGCGGCCGCGCAATCGCCGGAATCGGTCGGCACGTGGCGCTGGGGCGGCGCGTACGGGCATGCGTGGTTCGTCGACCGGGCGGCCGGGCTGACGGTGGTGGCGCTGACCAATACGTTGTACGAAGGGATGCACGGGCGCATCGTCACCGACGTGCGCGATGCGGTGTATGGCGTCGACGATCGGAGTGCGCAATGAGCGAGTGCGTATCCGTCTCCGAGCGCGCCGTCGATCGCGCGGCAGATCCGTCCACGCCGGCCCGTGCACGCCTGCCCGTCGCGAACCTGCTCGCGCTGGCCACCGCCGGCTTCATCACGGTGCTCACCGAAGCGTTGCCGGCCGGCCTGCTGCCGCCGATGAGCGCCGACCTGCGCGTGACCGAGGCGCTGATCGGCCAATTGGTGACCGCCTACGCGCTCGGCTCGATCGTCGCGGCGATTCCGCTCGTCGCCGCGACGCGCGCGATGCGCCGGCGCCGCCTGCTGCTCGCCGCGCTGGCCGGTTTCGTCGTGTCGAACGCGCTGACGGCCGCGTCGCCGTATTACGCGCTCACGCTTGCGGCGCGGTTCGTCGCGGGGATGTCGGCCGGGCTGCTGTGGGCGCTGCTGGCCGGCTATGCGAGCCGGATGGTCGAGCCGTCGCTGCGCGGCCGCGCGATCGCGGTCGCGATGCTCGGCATACCGGCGGCGATGTCGATCGGCATTCCGGCCGGCACCGCGCTCGGCGCGACGTTCGGCTGGCGCCTCGCGTTCGCCGGTATTTCGGCCGCGGCGCTCGCGCTGATCGGCTGGATCCGCATGCGCGTACCCGACTATCCGGGCCAGCAGGCCGGCGCGCGCGAGCCGGTGCTCGGCGTGATGACGCTGCCCGGCGTGCGCCCGGTGCTGACGGTGATGTTTGCGTACGTGCTCGCGCACAACATGCTGTACACGTACGTCGCACCGTTCCTCGCGGGCGTGCGGATGGGGGCGCAGGTCGACGTGGTGCTGTTCGTGTTCGGCGTCGCGTCGCTCGTCGGCATCGCGCTGACGGGCGCGTGGATCGGCGCCGCGCAGCGACGCCTCACGCTCGCGAGTATCGCGCTGTTCGCGCTGGCAGCGGCGATGCTCGGCGCCGGTTACGGGATGACGACCGTCTATGCGGGCGTCGTGCTGTGGGGGCTCGCGTTCGGCGGCGCGCCGACGCTGTTCCAGACGGCCACCGCGAACGCGGCGGGCGAATCGGCCGACGTCGCGCAGTCGATGCTCGTGACGGTGTGGAATCTGGCGATCGCCGGCGGCGGCATCGCGGGCGGGATGCTGCTCGGCGCGACGGGCGCCGGCGCGATTCCGTGGGTGCTCGTCGCGCTGCTGGCGCTGGCGTGGGTCGGCGCGTGGCGCGCACGCCGGCATGCGTTTCCTGCGTCGCGCGCGGCCTGAGCCGGCGCGTGCGACGGCAGCGTCAGGCCGCCTTCGCGGCGAGCGCGGCGCGCGCGCAGGTTTCGTCGGTGACGAGCCCCGACAGCCAGCCGCCGCGCAGCGCGGCAATCACCGCGTCGTGTTTCTTCGGGCCGCCGGCGAACGCGATCGTCGGCCGCTTCGGCGGCGTGGCGAGCGCGACGCTCGTCACCCGCGCGCTCGTCGACACGGTGATCTGCGTGCCCTGCGCGTCGATCGGCACGCCGAGCAGTTCGGCCACCGCGCCGAGCGCGGTCATCTCGTCGCGCTCCTGTTCGGTGATGAAGCCGTCTTCGTAGAGCGGGCAGTGCGGACCGATGTTGCCGATCCCGACGAACGCGACGTCGGCTTCGCCCGACAGCGCCTCGACGATCCGGTACAGCCGGTGATTGCACCACTGCGCGCGCTCGGCGTCGCTGTCGGCGAACAGCGGCGCGGGCAGCAGGAAATGCTTGCTGCCGGTTTTCTCGGAGATGTACTGCGCGACGTCGTAGCGGTTCGACGAGCCGTCGGCCGCGATCGCGCCGACCATCGACACGAGCCGGTGCTGCGGGCGGTCGATCTGCGCGATCTGCGCGACCGCGGCCTTCAGCGTCCGGCCGCTGCTGACCGCGATCACCATCGGCCGCGTTTCGTTCAGGTAGCGCTCCATCACCTGCGCGCCGGCGACCGCGAGCTTGCGGTCGATCGCGTCGGGCGCATCGGCGTCGACGGGTACGACTTCGCACATCGCGAGGCCGTAGCGTTTCGACAGCTGCGCGCCGAGATCGAGACAGTCGGCGAGCCGATGGTCGACACGCACGCGGATCAGGTTCTTCTCGACCGCGAACGCGACGAGGCGCTGCGCGACGGGGCGCGACACCTGCAGCTTTTCGGCGATTTCGTTCTGCGTGTCGCCCGCGACGTAATAGAGCCATGCGGCGCGCGTGGCGAGATCGAGTTTTTCTGAGGACTTGGACACGATAGCGATTCGGTTCGGATCTGGGGGGCCGCCCCGCGGACCGGCCGGCGGGCCGCATGACGGCATCCACTGTACCGCATGTCGCGCGCACGGCCGGCGGCCGGCCGCGCGAGCGCGGCGCCTACGCGAGCCGTGCGCGCGACGGTTCGTACAGCGGCCGCACGTGACGGTACAGCGCGCGGAACGCATCGAGGCGTTCGCGCAGCCGCGCATGGCGGGCGGCGTCGGGTTCGTATTCGGCGCGCACCGGCGGCTTGGTCAGCACCGTTTGCGGATCGCCGCCGACGGCCAGCCAGCCGAGCCGTGCCGCGCCGAGCGCCGCGCCCGTTTCGCCGCCGCCGATCTGGCGCGTGCGCACGTTCAGCGCGTCCGCGATCAGTTGCGCCCAGAACGCGCTGCGCGCGCCGCCGCCGATCAGCGACAACCGGTCGGTTTCGACGCCGGCCGCATGCAGCGCGTCGAGGCCGTCGGAGAGGCCGAGCGTCACGCCTTCGAGCACCGCATAGCCGAGGTGCGCGCGCTCGGTCGCGTGGGTCATCCCGAAGAACACGCCCTGCGCGTACGGATCGTTGTGCGGCGTGCGTTCGCCCGACAGGTAGGGCAGGAACAGCGGCGCCGCGGCGAGCGCGTCGGCGTCGAGCGCCGCGACTTCGGCGAGCAGCGCGGGCTCGTCGGTGCCGGTCAGCTTGCAGACCCAGCGCAGGCAGCTCGCGGCCGACAGCACGACGCTCATCAGTTGCCAGCGATCGGGAATCGCATGGCAGAACGCATGCACGGCCGACGCGGGATTCGGCATGAAGCGGTCGCCGACCACGCTCAGCACGCCGGACGTGCCGAGCGACACGAAGCCGTCGCCCGCGTGGATCGCACCGATGCCGAGCGCGCTCGTCGCGTTGTCGCCGCCGCCGCCCGCGACCGGGACGGCCTCCGACAGCCCGAGCTCGCGCGCGACGTCCGCACGCAGCGTGCCGGACGGCGCGTTGCCCTCGACGATGCGCGGCATCTGCGCGCGCGTCATCCCGCACGCGGCGAGCAGCGCATCGGACCAGTCGCGACGGGCAACGTCGAGCCACAGCGTGCCGGCCGCGTCCGACGGGTCCGACACTTTCGCACCGGTCAGCCGGAATCGCAGGTAGTCCTTCGGCATCAGCACGCACGCGGTTGCCGCGAACACGTCGGGTTCGTGCCTGGCGACCCACAGCAGTTTCGGCGCGGTGAAGCCGGGCATCGCGAGGTTGCCGGCCAGCGCGTGGAGATCGGGCGCGCGCTCGGTGAGCAGCGCGCATTCGTCGGCGCTGCGCATGTCGTTCCACAGGATCGCCGGGCGCAGCACGCGATCGTCGCGGCCGAGCAGCACCGCGCCGTGCATCTGCCCCGACAGGCCGATGCCGCGCACCTGCGCGAACGCGTGGGGATGCCGCTCGCGCAGCGTCGCGAGCGCCGCGAGCGTGCCTCGCCACCAGTCGTCCGGATGCTGTTCGGCCCAGCGCGGATGCGGCCGCGACACCGTGAACGGCGAGCCGGCGGTGCCGACGACCGCGCCGTCCGGGGCGAGCAGCAGCACCTTCACTTCCGAGGTGCCGAGGTCGATGCCGAGATACATGAGCGATCCGTTCCGTCAGAGAGGAGCCGCTACTTTAGCCGTGCCGCACGGCATGTGCCAAGCGGGTTCGCCCGGCTGCGCGGCCGGGCGCCGGCACGCGCGTGGTCAGCGCGCCGCGAGCCATGCGTCGACGCGCGCGAGCCCGGTGCGCAACGCGTCGAGCAGCGCCGCGTTGCCGGCCAGCGACCCCCAAAGCGCGCGGTTGGCGCACAGCGCGACGACCGGGTCGTCGGCGTCGACGATCGCACGCGCGACGCTGTCGTCCATCACGCCGTCCTGGTACGCATACGGCAGCGTGCCGCGCGCCCAGCGCTCGAGAAAGCGCAGGAACAGCGCGGGCAGCACGGCGGTGGCGACCGGCGCGGCGCCGCGCGCGAACGATTCGACGAGCGTCGGCGCGATGAAGCCGGGGATCTTCGAGAAGCCGTCGGCCGCGACGCGCTGGTTCGTGTCGAGCACGTACGGGTTGCCGAAGCGCTCGAGCACGACGTCGCGGTAGCGCGCGAGATCGAGCGGGCTCGGCGTGAGGCACGGGATCACGTCCTGCGTCACGTAGTCGTGCGCGAAGCGGCGGATCGCCGCGTCGTGCGTGCCTTCGTGGATATACGCATGGCCCGCGAGCGTGCCGGCCCATGCGATGCAGCTGTGCGTCGCGTTGAGGATGCGGATCTTCGCTTCCTCGTACGGATGGACGTCGTCGACGAGTTCCGCGCCGGCCAGCTCCCAGCGCGGCCGGCCGGCCGCGAAGCGGTCCTCGATCACCCACTGGATGAACGATTCGCCCATCACCGGGCACGCGTCGTCGACGCCGGTGGCCGCGCGCGCGCGCTCGCGCACGTCGGCGGTCGGACGCGGCGTGATGCGGTCGACCATCGCGCTGGGCGTCGCGACGTTCGCATCGAACCACGCGATGAGGTCCGTTTCGCCGCGCCGTTCGAGGAATTCGCGCATCCCCGCGCGAAAGCGGGCGCCGTTGTTGCGCAGGTTGTCGCAGCTTTGCAGCGTGAGCGGGCCGGCGCCGCGCCGCACGCGTTCGGCGAGCAGCGCCGCGAGCGCACCGTACAGCGTCGTGCGCGCGCCCTGCAGGTCGGCGCCAAGATCGGCGTTCGCGAGGTCGAGCCGGTCGTGTTCGTCGAGGTAGTAGCCGCCTTCGGTGACGGTGAACGACACGATCCGGCACGCCGGATCGGCGCCGGCGTCGATCAGCGCGGCGAGATCGATCGACCACGGCAGCACGCGCGTGATCGAACGGATCGTCTCGTAGGCGCGTTCGCCTTGCGGCGTGACGGTTTCGAGCGTGTACGCGCCATGTTGCGCAGCGAGCGCATCCATCGTCGCGCGCATGTCGTCGCGGATGTTGCCGACGGTCAGCGACCAGCGTTCGTCGGCCGGCACGGCCGCGTTCACGCGATGCAGATACCACGCCTGGTGCGCGCGGTGAAACGAGCCCGCGCCGATGTGCAGCAGCACGGGCGCGCGGGCGGAGGGCGAGTCGCTCATCCGGTGTCTCCTGTTCCTGCCTGTCTATCCTGTCGAATGCGATCATTTGCTCTTTGTGTGAGCGAATGATCGTATTCGGGCGAACGAAAGTCAAGGCTGGGACACGGCATTTCGATGGTGCGCTGCGGCGCGGGCGGGGAGGGCACGCGGGCAGGCACGCAGGCAGGCGCGACGCAGCCGGCGAAAAGAGCGTCAGCACCCCTCGCGCGTGAGTGCGACGAGTTCGTCGAGCAGCTTGCCGGCCGGCCCCGGCAGGATCCCGTGGCGGCGCCGGAATGCGGTGAGCGTGCGCACCGCGACGACTTCGCGCACGGGCAGCGTGTCGATCGTGCCGGCGCGCCGTTCGGCGCCGTACATCGGCTCGGCCATCCAGCAGAGGAATCCCGCATGTGCGACCAAGCTTTTCAGCGTCGTGACCGAGCGCGTCTCGACCGCGATGTCGGGCAGCGGGAGGCCGTGTGCGTCGAAGGTCGCGCGCATGTGGTCGAACGGCGCGGTGCCCCGCGGCGGAATCGCCCAGCGCGCGTGCAGCGTATCGGCGAGCGTCGGCGGGCGGCCGAGCGCGCGCAGCGGATGGTGCGGCGCCGCAACGATATGGCTGCGGTCCTCCCAGCGGCATTCGGGAATCGCGACGATCTCGTCGGTATCGGGCCCGTGCGCGGACAGCGCAAGGTCGATCTCGTGCTTGATCAGCCCTTGCGCGAGCCGGTCCCACACGCCCTCGATGATTTCGACGCGCAGGTTCGGCCAGCGGTCGAGCACGCGGCCGACCGCGACCGGCAGCACGAGGCTCGCGATGCTGCCCACCGTGCCGACCTTGATCGTGCCCTTCGCGAATCCGCGCATCGCGTCGAGCTCCTCGCGCGCATGTTCGGCCTCGTGCTGCAGCAGCGTCGCGTGCGGCAGCAACGCCTCGCCGAACGCGGTGAGCTGCACGCCCTTCGAATGGCGCTCGAACAGCGGCGCGCCGACCTGCTCCTCGAGCCGCTTCAGGATCCGGCTCAGCGCCGGCTGCGTGACGTGCAGCGCATCGGCCGCGCGGCCGAGGCTGCCGCACGCGACGATCGTCGTGAAGGCACGCAGTTGTCGGAGATCGAAAGTCATGCCGGAACGTAATGGCTTTTCGCAGAAAATACAGTATCGGTGAATGGCTTGCGCTTCGATACTGTGGAAACCGCCAAGCCATCGAGGAGCGCCGAGCATGTCCGGCCATTCGCCCCTTTCCGCCGCATCGATCACCGTTCGCGATGCGGTGATCGACTTGCTCCGCCAGTTCGGGATCGACCGCGTGTTCGGCAATCCCGGCTCGACCGAGCTGCCGATGTTCCGCGACTTTCCCGACGATTTCCGCTACGTGCTCGGCCTGCACGAAGCCGTCGTGGTCGGGATGGCCGACGGCCATGCGCAGGCCACCGGCAATGCGGCGGTCGTCAACCTGCATTCGGCGGCGGGCGTCGGCAACGCGATGGGCAATCTGTTTACCGCGTTCAAGAACCGCACGCCGCTGATCGTCACCGCGGGCCAGCAGGCGCGCGCGATTCTGCCGTTCGATCCGTTCCTCGGCGCGACGCAGGCCGCCGAACTGCCGAAGCCGTACGTGAAATGGAGCATCGAGCCCGCTCGCGCGCAGGACGTGCCGGCCGCGATCGCGCGTGCGTACCGCATCGCGATGCAGGAGCCGCGCGGCCCCGTGTTCGTGTCGATCCCGGTCGACGACTGGGACCAGCCGGCCGAACGGCTGCCGCGGCGCGACGTCAGCCGCATCGTGCGGCCCGATCCCGACGCGCTCGCGCGGCTCGGCGACGCGCTCGACGCCGCGCGGCGCCCGGCGTTCGTGGTCGGCGCGGCCGTCGATCGCGCGGGGGCGTGGGACGACGCCGTGCGTCTCGCCGAGCGGCACCGTGCGCGCGTGTACGTCGCGCCGATGTCGGGGCGCTGCAGCTTTCCCGAGGACCATCCGCTCTTCGCCGGTTTCCTGCCCGCGATCCGCGAGAAGATCGTCGCGCGGCTCGCCGGGCACGATCTCGTGTTCGCGTTCGGCGCGCCCGCGTTCACCTATCACATCGAAGGCTTCGGTCCGCACGTGCCGCCGGGCGCGACGCTCGTGCAGCTCGTCGACGATCCCGGCGTCGCCGCGTGGACGCCGTCGGGCGATGCGGTCGTCGGCAACCTGCGGCTGTCCGCGCGCGATCTCCTGGCGCGGCCCGCGCCGCCCGAGCGGTCGATGCCCGCGCCGCGCCCGCCGCACGTCCGTGTCGGCACGCCCGCCGCCGGCGAGCGCATGTCGGTCGCGTTCGCGCTGCAGACGCTCGCCGACGTGCGCGACGCGCAGGACATCGT
Source organism: Burkholderia sp. MSMB2157WGS (assembly GCF_001532755.1). Lineage (NCBI taxonomy): Bacteria > Pseudomonadati > Pseudomonadota > Betaproteobacteria > Burkholderiales > Burkholderiaceae > Burkholderia > Burkholderia sp. MSMB2157WGS. Next base: position 198,752 of record NZ_LPJG01000010.1, on the reverse strand, counting down.
CGTCGAGGAGGCGCCGAGCGCGCGGTCGGTGATGCAGGAACATCTGCCGTTCACGCGCAGCGGCACGTTCTACACGATGGACAGCGGCGGCCTGGGTTACGGGATGCCGGCCGCCGTCGGCGTCGCGCTCGCGCAGCCGGGCCGGCGCGTGATCGGGCTGATCGGCGACGGCTCGAGCCTGTATTCGATCCAGGCGCTGTGGAGCGCCGCGCAACTGAAGCTGCCGATCACGTTCGTGATCCTGAACAACCGGCGTTACGCGGCGCTGCAGGATTTCGCGCCAGTGTTCGGCTTCGGCCCGGGCGACCCGGTGCAGGGCACCGATCTGCCCGACCTGGATTTCGTCGCGCTCGCGCAAGGGATGGGCTGCCGCGGCGTGCGCGTCGCCGATGCCGCACGCCTGCGCGACACGCTGACCGACGCGCTGCGGGCCGCGACGCCGGTCGTCGTCGAAGTCGAGATTGCCTGACGCGCCGCGCGCGTCTTTCCGGAGATGCCATGCAAACCGTAGCGATGCTGATCGGCGGCGAACGCCGCCACTCGTCCAGCGGCGCGACCTTCGTGCGCCGCAACCCGCTCGACGGCGAAATCGCGTCGGCCGCGCCCGCGGGCACCGTCGACGATGCGCGCGCGGCGGCCGACGCGGCCGCGCGTGCGTTTCCCGAATGGGCCGCGCTCGGCCCCGGCGCGCGACGCGCATGGCTGCTGAAGGCGGCCGCCGCGCTCGAAGCGAAACACGAGCAGTTCGTCGCCGCGATGGCGGCCGAGACGGGCGCCTCCGCGCTGTGGGCCGGCTTCAACGTGAAGCTCGCGGCGAGCGGTCTCGTCGAGGCCGCGTCGCTCACCACGCAGGTCGGCGGCGCGCTGATCCCGTCCGACGTGCCCGGCTCGCTCGCGATGGGCGTGCGGCAGCCGGCCGGCGTCGTGCTCGGCATCGCGCCGTGGAACGCGCCGGTGATTCTCGCGACGCGCGCGCTCGCGCTGCCGCTCGCATGCGGCAACACGGTCGTGCTGAAAGGCTCGGAACTGTGCCCCGTCACGCACGGGCTGGTCGTCGAGGCGCTGCAGGAGGCCGGGCTGCCGCCGGGCGTCGTCAACTTCGTGACGAACGCGCCCGACGACGCGGGCGCCGTCGTCGACGCGTTGATCGCGCATCCGGCCGTGCGCCGCGTGAATTTCACCGGCTCGACGCGAGTCGGGCGGATCGTCGCCGAAGCCTGCGCGCGCCATCTGAAACCGTCGGTGCTGGAACTCGGCGGCAAGGCGCCGTTCGTCGTGCTCGACGATGCCGATCTCGACGCGGCGGTCGCCGCGGCCGCATTCGGCGCATTCGCGAATTCCGGACAGATCTGCATGTCGACCGAGCGCATCGTCGTCGACGCATCGATCGCCGATGCATTCGTCGCGAAGCTCGCCGCCAAGGCGGCATCGCTGCCGCTCGGCGACCCGCGCCACGGGCCCGTCGTGCTCGGCTCGCTGATCGACGCGAAGGCCGTCGAGCGCTGCAACGCGCTGATCGACGACGCGCTCGGGCACGGCGCGACGCTGCTGTGCGGCGGCAAGGCCGACAGCACGCTGTTTCCCGCGACGCTGCTCGATCGCGTGACGCCGGCGATGCGCATCTATGCGGAAGAATCGTTCGGCCCGGTGAAGGGCATCGTGCGCGTCGACGGCGAGGACGCCGCGATCCGCTGCGCGAACGACAACGCGTTCGGGCTGGCGTCGGCCGTGTTCAGCCGCGACGTCGCGCGGGCGCTGCGTGTCGCCGCGCGCATCGAATCGGGCATCTGTCACGTGAACGGCCCGACCGTGCACGACGAAGCACAGATGCCGTTCGGCGGCGTGAAGGACAGCGGTTTCGGCCACTTCGGCGGCCAGGCCGGCATCGCCGCGTTCACCGACCTGCGCTGGATCACCGTGCAGACGGCGCCGCGCCACTATCCGTTCTGACGAGGCCGCCGACGATGAGAATCGCGATTCTGGGCGCGGGCGCGATGGGCTCGCTGTTCGGCGGGCGGCTCGCCGAAAGCGGCGAAGCCGTCACGCTGATCGACGTGAACGATACGCATCTCGATGCGATCCGTCGCGACGGGCTGCGCATCGACGACGATCGCGGCGAGCGGCGCATCCGCTCGCTGCAGGCCGTGCGGCCGGAGGCCGCGAATGTGCACGCGGCCGCCGCGCCCTACACACCGTTCGACCTGCTGATCGTTTTCACGAAATCGCTGCACACGCGGGCGGCGCTCGACGGCGTGCGCGCGCTGCTGACGGCGGGCACGTTCGTGCTGACGCTGCAGAACGGGCTCGGCAACGTCGAGACGCTGAATGCGTTCGTCCCGCTCGAGCGCATCCTGGTCGGCGTGACGACGTGGCCGGCCGATGCGGCCGGTCCCGCGCACGTGCGCTCGCACGGCGCCGGCACGATCCGCATGATGACGGCCGACGGCGTGGCGCGCCCGTTCGCGACGGCCGTGGCCGACGCGTTGTCGCGCGCGGGGCTCGCGTGCACGCTCGATCCCGACGTGTGGGCCGCGATCTGGGAGAAGGTCGCGTTCAATGCGGCGCTCAACCCGCTGTGCGCGGCGACGGGCTGCACCGTCGACCAGCTCGGCCATCGTCACGACGGTCCGCGGCTCGCGCTGGCGATCGCGGCCGAGACCGCCGCCGTCGCGCGCGCGAAGGGCATCGCGGTCGACGGCGAACGCATTGCGCGCAACGTCGAGCATGCGATCCGCGAACATCGCGGCCATCGCCCGTCGATGCTGCAGGACGTGCTCGCGGGCCGCCGCACCGAGATCGACGCGATCAACGGCAAGGTCGTCGCGGCCGCGCGCGAAGCGGGCGTCGCGGTGCCGCATGCCGAGACGCTGCTCGCGCTCGTCCGGCTGATCGACGCACGGACGAACTGAGCAGCAGGCCGGCGGCCGGCTGGCGCCGCGTGACGATACGGATGCCGCGCACGCGGGGCGATGGCGTCGGATCGTAAAGGGCAGGACAGGACGCCGGCGCCGATGCATGCGCGCCGGCCGACTGCGCAGCACGAGATCCGGGCACGCGTGTGCGCCAGCCCGGACAACAGGAGACGCCATGAAAGCCATCGAATACCGTTGTCTTGCCGCGCGCCGTTCGCGCACGTTGCCGCCGACGTGCGGCGCCCGGGAGGTCGCATGAGCACGCGCGACCCACTGGACGGACGGCTGCCGGCGTCGGTCGACGTCGGCACGACGCTCGACGACGGGCCGTTCACGGCGATGCAGCGCGGCGTGGTGCTGCTCGCCGCGCTCGCGATCGTGCTCGACGGCTTCGACGGCCAACTGATCGGTTTCGCGATTCCCGTGCTGATTCGCGAATGGGGCATCACGCGCGGCGCGTTCGCGCCGGCCGTCGCGGCGGGGCTGATCGGAATGGGTATCGGCAGCGCGTGCGCGGGGATCGTCGCGGATCGCTTCGGCCGCCGCCAGGCCGTGATCGGCAGCGTGTTCCTGTTCGGCATCGCGACCTGCGCGATCGGGTTCGCGCCCGACGTCGCGACGATCGCGATGCTGCGCTTCTGTGCCGGGCTCGGGATCGGCGGCGCGCTGCCGACGGCCACCACGATGACCGCCGAATACACGCCCGCGCGGCGCCGCACGATGATGGTGACCGCGACGATCGTCTGCGTGCCGCTCGGCGGCATGCTGGCCGGCCTGTTCGCGCACGAGGTGTTGCCGCACTACGGCTGGCGCGGGCTGTTCTTCGCGGGCAGCGCGCTGCCGCTCGTGTTCGGCTTCGTGCTCGTGCGCGCGTTGCCCGAATCGCCGCGCTATCTCGCGCGGCGCCCCGCGCGCTGGCCGGAACTCGGCGCGCTGCTCGCGCGGATGCAGCGGCCGGTCGCGCCCGGCGCCGTGTTCACCGATACGAAGGACGCCCGCGCGCCCGGCAGCCGCGGCGGCTTCGGCGCACTGTTCGCGAGCGGCCACGCGCGCGACACGATCGCGCTGTGGTGCGCGTTCTTCATGTGCCTGCTCGCCGTGTACGCCGCATTCAGCTGGTTGCCGACGATGCTCGCGGCGAGCGGGTTGAGCGTGTCGGTCGCGGGCTCGGGACTCACCGCGTACAACCTCGGCGGCGTGGTCGGCGCGCTGCTGTGCGCATGGGCGATCGCGCATGCGGGGTCGCGCTGGCCGCTCGCGCTGTGCAGCATCGGCGGTGCGGCGAGTGCGGTATGGCTGATGGGCGTCGATGCGAGCCGCCATACGGGCTGGCTGATCGTCGGGCTCGGCTTGCACGGGCTGTTCGTCAACGCGGTGCAGTCGACGATGTATGCGCTGTGCGCGTACATCTACCCGACGGCCGTGCGCGCGACGGGCACCGCGAGTGCGCTCGCGTTCGGCCGGCTCGGTGCGATCTTCAGCGCGTTCGCGGGCGCGATCGTGATCACGGCGGGCGGCGCGGGTGCCTACCTGACGATGCTGGCCGTTGCGATGGGTGTGGTCTGCGTCGCGCTGCTCGCGGTGCGGCGGCACATTCCGCGGCTGTCGCGCGCGCATGCGCCGCCGTGCGAAGGGGAGGAGCTCGCGCGGACGTCGTCGTGACGGCGCCCGCGCGACGGGCGTTACAGCGTGGTGCGCACGTGCCAGAGTTCGGGGAACAGCACGACGTCGAGCATCTTGCGCAGGTACGGCGCGCCGCTCGTGCCGCCGGTGCCCTGCTTGAAGCCGATGATGCGTTCCACCGTCGTCACGTGACGGAAGCGCCACTGGCGGAACGCGTCCTCGAGATCGACCAGTTCCTCGGCCATCTCGTACAGTTCCCAGTGCTGCTGCGGATGACGATAGACCTCGAGCCACGCGGCTTCGACCGTTTCGTCGTGACGCATCGGCTGCGTCCAGTCGCGATCGAGCCGCTCCGGCGCGATCGAAAACCCGCGCCGCGCGAGCAGGCGCACGACCTCGTCGTAGAACGACGGCGCCTCGAGCGTCGCGCGCACCTGTTCGAGGATATCGGGCCGGTGCGCATGCGGCTGCAGCATCTGCGCGTTCTTGTTGCCGAGCAGGAATTCGAGCTGGCGATACTGATACGACTGGAAGCCCGACGACTGGCCGAGATACGGCCGCATCGCCGAATACTCGGACGGCGTCATCGTCGACAGCACGTTCCACGCCTGCACCAGTTGCTCGAGGATGCGCGACACGCGCGCGAGCATCTTGAACGCGGGCGGCAGCGCGTCGGTGCGCACCGCATCGAGCGCGCCGCGCAGCTCGAACAGCGCGAGCTTCATCCACAGCTCGCTCGTCTGATGCTGGATGATGAACAGCATCTCGTTGTGATCGGGCGACAGCGGATGCTGCGCGTCGAGGATCGCATTCAGCGACAGGTAGTCGCCATAGCTCATCGACTTCGAGAAATCGAGCTGCGCGTCGTGCCAGCCGCCTTCGGCGGCATCGCCCGGCACGTGCGGCGCTTCGTGCGCGGCTTGCGCCGGCTGGGCGGCGCGTGCGCCCGAGAACGGACAGCCAGCCGGCGCGTCGCCGCCGGGGGGCTGCATATGACCAGAATTCACGACTTTCTCCAGATTTGAATGACGAACGCGCGGCGCGCGCACCGCATGCAACTGCGGCGCGCCGCGCAGAACCGCTCAGGTCACCGCGCCGCGTTCGGCGAATTCGGGCGCCTTCCACGCGTCGGTGGCGAGGATGTCGCGCAGCGTCTCGACCGCATCCCATACGTCGGCGAAGCGCGTATAGAGCGGCGTGAAGCCGAAGCGCAGCACGTACGGCTCGCGGTAGTCGCCGATCACGCCGCGCGCGATCAGCGCCTGCATCACTTCGTAGCCGTGCGGATGCTCGAAGCTCGCCTGCGAGCCGCGCTGGTGATGCGCGCGCGGCGTGACGAGCTTCAGCGACAGGCCCGCGCAGCGTTCCTCGACGAGCGCGATGAACGCGTCGGTCAGCGCGAGCGACTTGCGGCGGATCGTCTGCATGTCGGTCTGCAGGAACACGTCGAGCCCGCATTCGACCATCGACATCGACACGATCGGCTGCGTGCCGCACAGGAAGCGCGCGATGCCCGGATCGGGCGCGAAGCCCGGCTGCATCGCGAACGGCGCGCGATGGCCCCACCAGCCCGACAGCGGCTGCGAGAAATGCGCGAGATGGCGTTGCGGCACCCACACGAACGCGGGCGAGCCGGGGCCGCCGTTCAGGTACTTGTACGTGCAGCCGACCGCGCCGTCCGCGCGTGCGCCGTTCAGGTCGACCGGCACCGCGCCGGCCGAGTGCGCGAGATCCCACAGCATCAGCGCGCCCGCGTCGTGCACGAGCTGCGTGACGGCCCGCATGTCGTGCATGTAGCCGGTGCGGTAGTTCACGTGCGTGATCATCGCGACGGCAGTGTCGGCGCCGAGCGCGTCGGGCAGGTCGGCCGGATCGTCGATCAGGCGCAGCTCGTAATGGCCGCCGAGCTGCTCGATCAGCCCTTGCGCGATGTACAGATCGGTCGGGAAGTTCGAGCGTTCCGACACGATCACGCGGCGCTCGGGCGCACGCTCGGCCTGATGGCGCAGCATCGCCGACAGCAGCTTGAACAGGTTGATCGAGATGGTGTCGGTGACGACCGTCTCGCCGGGCGCGCCGCCGATCAGCGTCGCGAGCTTGTCGCCGAGGCGGCGCGGCAGCGCGAACCAGCCGGCCGTGTTCCAGCTGCGGATCAGGCCTTCGCCCCATTCGGCGCCGATCACCTGCTGCGCACGGGAAGCCGATGCGCGCGGCTGCGCGCCGAGCGAGTTGCCGTCGAGGTAGATCACGCCGTCGGGCAACGAGAACTGGTCGCGCAGCGGGGCGAGCGGGTCGTCGCGGTCGAGCGCGAGCGCGTCTTCACGGGTCTTGATCATCATGATGGGGGTCGTAGGTCGGGTAATCAGGAAGCCTGCGAGGAAGCCCGCGCGGGCAGCGCGCGCAGCACCGCGCGCACGGGGCTCGCGTCGAGCGTCGCGAATTTCAGCGGCAGCGCGATCAGTTCGTAGTCGCCGGCCGGCACGTCGTCGAGCACGATCCCTTCGAGGATCGCCATCCGGTGCGCGCGTACGCGGCGATGCGCATCCATCGTCTTCGATTCCTGCGGGTCGAGCGACGGCGTATCGATGCCGATCAGCTTCACGCCGTGCGCGGCGAGCAGGTCGACGGTGTCGGGCGCGACCGCGCAGAAGTCGCTGTCCCATTGCTCGACGCTGGCGTGCGCGTACGTACGCAGCAGCACGCGCGGCGGCACGCCGTCGAGCGCGGCCGCGACGTCGGCCGGCCGCACGACCGGCGATGCGCCGATGCAATGGATCACGCGGCACGGGCCGAGATAGGTGTCGAGCGGCACCGCGCCGATCGGCGCGCCGTCGGCGTCGTAGTGCAGCGGCGCGTCGCAGTGCGCGCCCGTGTGCGGCGACAGCGTCAGGCGTGCGACGTTGACCGGCGAACCGGCCTCCATCCGCCACACGCGTTCGACGGAAACCGGCGTATCGCCCGGCCACACTGGGGTGGCGGGGCTGACGGGCGGCGAGATGTCCCAGAGTGTGTCCATGGCATGACGAATCGTGAGTCGATCCTTCGAATGATAGGTGGACACTCGCAGAAAGTGCTTGCGAAATAAACATGGACAATCCGCCGGATTGGCAGATAATTCGACTCAGAGGGAAAACGGGGACCAAAAATGCACGCGATCACGCTCGATGCCACCGACTGCCGGATTCTGGCGGTACTGCAGGAGGAGGGCAGAATCAGCAATCTCGACCTGGCCGAACGCATCTCGCTTTCGCCGTCCGCCTGCCTGCGCCGCATGCGTCTGCTCGAGGAGCAGGGCGTGATCGAGCACTATCGCGCGTGCCTGAGCCGCGAGAAGCTCGGCTTCGAGCTCGAGGCGTTCGTGCAGGTGTCGATGCGCAACGAAGAGAATCAATGGCACGAGCGCTTCGCGGAAGCGCTGCGCGAATGGCCGGAGGTGGTCGGCGCGTTCGTCGTGACCGGCGAGAGCCACTATCTGCTGCGCGTGCTCGCGCACAACCTCAAGCACTATTCGGATTTCGTGCTGAACCGGCTCTACAAGGCGCCGGGCGTGATGGACATCCGTTCGAACATCGTGCTGCAGACGCTGAAGGACGAAGCCGGCGCGCCGGTCGGCCTGGCGCGCACGGGGGCGATCAAAGCGGTGTGAGGCCGTGGAAGCCGCCGCCGTGGAACACGAGCGGCGGTGCCGTTTCCGATACCGCGCGCACGCCGCAGCGTTCCACTTCGCCGACGAAGATCACGTGGTCGCCTTCGTCGTAGCGGCTGCGGTTGTGGCATTCGAACCACGCGAGCGCGCCGTCGAGCACGGGCATTCCCGAGTTGCCGGCCGCGTGCGCGATTCCTTCGAAGCGGTCGCCCTTGTAGGTCGAGAAGCGTTTGCACAAGTCGAGTTGCGACGCCGCGAGCACGTTCACCACGTAATGGCTGTTGCCGCGGAACACGGGCGTCGACGCCGATTTGTGCGCGAGGCTCCACAGCACGAGCGGCGGATCGAGCGACACCGAATTGAACGAGCTGGCGGTGATGCCGATCAGCTGGCCGGACGGCGCCTGCGTGGTGATCACCGTCACGCCCGTCGCGAACTGGCCGAGCGCCTGCCGGAAGGCGGCCGAGTCGAAATCCGGCGGATTGGCGTGGCTCATCGGGCAGCCATCCGGAACGGAACGGGCGGGCGCGGCACGCCACGGGTGTGACGGGCGCGGCGGACGAAAGGCGACGAGGCGGTCGATGAAGAAGGGGTGCGCATGGCCCGATTTTAGCGGAATCGGGGCCGCCGGGCCCGCTCGGGCGGCGCAGCGCGACGGGAGGGTGACGTAGCGAACACTGCGGCGCGCGGCCGGCGGCGCCGTTCTGTCGCGTTTTTCAGCGGTGCTGCCGCTCATGCCGACGCCGTGCCGTCCCGCCCGGCATCGCCGCCCGTGCTATCGCGCCGCCGCCAGCCCGAGCGACAACGCGCCCGTCACGATCAGGCTCGACGCCCATACCGCATCCAGATTGAACCAGCTCCGCGACACGAACTTCAGCCCGAGATAGCGGTACACGAGCCACGCGAGCCCGCCGCCGGCGGCGATCATCGCGGCCGCGTGCACGGCCGCGACGACGAGCGCCATGCCGAGATGCGCATCGACGAGCGCCGCGGCCGCGCGATGGCCGGCATCCCGGTCGAGCCCGCACAGGCCGAGGTAGATCGGCACCAGCATCAGCCCCGCGCCGTGCGCGAGTGCGACCGCGAACGACCACAGGCCGAGCCGCGCCGGCGGAATCCGCGCGAGCGCCCGCGGATGCCGGCGCCGGATCAGCAGCGCCGCGCCGAAGCCGATCACGAGTGCGCTCGCGCCGATCCGGATCGTCGACTGCCAGGCGAGCAGCGCCGCAAGCAGCCCGAACGGCAGCATCACCGCGAAGACGGCGAGCGCATGACCGAGCGCGAGATAGCCGAGCGCGGCGACGAGCGCGGCGCCGCGGCGCGTCATCAGCGCGTTCGACACCGCGAGCGGCCAGCCCATCGCCGGGTTCAGCCCGTGATAGACGCCGCTCGCGAGCACGGCCGCCCACCACGCGAACGGCACGTGAAGGCCGGCGCTCAACGCTTGACCGACGGATAGCAGAACGAATCGGTCGAGCAGTCGCCGCCTTCGAGCCGGATCTGGTGCGCGCGGTAACCGTCGGGGAATTCGACCCAGTAGTCGTCGGCGAGCGTCAGCCCGCCGTCCGGCCCCGCGTGCGCGAGCACCTGCGCGGCCGGCACGCCGTCCGGATAGAACTGATCGTCCCACGTCGAATAGAGCGAGTTGGTCCAGTACACGCGCCGGCCGTCGCGGCTGATCTCGACCATCTGTGGGCCGCCCGCGAACGTGCGGCCGTTCGGGTGCGGCGCACGGCGCGCGATGCCGCCGATGCGTACCGACCCGGCCAGCACCGGGTGGTGCGGATCCGACACGTCGTACTGGCGCATTTCGCCGGTGCCCCAGCACGACACGTACAGGAACCGGTCGTCGAGCGACAGATCGATGTCGGTCACGAGCGGCGGCACCGCGCCGAATCCTTGCAGCAGCGGCGGCAACGCGTCGGCCGCGGCCGGCTCGGCCGGGATCGTCGCGGTCTTCTTCGCATGGAACTTGCCGCCTTCGCGCCACCAGGTCCAGATCGAACCTTCGAGGTTGGTCGTATCGACCACGACGCCGACGAATCCGTATTCGCGCACCGGGTCGTGCGCGGGCCGCACCTCCAGCGCCATCTGGTGCTGCGCGCCGAGATCGATCGTCTGCACGTTGCGGCGCGCGCGCAGGTCCCAGAAATGCAGCCGGTGCCCGTACTTGTTCGCGAGCAGATCCTCGGGAACGATCCCGTTCTCGAATTGCGGCGGCAGCGCCCATTCGCTCGACACCATGTAGTCGCGCGGCAGGTTCCACCAGAAGTCGTAATGCTTGTCCTGCGGGCCGCGGTCGATCTCCCAGCGGCCGAGCACGTCGAAGGTCTCGCAATCCATGATGAAGATGCCGGGCGCGCCGTCGGTGCCGTCCTTGCCCGCACCGCCGAGCGTGCTCACGTAGATGCCCTCGGGGCCGCAATGCACGGTGTGCGGCCGCGAGTAGCCGGTCTTCGCGAAGATCTCGTCGGGTTCGATGATCTTGTGGATGCGTGCCTGCGTCGGATGCGGCTTCGTATCGATCACGTAGATGCGCGACGAGCGCAGGCCGGGGATGATCAGGAAGCGGCGCTCGAGGAACGCATGGCCGGTGAGCGGCGACAGCGACGACGAACACGCGTTCCAGCCGAAGTGGTGAAACTCGTCGCCGGTGTTCGGCATCGTCACCGTATGCACGATCTTGCCGTACGTCGACGAACCGGGCTTCACGTCGATCACGGCGAGCGCGTCGGGTCTGGAAAAATCGGGGCTCAGCAACAACGTATATGCGAATGCTTCGGCCGGCGCCTGCATCGCGAGCTCGGGCGAAGCGTGAAACGTCGGGTCGGGCCGCATGCTCATGGTGATGTCCTCTCGATGGTGTCGGATCGTGGGCGCACGGCCGCCGTCCGTCGCGTGCGTGCGGGCTGCGATTGCCGCGCGACGCGCGTCATGCCGGCGGCGCGCTCGGCGAGCCGGCACGCGTCGGCGGCGCGCGCGATGCCGTGCATCAGGTCGTGAAAGCGGGAAAAGGCGAAAGGCTGTCGCGCGGCGCCCGCGGTGAAACGGGTACGCGCGATCGCGATGGCGCGATCGACGTATCGGCGACCGGGCCCGCGACGCAGGCGATGTCTGTTAAGGCATGCATATCGATGTTCCAGCAGATGGGGTTGGCATCGGGGGCGGGCATGCATCGGACGCTGCGCGTTCGCGACGGGTTGGCCGTCGCGTGCGCGTGCCTAAGTGTAGACGAGAAACCCGCGGCGGGTCGCGTGCGGCGCCTGGCCGATCTGCCAGGTTCGCGCGCGAGTGAGATACTTGACGAAGTGCCGTTGCCGTCCGCGTCGCGGGCGGGCGACGGCGACGCGAAACGGTGGCGCCGGCGCCTGCGCGCCGGCTGCCGTCATCCACGAGGGACTGATTTCATGGGGAACGAGATGCTTGAAACCGCGACGCTCGGAGGCGGGTGTTTCTGGTGCACGGAGGCCGTGTTTCTCGACGTCGACGGCGTGACGGCCGTCCAGTCGGGTTACGCGGGCGGCCATACGCGCAATCCCGGCTATCGCGACATCTGCGAGGGCGACACGGGGCACGCGGAAGTCGTCAACGTGACGTTCGATCCGGCGCGCATCGGCTATCGCGAGATCCTCGAGATCTTCTTCGCGACGCACGATCCGACCCAGTTGAACCGGCAGGGCAACGACGTCGGCACGCAGTACCGGTCGGTCGTGTTCACGCATTCGGATGCGCAGCGCGACACGGCGCTCGACGTGATCCGCGAACTCGAGCGCGAACAGGTGTTCGGTCAGCCGATCGTCACGCAGGTCGTGCCGCTCGACGGCAACTACTGGCCGGCGGAGGACTATCACCAGAACTATTACGCGCGCAACCCGGGGCAGGGCTATTGCTCGGTCGTGATCGGGCCGAAGCTCGCGAAGTTCCGGCAGAAGTTCTCGCACCGGCTGAAGTCGCTGCGCGGCGCGTAAGCGCGGGCATGGCCGGCGCAAACCGGCGTCACGCCGCCTCGTTGCGCCACTGCGCGCACGCGGCGGCGATTTCGCGTGCGAGCGCGATGCACGACAGCGGCGCGGAGCCTTCCGCCTTGTTGTTGATCGTGATGATCACCGGCTGCCCGGCCAGCGCATAGCGCGCGGCCAGTTCGGCGAGTGCCGAGCGCGTGGCCGGATCCTCGTCGACGAGCTTGTCGAACGGCTCGTATTTCGCTTTCGCCTGTTCGTACTTGAAGCCGCCGTGCAGGCTCCAGCGCACGATCAGCGGGCCCGGCGCGTCGCCGTCGAGCAGCGCGAGCGCGGCGGCCTGGCGCAGCGGGTCGGGCATCCGCGCGTGCAGGCCGACGCAGTAGCGCACGCCGAGCGCGGCCAGCGCGCGGATGAAGCGCGGCGTGAGCAGGCTCGCGTCGCGGATCTCGATCGCGTAGCGCGTGCCGTCGGCGTCCGGCGGCAGCGGCGGCAGCGCCGCGAAGAACGCGGTGAGCCGGTCGATCAGCGCGGCCGGCTCCGCGAGGAGTTGATCGGGCAGCGGCGAGAACTGGAACACGAGCACGCCGGCTTTGCGGCCGAGCCCGTCGAGACAGGGCTGGACGAATTCGCGGGTCGCGAGCGGCGCATCGAGGAAGGTCGGGTTCGGCCCGGACGGCTCGCCGCGCCGGCCGCGGATCACCGCGTCGGTCACCGCGGCCGGCGCTTTCACGACGAAGCGGAAATCGTCGGGCACCTGTTGCGCGTAGCGCAGATAGTCGGCCACCGACAGCGGCCCGTAGAACGACCGGTCGAGGCTCACGCTCCTGAGCAGCGGATGGGCGCCATACGCTTCGAGCCCTTCGCGCGACAGCTTCGTCTGCGCGAAATCGCCGTCGTAGACGATGCCGTTCCAGCCGGGGAAATACCACGACGACGTGCCGAGCCGCACGTTCGGCGGCAAGCCGGCCGCGACGTCGGCCACGTCCGCCGAGACCGGCGCGGGCGGCACGCCGCGCTGGCGGCGGCCTTTCTTCGGCGTGGCGACCGGCGGGGACGGTTCGTCCCACAGCAGACCGGACGACGGGGCAGGCGTGTCGTCGGCGGCGGGGCGGGAAGTCGTGCGGGCGGGCGGCGCCGGTTGCGCGTCATTTGGCGCGTCCGGCGTCACGTGCGCTTCGGGGCCGGCGGGGCGAGCGCCGTCCGCGGGCGATGCACGTGGGGCGTGCGTCGGCACGCCGAACAGGTCGAATTGTCCGTCGGCGTGCGACTCGTTGGCGTCGTCGTGCTGCTGTCGTTGCGGCGGCGCCTTGCGCCGCGTCCTGCCGTCACCCATGCATGCCCAGCGTGAGGCGCCGCCTAGCGCGGCAGCGCGTGTTCGTACATGTAGCGCCGCGACCACGGCAGCGTTTTCGCGCTGCGTCCGGCCTTGCGGCACACGATCTGGAAGATCGACACGTCGTCGTGCTCGAACGCATACGCGCAGCCGGCAAGATACACGCGCCAGATCCGGAATTTCTCGTCGTCGACGAGCTTTCTCGCTTCTTCGGCTTTCGCTTCGAAGTTTTCCGTCCAGATATCGAGCGTGCGCGCATAGTGCCGGCGCAGGCTTTCGACGTCAACCGCCTCGAGCCCGCCGCGCTGCGCCGCTTCGAGCGCCAGGCTGATGTGCGGCAGCTCGCCGTCCGGGAACACGTAGCGATCGATGAATTCGCCGCCGCCGAGCGCCGTTTCGCCGCTTTCCGCGTCGGTCGACGTGATCCCGTGGTTCATCGCGATGCCGTCGTCGGTCAGCAGCTCGCGGATGCGCGAGAAATAGAGCGGCAGGTTCTTGCGGCCGACGTGCTCGAACATCCCGACGCTCGTGATGCGGTCGAACTGGCCTTCGATCTCGCGGTAATCCTGCAGACGAATCTCGATCCGGTCTTCGAGCCCCGCGGCCTTCACGCGCGCGGTCGCGAGGTCGAACTGGTTCTGCGACAGCGTCACGCCGAGACACGTCGCGCCGAACTTCTGCGCGGCGCGCAGCACGAGCGCGCCCCAGCCGCAGCCGATGTCGAGCAGACGCTGGCCGGGCTCGAGCCGGATCTTCGTCAGGATGTGGTCGATCTTCTTGATCTGCGCGGTGGCGAGATCCTCGTCGCCGTTCTCGAAGTACGCGCACGAGTACACCATGTTCTCGTCGAGCCACAGCTGGTAGAACTCGTTCGAGACGTCGTAGTGGTACTGGATCGCCTTCTTGTCGGTGCTCTTCGTGTGATTGAAGTAGCGCTTCACGCGGGCGAGCTTGCTCGCGCTCGTCACGGTGCTGCGCGCGAGCGAGTAGCCGATGTTGATGATGTCCGACAGCTTGCCTTCGATGTCGATCTTGCCCTTCACGTACGCCTCGCCGAGATTGTCGAGGCTCGGTTCGAGCAGCAGCGGCAACGCCGATGCGCTGTTCACCTTCAGCGTGACCTGCGGCGCGCTGAAGGTGCCGAAATCGAGCTGTTCGCCGTTCCACAGCACGAGGCGCGCCGGTATGTTCGCCTTCGCCCGTACTTCGTCCGCCCACTGTGCCAGCTTCTTTTCCCAGAACATTTGGATTCTCCGTTTGTTCGTTGAATCGAATACAGCCAAGTATCTTGACCGGCGCCCGCCGCTTGCCGCGCGGGCGCCCGGATGCAACACGAGACACGGCCGGCACGCGCCGGCGGCGCGCTTACGGCGACAGGCGCGAGATCGTCCAGCCCGACGCCGCCGCGGCGTCGCGCGTATAGAGCAGGCGGTCGTGCAGCCGCGACGGGCGCCCCTGCCAGAACTCGATCGAGTCGGGCACGAGGCGGTAGCCGCCCCAGTGCGGCGGGCGCGGCGGGTCGTCGCCGTAGCGCTCGCTGACGGCCCGTTCGCGCGCTTCGAGCGTCGCGCGGCTGTCGATCACGGTGCTCTGCTCCGACGCCCATGCGCCGATGCGCGAGCCGAGCGGGCGCGACGCGAAATAGCGGTCGCTTTCTTCCGCGCTGGTTTTCTCGATCCGGCCTTCGATGCGCACCTGGCGTTCGAGCTCGATCCAGTAGAACAGCAGCGCGGCTTGCGGATGCACGGCGAGATCGTGGCCCTTGCGGCTTTCGTAATTGGTGAAGAAGACGAACCCGCGTTCGTCGACGCCCTTGATGAGCACGATCCGGGCCGACGGCCGGCCGTCGGCGCCGACGGTCGCGAGCGTCATCGTGTTCGGCTCGGGCAGCTTGGCGGCGAGCGCCTCCTTGAACCAGCGATCGAACTGGGCGAAGGGGTCGGGGGCGGCATCGGCCTCGTCGAGCGAAGCACGCGAATAGTTGATGCGGAGATCGGCGAGAGTCGTCATGTTATGCAAACGCTTCAATCGAGGGCCAGTATAGCGAACGCACGAGAATCGTGCGTGCACAGTGGCGCGTGCGAGCGGGGAGTTCAGGCAAAATAGAGGGCTGCACGACTTACGTTTTCCTTGCTGCCATGTCCTCCGCCGATGCTGTCCCGCCCAGTTCTTCCGATCTTACCCCGACCCCGGAAATCCGGCTTGACGTGGATCGCGCGCGGCGTTTCGGCGGCGTCGCGCGCCTGTACGGCGCGCCGGCCGCCGCTGCGTTCGAGCGGGCGCACGTCGCGGTGATCGGGATCGGCGGCGTCGGGTCGTGGGCGGCCGAGGCGCTCGCGCGCAACGCGGTCGGCACGCTGACGCTGATCGATCTCGACAACGTCGCGGAAAGCAACACGAACCGGCAGGTCCATGCGCTCGACGGCAATTACGGCAAGCCGAAGGTCGACGCGATGGCCGAGCGGATCGCGCTGATCGATCCCGCGTGCCGCGTGAACCGGATCGAGGATTTCGTCGAGCCCGACAACTTCGACGCGCTGCTCGGCGGCGGTTTCGACTACGTGATCGACGCGATCGACAGCGTGCGCACGAAGGTCGCGCTGATCGCATGGTGCGTCGCGAAGCGGCAGCCGTTGATCGTCGTCGGCGGCGCGGGCGGCCAGCTCGACCCGACGCGCATCCGCATCGACGATCTCGCGCTGACGATCCAGGATCCGCTGTTGTCGAAGGTGCGCGCGCAGTTGCGCAAGCAGCACGGTTTTCCGCGCGGGCCGAAGGCGCGTTTCAAGGTCAGCGCCGTGTATTCGGACGAGCCGCTGATCTATCCGGAAGCGGCGGCCTGCGACATCGAGGACGGCGCGGAGCCGTCCGCGGCCGCGCACGTCGCGGGGCTCAACTGCGCGGGCTTCGGTTCGAGCGTGTGCGTGACCGCGAGCTTCGGGTTCGCGGCCGCCGCGCATGCGCTGCGGGCGATCGCGGCACAGGCGGCCGGCTGAGCGCGCGGCGCGCGGGCAGGGCAAGACGATGCCGCGGCGCGGGTGACGTGCCGCGCGCGATACGGCGATGCGGCCGGGCCATCGCGGCCCGGCCGGGCGCGCATCAGTTGAGCGCCATGCTCAGCTTGCGTCGCCACGCGGCGACGAGGTCGGGGCGATCGCCGGCCAGTTCGAACACCGAGATCATCGTGCGGCGGCCGAGGTCGTCGCCGTAGGCGCGATCGCGCGTCACGATTTCCAATAACTGTTCCAGCGCGCCTTCGTACGCGCGTCGCGCGATCAGGCTCTGCGCGAGATCGAAGCGTGCGTCGAGATCGGCCGGATTCGCCGCGATGCGCGCTTCGAGCGCGTCGGTCGGCGGCAGGTCGGCCGTGGCGTCGAGCGCGTCGAAACGGGTCTTGATCGCCTGATAGCGCGGGTCGCCGTTCTGCACGGTTTGCGGCGACAGGCGCTCGGTCTCCGCGCGCGCGGCGTCGACCTCGTTGCGCGCGAGCTGCAGCTCGATCAGGTCGAGGCGCGCGTCGTCGTAGCCGGGGTTCAGCGCGAGCGCCGCTTCGAGGTGCGCGCGCGCATCGTCGAAGCGCTGTTCGGCCATCGCGTACTGCGCGGCGCGGCGCTCGGCTTCCTCGGCGGCCGGCAGCAGCCGGTCGAGGAACGCGCGCAACTGGCCTTCGGGCAGCACGCCGACGAACTGGTCGACCGGGCGCCCGTCGGCGAACGCGATCACGTGCGGGATGCTGCGCGTCTGGAAGTGCGCGGCGAGTTCCTGGTTCTCGTCGACGTTGACCTTCACGAGCTTCCAGCGGCCTGCGTAGTCGGCTTCGAGCTTTTCCAGCAGCGGGCCGAGCGTCTTGCAGGGGCCGCACCACGGCGCCCAGAAGTCGACCAGCACGGGCGTGTCCAGCGACGCCTCGATGACGTCTTTCTCGAATGTGGCAAGCGTGGTGTCCATGGCGTTCTCTTCCGTTCGAATATCGTCAGGATGGGGGTGGCGCGCCGCTTTTTCAACGCGGCTTCGATTCGGGCAGCGGAATCCACTCGGTTTCGCCCGGCACCTTGCCCATCTCCTGGCGCGTCCAGGCCGCTTTCGCACGCTCGATCGCGTCGCGGCTGCTCGCGACGAAATTCCACTCGATGAAGCGTTCGCCATCGATCCGGTCGCCGCCGAGCAGCATCGCGCGTGCGCCGCTGCCGCTCGTCAGCGTGACCGTCGCGCCCGGCGCGAGCACGGCCATCCGTTCGGCCGGCACCGGCGTGCCGTCGATCGCGAGCTCGCCGTCGACCACGTAGACCGCGCGCTCCTCGTGCGACGCATCGAGTTCGAGCCGGCCGCCGGCCGCGAATTCGGCCGCGACGTACAGCGTGCGCGAGAACGTCGTCACGGGCGAGCGCAGCCCGAACGCGTCGCCGGCGATCACCGTCAGCGACACGCCGTGTTCGTCGCGCTTGGGCAGCGTGTCGGCCGCATGGTGCTCGAACGACGGCTCGGTCGTCTCGTGCGCTTGCGGCAGCGCGACCCAGGTCTGGATCCCGTGCACGGTGTGGCCGCTGGCGCGCTGCGCGTCCGGCGTGCGCTCCGAGTGGACGATGCCGCGGCCGGCCGTCATCCAGTTCACGTCGCCCGGCACGATTTCCTGTCGTGAGCCGAGGCTGTCGCGGTGCAGGATCGCGCCGTCGAACAGGTAGGTGACCGTCGCGAGGCCGATGTGCGGATGCGGGCGCACGTCGAGCCCCGTGCCGGCCGGCAGCACGGCGGGACCCATGTGATCGAAGAAGATGAACGGGCCGACGAGGCGTGCGGCGAGCGCGGGCAGCGTGCGGCGCACCTGCAGGTTGCCGATGTCGCGCACGTGCGGCTTGAGCAGGGCTTTGATCGAGTCGGTCATGGCGGGCCTCGTGGGAACGGCTGGATTGCCGGTCATTGTACTGGCGGCGCGGCGGCGCGCGTGACGGGAACGCGAAACGCGCGCGGTGCGATGCGTCCGCGGCAGGCATGCGTCGTGCGGTATCCACCGCGTTGCACAAGCCGCTGCACGGGCCGATGCGCATGCCGCTGCGCACGCCGCCGATTCCATGCGCGCCGCGCGGGTATCGGGCCGGACCGCGAAACCCGGTAGACTGACCGGCTTCACGACAACGATTCGACAATCGAAGGAGACGCCGATGATGGCCCCCAAGGACTTGCTGCTCGCACTGGTCGTGATCCTGGCGTGGGGCGTGAACTTCGTCGTGATCAAGGTCGGCCTGCACGGCATGCCGCCGATGCTGCTCGGCGCGCTGCGCTTCACGCTCGCGGCCGTGCCCGCGGTGTTCTTCGTGCGCCGGCCGCAGATTTCGTGGCGGCTGCTGATACTGTACGGCGCGACGATCCAGCTCGGCCAGTTCGTGTTCCTGTTCACCGGCATGTACGTCGGCATGCCGGCCGGCCTCGCGTCGCTCGTGCTGCAGTCGCAGGCGTTCTTCACGCTGGTGTTCGCGATGCTGTTCCTCGGCGAGCGGCTGCGCGTGCAGAACCTGATCGGGCTCGCGATCGCCGCGGGCGGGCTCGTCGTGATCGCCGCGCAGGGCGGCCGCGCGATGACGCTCGCGGGCTTCCTGCTGACGATCTGCTCGGCCGCGATGTGGGCCGTCGGCAATATCGTCACGAAGAAGGTCGGGCGGGCGAACCTCGTGTCGCTCGTCGTGTGGGCGAGCCTCGTGCCGCCCGTGCCGTTCTTTCTGCTGTCGCTGTGGTTCGAAGGGCCGCAGCGGATCGCGACCGCGCTCGCGGGCCTGGACGGCGCGTCGATTTTCGCGGTCGTCTATCTCGCGTTCGTCGCGACGCTGCTCGGTTACGGGCTGTGGAGCCGCCTGCTGTCGCGCTACCCGGCCGCGCAGGTCGCGCAGTTCTCGCTGCTGGTGCCGATCGTCGGGCTCGCGTCGTCGGCGCTGCTGCTCGACGAGCATCTGACGCAAGCGCAGCTGATCGGCGCCGCGCTCGTGATGGGCGGGCTCGTGGTGAACGTGTTCGGCGGGAAACTGCTGAGCCGCGTCGCGGCGTCGTGACGCGCCGGCACGCGCTGCGTGCCGGCGGCAGGGAACGGGCGGCGCTCAGGCCATCCGGTTCTTCGCGAGCGGCGGATTCGCGGCGAAATAGCGCTTGATGCCGCGGAAGATCGCGTCGGCCATCTCGTCGCGATAACTGTCGTCGTTGAGCCGGCGCTCTTCGTCCGGGTTGCTGATGAATGCGGTTTCGACGAGGATCGACGGAATGTCGGGCGCCTTCAGCACCGCGAACCCGGCCTGCTCGACCGAGCCCTTGTGCAGCTTGTTGATCCCGCCCACTTCCTTCAGCACGTAGTTGCCGTAGCGCAGCGAGTCGCGGATCTGCGCGGTCGTCGACATGTCGAACAGCGCGCGGTTCACTGCCGCGTCCGCCGTCTTGATGTTGATGCCGCCGATCAGGTCCGACGAATTTTCCTTGTTCGCCATCCAGCGCGCCGCGGCGCTCGTCGCGCCGTGGTCGGACAGCGCGAACACCGACGAGCCGCGCGCGGACGGTGTCGTGAACGCGTCCGCGTGGATCGACACGAAGAGATCCGCGCCGACGCGGCGTGCTTTCTGCACGCGCACGTTCAGCGGCACGAAGAAATCGGCGTCGCGCGTCATCATCGCGCGCATGTTCGGTGCGGCGTCGATCTTCGCGCGCAGCTTCTTCGCGATGTCGAGCGCGATGTGCTTCTCGTACGTGCCGGCGCCGCCGATCGCGCCCGGATCCTCGCCGCCGTGGCCCGGGTCGATCGCGACCGTCAGCAGGCGCACGGTGCCGCCCTTGCCGGATTTCGGCGCGGTGAACTTGTAGGTGTCGCCGTCGTCGTCGCTGTCGTCGCGGCGCGCGATGACGGGCGGCGGCTTGACGGCCGGCTTCGCGGGCGTCGACGGCGTGCCGGCGGCCGGCGGCGCATGCGGCGTGGCCGGCGTGTTCTGCGCGAAACGCTGGAAGAATGCGTCGCTGTTGTCGCCCGTGGCGGGCGGCGGCGTGCCCGGGCCGGCCAGCGCCGGCGGCGGCTGCATCTGCTGCGCGCGCGCGGTGTCGTTGAGCGCCTGTTCCTTGCGTTCCGTCTGCGCGATCAGGTCGGACAGTGGATCGGGCGCGACGGCCGGATACAGGTCGAACACGAGCCGGTACTTGTACGTGCCGACGGGCGGCAGCGTGAACACCTGCGGCTTCACCGAGCCTTTCAGGTCGAACACCATCCGCACGACGTGCGGCTGATACTGGCCGACGCGCACCGACTGGATCTGCGGATCGTTCGGCGCGATCTTCGATACGAGGTCGCGCAGCGCCTGGTCCAGGTCGAGGCCGCTCAGGTCGACGACGAGCCGGTCGGGACCCTGCAGCAACTGTTGGCTATTCTGCAGCGGCTGGTCGGATTCGATCGTGACGCGCGTGTAATCGCGCGCGGGCCACACGCGCACGCCGAGCACCGACGACGCGTGCGCGAGTCGCGGCGCGACGAGACCGAGCACCAGCGTCGACGCCCCCGCGCGCAGAATTTGACGGCGCCGCCAGTTGTGCGTCGCGGTGGCCGCCGATTCGATCGAGCGGAACGGTTTGATCAACATCTTTCGAGACATGCCTTTCCTGAAGCGCTGTACGCACGGACGGTGAGGGCGCGGCCGTCGCCGTCCACGTCGAGCGAGAAAACCAGATCGGGCACGCCGAGCAGGGCGCCCGCCCGTTGTGGCCATTCGACGAGGCAGATCGCGCTGGAATTGAAATATTCGCGAAAACCTGCATCGGACCATTCGGCCGGATCGTTGAATCGATACAGATCGAAGTGATAGACCTCGAGTTCCCCATCGCTGCGTTCGAGCGCGTACGGCTCGACGAGCGTATAGGTCGGGCTGCGCACGCGCCCCGAGTGGCCGAGGCCGCGCAGGATCGCGCGCACGAGGGTCGTCTTGCCCGCGCCGAGATCGCCGACCAGCTGGACCTGCAGCCCGTCGAACGCATGGGCGCGGTCGAGCTCGATGCGTGCAGCGTCGAGCGCGTGCGCGAAACGCGTGCCGAAGGCCTCGGTTGCCGCTTCGTCGGCGAGCGCGACCACGCGTTCCGCGAGCGGGGCGGGCAACGTGGGCTGAGGCGGTTGGCTGGACGTGGCTGGCATTCTCGTAAAATAGTGCGATGAACCGACTACCGGAACGCGCCGCATCCGACAGGCCTTCGACTCGTGACGAAGGCGCGGCGCCGTGCGCGCTCGACGATGCGGCGTTGACTGCGCTCGCCGCTCGCATCAGGGCGTGGGGGCGCGAATTGGGTTTCGGGGCGATCGGCATCAGCGATACCGATCTCTCGGATGCCGAAGCAGGCCTCGCCGCCTGGCTGGAAGCCGGATACCACGGCGAAATGGATTATATGGCCAAACATGGGATGAAACGCGCGCGGCCGGCCGAACTTGTGGCCGGTACGCGACGCGTGATCTCCGTGCGGCTCGCCTATTTGCCGGCCCAGACGCGCGCCGACGGTGCGTCCGGCGGCGAGCCCGGTGCGCTCGTCGCGCACGACTGGCGCGCGCGCGAACGGGCGCGGCTCGACGATCCGCAGGCGGCCGTCGTGTCGATCTATGCGCGCGGCCGCGACTATCACAAGGTGCTGCGCAACCGGCTGCAGACGCTCGCGGAGCGCATCGAACACGAGATCGGCGGGTTCGGCTACCGCGTGTTCACCGATTCGGCGCCCGTGCTCGAAGTCGAGCTCGCGCAGAAGGCCGGGGTCGGCTGGCGCGGCAAGCATACGCTGCTGCTGCAGCGCGATGCCGGCTCGCTGTTCTTTCTCGGCGAGATCTACGTCGACCTGCCGCTGCCGACCGATGCGCACACGTCGCCCGACACCGCGCCCGAGACGCCCGGCGCGCATTGCGGCAGTTGCACGCGCTGCCTCGACGCGTGCCCGACCGGCGCGATCGTCGAGCCGTACCGCGTCGATGCGCGCCGCTGCATTTCGTATCTGACGATCGAACTGAAAGGCAGCATCCCCGAGCCGCTGCGGCCGATGATCGGCAATCGCGTGTACGGCTGCGACGACTGCCAGCTCGTGTGCCCGTGGAACAAGTTCGCGCAGGCCGCGCCCGTCGCCGATTTCGACGTGCGGCACGGCCTCGACCGCGCGACGCTCGTCGAGCTGTTCGCGTGGGACGCCGACGCGTTCGATACGCGGATGCAGGGCAGCGCGATCCGGCGCATCGGCTACGAAAGCTGGCTGCGCAATCTCGCGGTCGGGCTCGGCAATGCGCTGCGCGCCGGCACGGACCGGCTCGACCGGCCCGCGCGCGACGCGATCGTTGCCGCGCTGCGCGCGCGGGCCGACGATCCGTCGCCCGTCGTGCGCGAGCATGTCGAATGGGCGCTGCGAGCCGCGTGAAGGCGGCGTAAAGTGTCGTCGGCGCGCGGTCAGGGCCGCGCGCATCCCCCGGTCAGGAGAAGGCAATGTTCAACGCAGTCATCGACGCGCCGTTCGGCAAGGTCGGCATCCGCACCGATGCCGCGGTGGTGCGCGAGATCGTCTATCTGCCCGAGTCGATGAAGTCGGTCGAGCCGGATTCGGCGCTCGCGAAACGCGCGGTCGAGCAGATCGAACGTTATTTCGAGCGCGCGTCCGCCCGCTTCGACCTGCCGCTCGCCGACGTCGGCAGCGCATTCCAGCACCGCGTGTGGGACGTGATCAGCGCTATCCCGCCCGGTACGGTGCTGACCTACGGCCAGGTCGCGAAGCGGATCGGCAGCGCGCCGCGCGCGGTCGGCCAGGCGTGCGGCGCGAACTACTTCCCGCTCGTGATTCCGTGCCATCGCGTCGTCGCGGCGGGCGGCCTCGGCGGGTTCGCGAACCACGACGACAATGGTTATTACCAGCAAGTGAAGCGCTGGCTGCTGACGCACGAGGGCGTGCCGTACCGATGAGCGAACCGCTGATTTCCCCCGAAGCCGACGGCGATGCCGTCGCGGCGTCGCCCGCGCTGCTCGCGAGCCGCGCGTCGATCGACGTGTTCTGCGATGCGCTGTGGCTCGAACACGGGCTCGCGCGCAACACGCTCGATGCGTACCGGCGCGACCTGGCGCTGTTTTCCCAATGGCTGGCCGCGACGCACGACGCGCCGCTCGACTCGGCCGACGAGGCGATGGTGACGGGCTACATCGCCGCGCGCAGCGACGGCAAGGCGACGTCGTCGAACCGGCGCCTGTCCGTGTTCCGCCGCTATTACGGCTGGGCCGTGCGCGAGCATCGCGCGAGCGCCGACCCGACGCTGCGGATCACGTCGGCGAAACAGGCGGCCCGGTTTCCGTCGACGCTGTCCGAGGCGCAGGTCGAGGCGCTGCTTGGTGCGCCCGACATCGGCACGCCGCTCGGCCTGCGCGATCGCACGATGCTCGAGCTGATGTATGCGAGCGGGCTGCGCGTGAGCGAGCTCGTGACGCTGAAGACGGTCGAGGTCGGCCTCAACGAAGGCGTCGTGCGCGTGATGGGCAAGGGTGCGAAGGAGCGGCTCGTGCCGTTCGGCGAAGTCGCGCACGGCTGGATCGAACGCTACCTGCGCGACGCGCGGCCGGCGCTGCTCGGCGCGCGCGCGGCCGACGCGCTGTTCGTGACCGCGCGCGGCGACGGGATGACGCGCCAGCAGTTCTGGAACATCATCAAGCGGCACGCGCAGCAGGCCGACGTGCGCGCGCACCTGTCGCCGCACACGCTGCGGCATGCATTCGCGACGCACCTGCTGAACCACGGCGCCGACCTGCGCGTCGTGCAGCTACTGCTCGGCCACAGCGACATCTCGACCACGCAGATCTATACGCACGTCGCGCGCGAGCGGCTCAAGACGCTGCACGCGCAGCACCACCCGCGCGGCTGACGCGCGATGCGTGCATGCGGCGCGGCACGCGCGCCGATGCGGGCTCACCCGTGTGCGGCGGCCGCGTCAGACCAGTTCGCGCAGCCGGTGCTTGAGCACCTTGCCGGTCGACGCGGCCGGCAGGGCAGCGAGTACGCGGATATGCGCAGGGCGTTTGTAAGCCGCGAGCCGGTCCGCGCACCATGCGTGCAATGCCGCCTCGTCCGCCGTCGCGCCCGGCACCAGCTCGACGAACGCGAGCACTTCCTCGTTGCCTTCGATCGCGCGGCCGATCACGGCCGCCTGCACGACGTCCGGATGCGCGTTCAGCACCTGTTCGACCTCGACCGGATACACGTTGAAGCCCGAGCGGATGATCAGTTCCTTGCTGCGGCCCGCGATCGTCACCGCGCCGTCCGCGTCCTGCCGCGCGAGATCGCCGGTGCTCAGCCAGCCGTCCGGCGACACGGCCGCGCGCGTCGCGTCCGCGTCGCGGTAGTAACCGAGCATCACGTTCGGCCCGCGCACGCGGATCTCGCCGACTTCGCCGCGCGGCACGTCGGTGCCGTCCGGCGCGACGATCCGCATGTCGACGCCCGGAATCGGCACGCCGACCGAACTGTCCGTGCGCGGCGCGTCGAGCGGCGTCTGCGTGATCGTCGGGCTGCTTTCGGTCATCCCGTAGCCGTTGTGCAGCGGCACGCCGTACAGGCGCTCGACGCGCGCCTTCAGATTCGCATCGAGCGGCGAGCCGCCCGAATACGCGAAGCGCAGCCGCGGCGCGCGCCAGGCGTGACCGTGCGTGTGCAGGTGTTCGAGCAGCTTCGCGTGCATCGCGGGCACGCCCTGGAAGATGGTGACGCCTTCGTCGGCGAGCGCGACGCGGACGGCTTCCGGCGAGAAGCGCGGCGCGAGCCGCAGCGTCGCGCCCGCGTACAGGCTGCCCAGGCACACCGACGCGAGCCCGTATACGTGGGACACGGGCAGCACCGTGTAGACGACGTCGTCGGGCGACACGCGGCGCAGCGTGCTCGACGTCGCCGCGATGAACAGCAGGTTGCGGTGCGACAGCATCACGCCTTTCGGCATGCCGGTCGTGCCCGTCGTGTAGATCAACGCCGCGCATTGCTCGGCGCCGTCGGCGGCCACCGGTTCGGCGGGCGCGCCCGCATCGACCCGATACGACCACGCGCCGATGTCGATCGGCAGCGCGCCGGCGGGTGCGGCGCCGAGCCGCTCGGCATGGGCGCGCGCATCGGGGGATACGTCCGTCGTGAACGCGACCAGCTTCGGGCGCGCGTGCGCGGCGATCGCGTCGAGCTCGGCGGCCGACAGCCGCGCGTTCGACAGGAGCGCCCACGCGTCGAGGCGCGCGGCCGCGAACAGCAGCACGATCTGCGCGACGCAGTTTTCCGCGACGATCATCACGCGGTCGCCGCCTTGCACGCCGAGGCTCGCCAGCCGTGCTGCCGCCGCTTCGATGGCCCGCGCCAGCTCGCCGTACGACAGGCGGCGCGCATCTTCGATCAGCGCCGGATGCGCAGGCGCTTGCGCGGCCCGATGGGCGGGCACGTCGGCGATGCGACGCGGCAGCGCGGCGAGCAGCGCATCGACGTCGAGCGATTCGGATGAGCGGCGAGGCGAGGACATGGCGTCTCCAGAAGAGGGGCCGGCGGCGGCCGACGATATTTGCGAACGATCGTGCCATGGCTGAGCGCGCGCCACAATCGGCCAATCGGGCAATAGCGCTTCGCGATGTCCGCAACGATGACGCGTGCGATCGTCGTCAAGAGGCGGCGGGCCACCCGGCGGAAAAACGGGCCGCGAGTATACCGTCGGCGCGGGCATGCCATTGCGCGCGCGCCGATCGTTCGCCATTAAAATGCCGCCATGAGCAAATCCAGACACGTGTCCGAAACCCCCGCGACCCAGTTGCTGCGCCGCCACGGCGTCGCATTCGGCGAGCATCCGTACGAATACGTCGAGCACGGCGGCACCGGCGAATCGGCGCGTCAGCTCGGCGTCGACGAGCATCGCGTCGTGAAGACGCTCGTGATGGAAGACGAACACGCGAAGCCGTTGATCGTGCTGATGCACGGCGACCGCACCGTGTCGACGAAGAATCTCGCGCGGCAGATCGGCGCGAAGCGGGTCGAGCCGTGCAAGCCCGAGGTCGCGAACCGCCATTCGGGCTATCTCGTCGGCGGCACGTCGCCGTTCGGCACACGCAAGGCGATGCCCGTCTACGTCGAGGCGACGATCCTCGAATTGCCGACGATCTACCTGAACGGCGGCCGGCGCGGCTACCTCGTCAGCCTCGCGCCGGCGGTGCTCACGTCGCTGCTCCGCGCGCAGCCCGTGCAGTGCGCGAGCGTCGACTGAGGGTTTCACCTTCGTGGCAGTCCGCGCCCGTTCGGTAGAATGGGCGCCGTTTCGGCTTGCCGGCTTGCCGCGCACCGCCGTCCCTTTCCCGATACGTTGAAAGAAGAGTTCCCCGCATGCAGATCCTGCTCGCCGCCCTCGTTGCCTACCTGATCGGTTCGGTGTCGTTCGCCGTCGTCGTCAGTTCCGTGATGGGCCTGGCCGACCCGCGCTCGTATGGATCGAAGAATCCCGGCGCGACCAACGTACTGCGCAGCGGCAACAAGAAGGCCGCGATCCTGACGCTCGTCGGCGACGCGTTCAAGGGCTGGATCGCCGTCTGGCTCGCCCGGCGCTTCGGGCTGCCCGACGTCGCGGTCGCGTGGGTCGCGATCGCCGTGTTCCTCGGCCATCTGTACCCGGTGTTCTTCCGCTTCCAGGGCGGCAAGGGCGTCGCGACCGCGGCCGGCGTGCTGCTCGCCGTGCACCCGGTGCTCGGGCTCGCGACCGCGCTGACCTGGCTGATCGTCGCGTTCTTCTTCCGCTATTCGTCGCTCGCGGCGCTGGTGGCGGCCGTGTTCGCACCGGTGTTCGACGTGTTCCTGTTCGGCACCGGCCATAACCCGATCGCCTGGGCCGTGCTCGCGATGAGCGTGCTGCTCGTGTGGCGTCACCGCGGCAACATTTCGAAGCTGCTGGCGGGGCAGGAGAGCCGGATCGGCGACAAGAAGAAGGCGGCCGCGGACGGCGGCGCGCAGGACGGCGGAAAAGCCTGAGAACGCGCGGCGCTTGCCGCGCGCCGGGCGCGCCGCGTAGGCGGGGCCCGGCCGGACGACGCGACGGGCCGGCGGTCGGTCAGTCGCGGAAGTTGTTGAAGTCGAGCGGCGTGTCGGTCACGTCCTTGCGCAGCATCGCGATCGTGCTTTGCAGGTCGTCGCGTTTCGCGCCCGAGATGCGCACCGCGTCGCCCTGGATGCTCGCCTGCACCTTGATCTTGCTGTCCTTCACGAGGCGCACGATCTTTTTCGCGAGGTCGCCCGTCACGCCTTTCTTCACGGTGACGATCTGCTTGACCTTGTCGCCGCCGATCTTCTCGACCTTGCCGTAGTCGAGGAAGCGCACGTCGACGTTGCGCTTGGCCAGCTTGCCGATCAGCACGTCCTTGACCTGGCCGAGCTTGAAATCGTCGTCGGCGAACAGCGTCAGTTCGCGTTCCTTCTGCTCGACGCGTGCGTCGGAGCCCTTGAAGTCGAAGCGCGTCGAGATTTCCTTGTTCGACTGCTCGATGGCGTTCTTCACTTCGATCATGTTCGCTTCGGAAACGACGTCGAACGATGGCATGGCATTCTCCCTTGAGATGCGGGCGCCCGGCTCGCGCGCGGGCACTCGCTATAATTGCGGACTGTTTGCCATTTTACCGATGCCCCTCCGTTTGCCCAAGGCCGGCCATGCGCCGCCCGGGCCGACGTGACCGCGAATGCCGATGCCTCCTGACGATTCCGCCCTGTCGCTGCTTCCCGATCATCCGCTCGCCGCGCACAACACGTTCGGCATCACCGCGCGCGCGCGTTTCGCCGCGCGCATCACCCGGGCGGCCCAGTTCGAGGCGCTGCATCGCGACCCGCGGGTCGCGAACCTGCCGCAGCTCGTGCTCGGCGGCGGCAGCAATATCGTGTTCACGCGCGATTTCGACGGCGTCGTGCTGCTCGACGAGATCGCGGGCCGCGGGGTCGTGCGCGAGGACGACGACGCGTGGTACGTCGAGGCCGGCGGCGGCGAGAACTGGCACGCGTTCGTCGCGTGGACGCTCGAGCACGGGATGCCGGGCCTCGAGAATCTCGCGCTGATCCCGGGCACCGTCGGCGCCGCGCCGATCCAGAACATCGGCGCGTACGGCCTCGAGATGAAGGCGTATTTCGATTCCCTGGTCGCGGTCGAGCTGGCGACGGGGCGCCGCGAGCGTTTCGACGCCGCGCGCTGCGCGTTCGGCTATCGCGACAGTTTCTTCAAGCGGGAAGGGCGCGGCCGGTTCGCGATCGTCGCGGTGACGTTCCGGCTGCCGAAGCAATGGGCGCCGCGGCTCGGCTATGCGGACGTCACGCGCGAACTCGACGCGCGCGGCATCGCGCCCGATGCGGCGACGCCGCGCGACGTGTTCGACGCGGTCGTCGCGATCCGACGCGCGAAGCTGCCCGACCCGCTGGTGCTCGGCAATGCGGGCAGCTTCTTCAAGAATCCGGTGATCGACGCCGCGCAGTTCGATGCATTGCGCGCCCGCGCGCCGGAGATCGTGTCGTATCCGCAGCCGGACGGGCACGTGAAGCTCGCGGCCGGCTGGCTGATCGACCGCTGCGGCTGGAAGGGTCGCGCGCTCGGGGCGGCGGCCGTGCACGACCGCCAGGCGCTCGTGCTCGTCAATCGCGGCGGCGCGACCGGCGCCGACGTGCTCGCGCTGGCGCGGGCGATCCAGGCCGACGTGCGCGCGCGGTTCGGCGTCGAGCTGGAGGCGGAGCCGGTCTGTCTGTAACGCAGTGCGCGCGCCGGTTCGGGCGCATCCAAACGAAAAGCGCCGATCGTCGACCGGCGCTTTTTTACGCGTGCGCGTTGCGGCGCGTCAGTGCTTGAGGCGGCCGAGCAGCAGGAACTCCATCAGCGCCTTCTGCACGTGCAGGCGGTTTTCCGCTTCGTCCCACACGACGCTTTGCGGGCCGTCGATCACGCCGGCCGTCACTTCCTCGCCGCGGTGCGCGGGCAGGCAGTGCATGAAGAGCGCATCCGGATTCGCATGGCCCATCATTTCCTCGTCGACGCACCAGTCGGCGAATGCCTGCTTGCGCGCCTCGTTCTCGGCCTCGAAACCCATGCTCGTCCATACGTCGGTCGTCACGAGATCGGCGCCCTTGCACGCTTCGTTCGGATCGTCGAACACCTCGTAGAACGGCGCGCTGTCGGGCGACACGAGCTTCATGTCGAGCGCGTAGCCGGGCGGCGTCGACAGGCGCAGCTTGAAGCCGAGGATCTGCGCGGCTTCGATCCACGTGTACAGCATGTTGTTCGCGTCGCCGACCCACGCGACGGTCTTGCCGGCGATCGGGCCGCGGTGTTCGTAGTACGTGAAGATGTCGGCGAGCACCTGGCACGGGTGATATTCGTTGGTCAGGCCGTTGATCACCGGCACGCGGGAGTTCTGCGCGAAGCGCGTGATCACGTCCTGCTCGAACGTGCGGATCATGATGATGTCGACCATTCGCGAGATGACCTGCGCGGAATCCTCGACGGGTTCGCCGCGGCCGAGCTGCGTGTCGCGCGTGCTCATGAAGACGGCGTGGCCGCCGAGCTGGAAGATCCCGGCCTCGAACGACAGGCGCGTGCGCGTCGAGCTCTTCTCGAAGATCATCGCGAGCGTGCGGTCGTGCAGCGGGTGATAGGTCTCGTAGTTCTTGAACTTGCGCTTCAGGATACCCGTGCGTTCGAGCACGTACTCGTAGTCTTCCAGCGAGAAATCCTTGAACTGCAGGTAGTGACGAATGGTTTTGGCGGTCATGAAACGAAATACGGCGGGTCTCACCCGGCAGCGAGGCCGGACGGCGCCGCCGTCGGGTGTGGATAACTCAAAGCAGCATAAAGGATTTTCCGTGCTTTGACGAGCCGTGGCGCGACGCGACGCGGGATCGCCGCGTACGGCCGGCGGCGCGGGAGCGGGGGTGTCGGGACGACGCGCGATGGCGCGCTGCGGTATAATCCGAAAGTTTTCTCCAGCCCGGCAGGCAAGGCTTTTCGCGCTCTGCCGGACACAAGCCGTGCGCTGCACACATCCGGTGCAGTCCACCGGCGGCGCGCCTCGACGCCCCGTTTTCGGGATATCGATCGGCTCGTGCCGCCGACCCTCCAGCTTTGTGTTCGCGTACCCAGGCGCCGTTGCCTGGGCATCGCCGGGCCGTCACTTGGGTAACCACATGGCTGAAACCCCTCCGACCGAATTTTTCATCCAGGGCATCACGAAAGACGGGAAAAAGTTTCGCCCGAGCGACTGGTCGGAACGCCTGGCCGGTGTGATGGCCTGCTTCGGGCCGGGGGCGAGCGGGCCGAATGCGCGTCTCAAGTATTCGCTGTACGTGCGCCCGACGATGCTCGGCGACCTGAAATGCGTGATCCTCGATTCGCGGTTGCGCGACATCGAGCCGATGGCGTTCGATTTCGTGCTGAATTTCGCGAAGGACAACAACCTCGTCGTGACCGAGGCGTGCGAGCTGCCGGACTACAACACGAAGAAGTGAGTGGTGTCGACGGGCGAGGGCGCGTGCCGCGCCTGCCCGGACGAATGCCGCCGCCGTGCGTGATGCGCAGGCGACAGGCAACAAAAAAACCCGCATTCGCGGGTTTTTTTGCGATCGCAGGAAACAGGAGCGCCCGCGCAGGCGGGCGCACCAGATTTACGCTGCTGCCTGCAGGCCCTTGACGGCTGCGGCCAGGCGGCTCTTGCTGCGAGCGGCCTTGTTCTTGTGAACGATCTTCTTGTCGGCGATCGTGTCGATCGTCTTCACGGCAGCCTTGAACAGTTCGGCAGCCTTTGCCTGGTCGCCGGCTTCAACGGCCTTGCGAACCGACTTGATCGCGGTACGGAATTTCGAGCGCAGCGCCGAGTTGTGCGAATTTGCCTTCGCGGCTTGGCGGGCGCGCTTGCGTGCTTGTGCGGAGTTAGCCATGACGGTTCCTTATCCTGTCCTGTTTCCAGAGCTTGGAGCCTAGACGGCCAAGCGCTGCTTTTCGATCCGTCCCCTGAGAGCGATTGCCCAGGGGCGCATAAAAAACGGTGATTTTACCGGAGCCGACCCATGGAAACGTCAGGCGCAACGCATGTGGCAAGCCCAGAAACGGCGGATTATAGCAACAAAA
The DNA here is from genome assembly GCF_001532755.1 of Burkholderia sp. MSMB2157WGS. NCBI lineage: Bacteria > Pseudomonadati > Pseudomonadota > Betaproteobacteria > Burkholderiales > Burkholderiaceae > Burkholderia > Burkholderia sp. MSMB2157WGS. The sequence continues at coordinate 167,158 of NZ_LPJG01000010.1, read as the reverse complement.
TCAAGCGCGTGGCAAGTTTGGCGTCGCCCACGCATGCCGGGCAGGTGCGGCGGGTGCGCTTTTCGGCATCCGGCCATGCCGTGCCGCGCAACGTCCGTATAATAAGCGCCCCATGAATCTATTCCGAGCCCTGCTGACGGTCAGCGGCTTCACGCTGCTGTCGCGCGTGACCGGACTGGCCCGCGAGACGCTGATCGCCCGTGCGTTCGGCGCCAGTCAATACACCGACGCGTTCTACGTCGCCTTCCGTATTCCGAACCTGCTGCGCCGCCTGTCCGCCGAAGGCGCGTTCTCGCAGGCGTTCGTGCCGATCCTCGCCGAATTCAAGAACCAGCAGGGGCACGATGCGACGAAGGCGCTCGTCGACGCGATGTCCACCGTGCTCGCGTGGGCGCTGGCCGCGCTGTCGGTCGTCGGGATCGCCGGCGCGTCGTGGGTCGTGTTCGCGGTCGCGTCCGGCCTGCACGGCGACGGCCAGGCGTTCCCGCTCGCGGTCACGATGACGCGGATCATGTTCCCGTACATCGTGTTCATTTCGCTGACCACGCTCGCGTCGGGCGTGCTGAACACGTACAAGAGCTTCTCGCTGCCCGCGTTCGCGCCGGTGCTGCTCAACGTCGCGTTCATCGCCGCGGCCGTGTTCGTCGCGCCGCACCTGAAGGTGCCGGTCTACGCGCTCGCGTGGGCCGTCATCGTCGGCGGCGTGCTGCAGTTTCTCGTGCAGTTGCCGGGCCTGAAGAAGATCGACATGGTGCCGCTGATCGGCCTCAACCCGCTGCGTGCGCTGCGTCATCCGGGCGTGAAGCGCGTGCTCGCGAAGATGGTGCCCGCGACGTTCGCGGTGTCCGTCGCGCAACTGTCGCTGATCATCAACACCAACATCGCGTCGCGGCTCGGGCAGGGCGCCGTGTCGTGGATCAATTACGCCGACCGCCTGATGGAATTCCCGACGGCGCTGCTCGGCGTCGCGCTCGGCACGATCCTGCTGCCGAGCCTGTCGAAGGCGCACGTCGACGCCGATTCGCACGAATATTCGGCGCTGCTCGACTGGGGGCTGCGCGTCACGTTCCTGCTCGCGGCGCCGAGCGCGCTCGCGCTGTTCTTCTTCGCGACGCCGCTCACCGCGACGCTGTTCAACTACGGCAAGTTCGACGCGCATACCGTCACGATGGTCGCGCGCGCGCTCGCCACCTACGGGATCGGCCTCGTCGGCATCATCCTGATCAAGATCCTCGCGCCGGGCTTCTATGCGAAGCAGGACATCAAGACGCCCGTGAAGATCGCGATCGGCGTGCTGATCGTCACGCAGCTGTCGAACTACGTGTTCGTGCCGCTGATCGGCCACGCGGGCCTCACGCTGAGCATCGGCGTCGGCGCATGCCTGAACTCGCTGCTGCTGTTCCTCGGGCTGCGCAAGCGCGGCATCTACCAGCCGTCGCCGGGCTGGCTGCGCTTCTTCGTGCAGCTCGTTGGCGCGGCGCTCGTGCTCGCGGGCCTGATGCACTGGTGCGCGATCAGTTTCGACTGGACCGGGATGCGCGCGCAGCCGCTCGATCGCATTGCGCTGATGGCTGCGTGTCTCGTGCTGTTTGCTGCACTATATTTCGGTATGTTGTGGGTGATGGGCTTCAAATACGCTTACTTCAGAAGGCGCGCCAAGTGACGACCGCAATGACCCGCGTCCTCGACTACTTCAGCACGCTCGTGGCGGACGACGACAGTCTGCCCGTGACGGAAGCCGCGCTGTCGTTGGCGCAGGACGCGTATCCCGACCTCGACCTGCAGGGCACGCTGGCCGAACTCGACATGCTGGCGGCGCGGCTGCGCCGGCGGCTGGCCGACGATACGGACCTGAAGGGCCGCGTCGCCGCGCTGAACGACTTCTTCTTCCGCGAGCTCGGCTTCGCGTGCAATCACAACGATTACTACGACCCCGATAACAGCCACCTGAACGCCGTGCTGAAACGACGGCGCGGGATCCCGATCTCGCTGTCGGTGCTGTACCTGGAGCTTGCCGAGCAGATCGGCGTGCCGGCGCGCGGCGTGTCGTTCCCCGGTCATTTCCTGCTGCGCGTGACGCTGCCGGACGGCGACCTGATCATCGATCCGACCAACGGCCATTCGCTGTCCGAAGCCGAGATGGTCGAGATGCTCGAACCGTACGTCGCGCGCGCGGCCGGTGCGGTCGACAGCGCGTTGCGCGCGCTGCTGCAGCCCGCGACGAGCCGCGAGATCATCGCGCGGATGTTGCGCAACCTGAAGACGATCTACTTGCAGACGGAACGCTGGCAGCGGCTGCTCGCGGTGCAGCAGCGGCTCGTGATCCTGTTGCCCGAGCAGCTCGACGAAGTGCGCGACCGCGGCTTCGCATATGCGCGGCTCGACTACCTGCGTCCCGCGCTCGAGGATCTCGAGCAGTATCTCGGCGAGCGGCCGGAGGCGGAAGACGCGACCGTCGTCGAGTCGCAGGTCAGCGAATTGCGGCAGCGGATGCAGCGCGACGGCGAAGATTGAGTCGAGTCGCCCGCGCGTTCGCGGCCGGCATATGGAAGAAACGCCCGCATCGCGGGCGTTTTTCTTGCGCGCGTGCGGTGACGTCGGCCGCATCCGGGCCGCGCCGCCGGCACGACCCGCGCGTTCGCCGATCGTACGGGGGTGCCACAGCGCAGCGGCGACACGTACGCGGTCGTGCACGTCGCAGTAGCCAAAAAAAACCGCCCGGAACGGGCGGCTTGCGGGTGCGCGACGCGCGGCTTACTTCAGTGCGGCAAACGCGCGCTCGCGGATTTCGTCGACGGTGCCGAGGCCCGAGATCTTGCGATACTGCGGCGCCTTCAGGCCGTTCTCCTCGCCGCGCTGCGCCCAGTCGCCGTAGTACGTGATCAGCGGCTTGGTTTGCGCTTCGTACACTTCGAGACGCTTCTTGACGGTTTCTTCCTTGTCGTCGTCGCGCTGGATCAGCGGTTCGCCCGTCACGTCGTCGTGGCCTTCGACCTTCGGCGGGTTGAACTTGACGTGGTACGTGCGGCCCGATGCCGGGTGCGTGCGGCGGCCGCTCATGCGTTCGATGATTTCCGAGAACGGGACGTCGATCTCGAGCACGTAGTCGATCGCGACGCCGGCTTCCTTCATCGCGTCAGCCTGCGCGATCGTGCGCGGGAAACCGTCGAACAGATAGCCGTTCGCGCAGTCGGATTCCTTCAGGCGTTCCTTGACGAGGCCGATGATCAGCGCGTCCGGCACGAGCTTGCCGGCGTCCATGTAGCCCTTCGCCTCGACGCCGAGCGGCGTGCCGGCCTTCACGGCCGCACGCAGCATGTCGCCCGTCGAGATTTGCGGGATGCCGAATTTTTCCTTGATGAAGTTTGCCTGGGTGCCCTTTCCCGCGCCGGGCGCGCCCAACAGGATCAAACGCATGGTGATATCTCCAAGTATGTAGATTCGTGTGGCGAGACACGAAGGCGTCGGCGACAGCGGGCGCGGGGCTTGCCCGGCGCGCGGCGGATCGGTCTGATGCGGCGCGTCGGCCAGGGCGACGCGCGGCTGCCGGCAAGGCCACGGGCGGGGTCAAGCGAGGACGCGCTGGTCGCGGACGGCTCGCACAATCGCCTGATTATGCCACGGGTTATTTTGAACCCGGCTGAAAAAGGGCCTGCACGCGCGCGAGATCGGCGGGCGTGTCGATGCCGGCTTCGGGCGCGGACTCGGTGATCAGCACCGCGATGCGCTCGCCGTGCCACAGCGCGCGCAGCTGTTCGAGCTGCTCGGCCTGTTCGATCGGCGCCTGCGCGAGCGACGGATAGGTGCGCAGGAAACGCGCGCGATACGCATAGAGGCCGATGTGTCGATAGACCGGGAAAGCCGCTGCCGGCATGGCCGCGACGTTCGGCCAGTGCGGCTGATAGGCGTCGCGGCTCCACGGAATCGGCGCGCGCGAGAAGTACAGCGCGACGCTCTGCGCGTCGAGCGCGACCTTCACGACGTTCGGGTTGAATACGTCGGCCGCGTCGTGGATCGGATGAGCCGCGGTTGCGATCGCGCACGCCGGATGCGCGGCCAGGTGCGACGCTACGTCGCGCACGAGCACGGGGTCGATCAGCGGCTCGTCGCCCTGTACGTTGACGACGACGGTGTCGTCGCGCCAGCCGAAGGCCGCCGCGACTTCCGCGAGCCGGTCGGTGCCGGACGGGTGATCGGCGCGGGTGAGCACCGCTTCGAAGCCGTGATCGCGCGCCGCGTCGAGCACGCTCTGCGCGTCGGAGGCGACGAGCACCTGCTGCGCGCCCGCCTCGCGCGCACGCTCGGCGACACGCACGACCATCGGCTTGCCGCCGAGATCGGCGAGCGGCTTGTTCGGGAGCCGCGTCGACGCGAGCCGGGCGGGAATGACGGCGATGAAGGGTTGCGGGTGAGTCATCGGGAGCGTTGGGAAGAACGGGGCGGGCGACGCCGGAAGCCGGTTGCCCGGCGGACTGCGGCGACCCGGCCGGGGCCGGGCCGCCGGTTGCGAATCGGTGCGCCGGGCGAGCGGCGCGGCGGTTCAGCGGCCGGCCGGGTCGACCGGCGTGCCTTCGACGGTCTGGCGCGCTTCGTCGACGAGCATCACCGGGATGCCGTCGCGGATCGGGTAGGCGAGCTTGTCCGCGTTGCAGATCAGCTCCTGCGCGGCACGGTCGTAGTGGAGCGGGCCTTTGCAGATAGGGCACACAATGATTTCAAGCAGGCGAGCGTCCACGGAGTTTCTCCACAACGAGGGCAATGAGGCGAGGGTCGAGCGCGGCTTCGACGGGGACCACCCACAGTCGGGCGTCGCGCCAGGAAGCGCCCAATTTTACTGCATCCTTCTCGGTGATCAGGATCGCATCGACGGCATCGTCGACGAACGGATTGTCGGCGAACGCGTAATGGTCGGGCAGCGCGCGGGTCGCCGGCGCGAGGCCGGCCGCGCGCAGCGTCGCGAAGAAGCGTTCCGGCGCGCCGATGCCGGCCGCGGCGAGCACGCGTTCGTTCGCGAATTGCGACAGCGGGCGGCGCAGCGCGGGCTGGTCGAGGTGCCACGCGGCGCCGGGCGTCAGCGCGAGCGCGTAGGTGTCGGGCCACGGCGGCAGCGCGCCGCTGTACGGATCGTTGACGAGCGTCGCGTCGCGGTGCCGCGACAGCGGCTCGCGCAGCGGGCCGGCCGGCAGCAGGAAGCCGTTGCCGCCGAGCCGGTGGTCGAATACGACGAGTTCGACGGTGCGCGCGAGACGGTAATGCTGCAGGCCGTCGTCGCTGACGATCACGTCGACGTCCGGGTGCGCGGCGCGCAGTGCCTGCGCGGCCGCGACGCGGTCCGGGCACACCCATACGGGCGCGCCGGTGCGGCGCGCGATCAAGAGCGGTTCGTCGCCGGCCGCGCCCGCGCGCGACGCCGGCGTGACGGCGGTCGGCGCCTTCACGTTCGCGCCATAGCCGCGCGACACGACGCCGGGCGTGAAGCCGGCCGCGCGCAGCGCGTCGACGAGTGCGATCACGGTCGGCGTCTTGCCGGTGCCGCCGACGGTCACGTTGCCGACCACGACCACCGGCACGCCGACGTCGACCGGCTGCTTCCAGCCTTGCGCGTAAGCGGTGCGCCGCAACGCCGCGCACAGGCCGAACACGCATGCGAACGGCGTGAGCGCCCACGCGAGCGCGCCGCGCCGCTGCCATTCGCGTGTCAGACGCGCTTCGAGTCGCGCGAGCGGGCCGCCGGGCGCGCTCATCGGGCCGGGCGCGGCGCGTCGTGCGCCGCGGCGAGGGACGGATTCGTCAAGGCGGATTCTCCGTTGGGCGGCGCATGCCGCAGGGTCCGTGGAAGGCGGCACTCTAGCGCGCCGCACGCGGGGGCGGCAAGCGCGATGGGCCGCTGCAGCGTGCGGGGCCGGATCGGGTCGGGCTGTGGATAACTCTGTGAAAAACTCCCCGGTCGATTGCCTCAAACGCCCGTCCGGCGGGCATCGAATCGGATGAGAATCATTCTGAAAGCTTTAAAAAATTATAAAAATCAACGTGTTACAAAGAATTGTCTGGCTTTTTTAGCGGTTTCCGAGCGTTTTACGCGGACGAATGCCAGAGTGTGGACACCTTTGCCGTGCCCGGCGGCGAATGCGGCGGCGCTGGACGTCGCGTGCATGTCGGACTATCGTGACGCCGCCAGCATTCATCCGACCGCCCATGCTTTCCGATTCTCCTTTTTCCGCACCCGGCGCCACGCGCGGCGGCGACGAAGTGATTCCCGTTTCGGCGCTCAATCGTGCGATTTCGACGATGCTCGAGCGTTCGTTTCCGCTGCTGTGGATTTCCGGCGAAGTGTCGAATTTCACGCGCGCGGCGAGCGGCCACTGGTATTTCTCGATCAAGGACCAGCAGGCGCAGATGCGCTGCGTGATGTTCCGCGGCCGCGCGCAATACGCGGAATTCACGCCGCGCGAAGGCGACCGCATCGAGGTGCGCGCGGTCGTCACGATGTACGAGCCGCGCGGCGAAGTGCAGCTCAATGTCGAAGCGGTGCGGCGCACCGGGCAGGGGCGCCTGTACGAGGCGTTCCTGCGGCTGAAGGCGCAACTCGAAGGCGAGGGCCTGTTCGCCCCCGAGCGCAAGCGGCCGTTGCCGGCGCACCCGCGCGCGATCGGCATCGTCACGTCGCTGCAGGCCGCCGCGCTGCGCGACGTGCTGACCACGCTCGCGCGGCGCGCGCCGCACATTCCGGTGATCGTCTATCCGGCCCCCGTGCAGGGCGCCGGTTCCGCCGAAAAGCTCGTCGCGGCCGTCGCGACCGCGAATGCGCGGCGCGAGGTCGACGTGCTGCTGGTTTGTCGCGGCGGCGGCTCGATCGAGGATTTGTGGTCGTTCAACGACGAAGCGCTGGCGCGCGCGATCGCGGCGAGCGAGTTGCCGGTGGTGAGCGGCGTCGGGCACGAAACCGACTTCACGATCGCGGACTTCGCGGCCGACCTGCGCGCGCCGACGCCGACCGGTGCGGCCGAACTCGCGAGCCCGCAGCGCGCGCTGTTGCTGCGCGAGGTCGACGACCGCCGGCGTGCGCTCGCGCGCGGCATGGCGCGCCGGCTCGAGCAGCGTGCACAGCAACTCGACTGGCTCGCGCGCCGGCTCGTGAGCCCGGCCGAGCGGCTGCAGCGGCAGCGCACGCACGTCGAGCAGCTCGCGGTGCGGCTGGCGTCGGCCGCAGCGCGGCCGGTGCGCGATGCACGGGCGCGTTTCGCGCTCGCGCAGCTGCGCTGGCAGCGCGCGCGGCCCGATCCGTCACAGGCGCGCCACGCGCTCGCGGGACTGTCGCAACGGCTCGCGATCGCATTGCAGCGCCGTCATGAACGCGACACGGCGCGTGTGTCAGCCTGTGCGGCGCGGCTCGAGGTGCTGAGCCCGCAGCGCACGCTCGAGCGCGGCTATGCGGCGCTGATCGATGCGCAGACGGGCCGCGCGGTGCGTGCGCCGAACGCGCTGAAGCCGCAGCGGCGCCTGACCGTGCATCTCGCCGAGGGTTCGGCCGACGTGTCGCTCGCCGACGTGCAGCCGCGCCTGACCGATACGATCTGACGTAAGCGGCGCGAGCGAAACGCGACGAACGCCGCAACGCGGGTCGCGCGACCGGGCACGAATGCTGCGCATCGTCGGGTTCGTCCTGCCGGACGTTGCGCCAGCATCGCTTTTCCGCATACCGCGGATAAATGGCCCGTGAGTTTGCGGGGATATTCGTCCTCGCCTACAATCGGACGCTCGGCAGCATTCAACACAGCCTCCCTACATACTCAACGAAGGAATCGCCATGGCTCATACGCTCCCGCCGCTCCCGTACGCTGAAGACGCACTCGCGCCGACCATCTCGAAAGAGACGATCGAGTACCACTACGGCAAGCATCATCAGGCTTATGTGACGAACCTGAACAATCTGATCCCGGGCACGGAATTCGAGAACCTGCCGCTGGAAGAGATCATCAAGAAGTCGTCGGGCGGCATCTTCAACAACGCCGCGCAAATCTGGAACCACACGTTCTTCTGGAACAGCCTGTCGCCGAACGGCGGCGGCGCACCGACGGGCGCGCTGGGCGATGCGATCAACGCGAAGTGGGGTTCGTACGACGCATTCAAGGAAGCGTTCTCGAAGGCGGCAGTCGGCACGTTCGGTTCGGGCTGGGCATGGCTCGTGAAGAAGGCCGACGGTTCGCTCGACATCGTGTCGACGAGCAACGCAGCCACGCCGCTGACGACCGCTGACAAGCCGCTGCTGACGATCGACGTGTGGGAACACGCGTACTACATCGACTACCGCAACGCACGTCCGAAGTTCGTCGAAGCGTTCTGGAACATCGTGAACTGGGACTTCGCCGCGAAGAACTTCGCGTAAGTCCGGCGCTTGCGCGCCGTCGCGGCGCGCAGCATCGAAAAAGCCCTCGTTTCGAGGGCTTTTTGTTTTTCGTCCCGCCGCGAACGTGGCGCGCGGGCCGGATCAGCCGCCCATGCCGAGCAGCCAGCCGAGCGCCGCGCTCGCGACCACGACGGCCCACGGCGGCACGCGCCAGAACACCAGCGCGACGAAGGCGACCAGCGCGGCGGCCAGGTCGCGCGGCGCGACGATCGTGTCGGTCCAGACCGGGTGATAGAGCGCGGCGAGCAGCAGCCCGACGACGGCCGCGTTCACGCCGGCGAGCGCGGCCTGCATCCGCGCGCTGCGGCGCAGGTGCTCCCAGTACGGCGCGGTGCCGGCGATGAGCAGGAACGACGGCGCGAAGATCGACACGAGTGCGATCGTGCCGCCGAGCCAGCCGTTCGGCGCATCGCGCAGCGACGCACCGAGGAATGCCGAGAACGTGAACAGCGGCCCCGGCACGGCCTGCGCGACCCCATACCCGGCGAGAAACGCCGAATCGCCGACCCAGCCGGGCGCGACCACCGCCGCCTGCAGCAGCGGCAGCACCACGTGGCCGCCGCCGAACACGAGCGCACCCGTGCGGAAGAACGCGTCGACGACGGCGAGCGTATCGGAGCGCAGCGCGCGGACCGCGAACGGCAGGGCGACGAGTAGCGCCGCGAACACGGCGAGCCACAGCACGCCCGCCCGCGGCGACACGTGCAGCGGCAACGGTTCATGCGCGTCGCGCGCCAGTTGCGGCAGCAACACGAGCCCGGCCGCTGCCGCCGCGACGATCACCGCGACCTGCGTCCAGGCGGCCGGCGCGAGCAGCGCGACGCACGCGGCCGCGGCCATCAGCGTGACGCGCCGCGCATCCGGGCACAGCGTACGCGCCATGCCCCATACGGCTTGCGCGATCACCGCGACCGACACGATGCGCAGCCCGTGCAGTGCGCCCGCTTCGATCGGCGCGCCCGATGCGTGAACGCCGAGCGCGAACAGCATCATCAGCAGCGCCGATGGCAGCGTGAAGCCGAGCCACGCGGCGAACATGCCCGCATAGCCGGCACGCGCGAGACCGATCGCCATCCCGACCTGGCTGCTCGCCGGCCCCGGCAGGAACTGGCACAGCCCGACGAGATCCGCATAAGTGCGCTCGGTGAGCCAGCCGCGCCGCGTGACGAATTCCGCGCGAAAGTAGCCGAGATGCGCGACCGGCCCGCCGAACGACGTGAGGCCGAGCCGCAGGAATGCGACGAATACGGGCCACGGATGGCGCGCGGGGGCGGGAAGGGTCGACGTGTTCAAGACGGTGCGGGGGGCGGACGGAACGAGCCGCCACGATAGCGCAACTCGGCGGCCGCAGGCAGCGCATCGAGGCCGATCGAGGCCGAATGGCGGCCGTTGTGCGGCGTTCAGTGCGTGCCGTCGCCGAGCCCGCTCGCGCGGCGCAACGCGTCGATGTCCACGAGCTCGATCTCGCCGACGTGCAGCCGCACGACGCCGTCGGCCTGCAGCGCCTTCAGCAGCTGGTTGGTTGTCTGCCGCGTCAGCGACAGCATCGACGCGAGCGTCTCCTGCGACAGCCGGACGTGCGTGCGCCCGGCGCTGATGCCGCCGTAGCCTTCGGCGATCATCAGCAGTCGCGCGGCGAGCCGCTGCGCGGCCGGCATCACGCTCATCGACTCGACGGTCAGGAAGCTCAGGCGCAGCTTTTGCGCCATCAGCAGCGCGAACTGCCGCCAGTACTGCGGCGTCGCATCGAGGATCGCGAGCAGCGCGGCCTGCGGCACGTGCAGCAGCAGCGCGTCGTCGAGCGCGATGGCGTCGTGCGTGCGCGGCTGGCCGTCGAACAACGCGATCTCGCCGAACCAGGTGACCGGCTCGGCCACCGTCAGCAGCGTTTCCTTGCCCTGCGGATCGACCGCACCTATCGTGAGTGAACCGGCCAGCACCGCGTACAGCCCGCACGGCGGATCGCCGCGCCGGAACAGCGCGTGGCCGGACGGCAGACGGCGCAGCGTCGCGCGGGCGATCAGTTCGGTGCGCAGCGCGGGCGGCAGCGCGGCGAACCACGGGTTCGCTTCGATCTGCGGCAGGTATGGGGCGAGCGAGGAAGGCATGGGCACGCGATGTCGGGTAGCTGACAGAGGTTCTCGGGCGTGACGCGCATCATAGCGCTCGATAACCGATCAGGAGACGCCATGAAAACCCTCGAAGACCATCTTTCCCAGTATGCGGCCTACCATCGCGACGCGCGCAACATCGCGACGCATCTGGTCGGCATCCCGATGATCGTGTTCGCGGTCGAGGTGTTGCTGTCGCGGCCGGCGATCGGCGCGCCGGCCGGCATTGCGTTGTCGCCGGCGTTGCTGCTCGCCGTCGTGTCCGCGGCGTTCTACCTGCGTCTCGACCTGCGGTTCGGGATCGTGATGACCGTGCTGCTCGCGCTCGGCCTGTGGGCCGCGCAGGCGCTGGCGCTGCTGCCGACCGCGCAATGGCTCGCGATCGGCGTCGGCGCGTTCGTGGTCGGCTGGATCGTGCAGTTCGTCGGGCATTGGTTCGAAGGCCGCAAACCCGCGTTCGTCGACGATCTGGTCGGCCTGATCGTCGGGCCGCTGTTCGTCGTCGCCGAGATCGCATTCTTCGCGGGGCTGCGCGGCGACGTGCGCCGCGAAGTCGAGCGGCGCGCGGGCCCGGTGCATGGCGGCGCGCATTCGCATGTCTGACGGGCCGGCCGGGCCGGTCTGCGTGTTCGGCGCAGGCGCGCTCGGCTGCTATCTCGGCGGCCGCCTTGCGGCGGCCGGCGCGAACGTGACGCTCGTCGGCCGCGCACGGATCGGCGACGCGATTCGTCGACACGGGCTCACGCTGACCGATCGGCGCGGCTATCGCGCGGCGCTCGCGCCGGCCGATGTCGGGTTCGCGACCGATCCGGCCGCGGCGGCCGACGCGCGGCTCGTGCTCGTCGCGGTGAAGTCGGCCGCCACGCGCGAGGCCGCCGCGCAACTGGCCGGCGTGCTGCGGCCCGGCACGATCGTGATCAGCTTTCAGAACGGCCTGCACCACGCCGATACGCTGCGCGACGCGTTGCCGCAAGCGACCGTGCTGGCCGGCATGGTGCCGTTCAACGTGATCGAGCGCGGGCCCGGCGCGTTTCACCAGGGTTCGGTCGGCACGCTCGCGGCCGACGCGGCGCCGGCGCTGCAGCCGTTCGCCAGCATGTTCGCGCGCGCCGGATTGCCGCTCGTGCTGCATCGCGACATGCGCGCCGTGCAGTGGGCGAAGCTGCTGCTCAACCTGAACAACGCGATCAACGCGCTCGCGAACCTGCCGCTGCGCGATGAGCTCGCGCAACGCCCATACCGGCGCTGCGTCGCATTGGCCCAGCGCGAGGCGCTGCACTGGCTGGCGCGGGCCGCGATCCGGCCGGCGCGGCTGACGCCGCTGCCGGCTGCATGGATTCCGGCCGTGCTCGATCTGCCCGATGCGGCGTTTCGCGTGCTCGGCGGACGGATGCTCGCGATCGATCCGTTGGCGCGGTCGTCGATGTCCGACGATCTCGCGGCGGGCCGCGCGACCGAAGTCGACTGGATCAACGGTGAAATCGTGCGGCTGGCCGGCCGCTTCGGTGCGCCGGCGCCGGTCAATGCGCGACTCTGCGCGCTCGTCCACGACGCGGAAAGCGCGGCGGCGCGCCCGGCGTGGCGCGGCGATGCGCTGTGGGCCGACCTGTCCGCGCAGGCGCCGCGCGCGGGCCGCGTGCCGGCCGCGTAGGCCGGCGTCGCCCCATTCGCCGGCGGCGCGGTCCGTGCGCAACGGCTAAGATGCGGAGTGCGCCATACGACGCTTTTGCGGAGCAATCGCCATGGTGGATCGCCCGACTCTCGATGCCTACGACGCCCATGCCGCGCAATATGCGCAGGACTGGCTCGACCAGGCGGCGCCCGACGACATGTATGCGCTGCTCGAACAGCATTTCTCGCCGGGGCTGACCGCCGACGTCGGCTGTGGCGCGGGGCGCGACACGGCCTGGCTCGCGTCGCGCGGGTTCGACGTGCGCGGCTACGACGCGAGCGCCGCGCTGCTCGACGAGGCGCGACGGCGCCATCCGGGTCTGGTTTTCGAGCTGGCCGCGCTGCCGGCGCTGGCCGGCGTACCGTCCGGCGCGTTTCGCAACGTGCTGTGCGAAACGGTCGTCATGCATCTCGAACCGGCGGACGCGGCGGCGGCCGCCGCGCGGCTGGCCGATCTACTGATGCCGGGCGGCACGTTGTACCTGAGCTGGCGGGTGGCCGGAAACGGCGCGTTGCGCGACGAGCGCGGCCGCCTCTATACGCCGCTCGACTCGTCGCGGATACGTGCGGCGCTGGGCGCCGGCGTGCACGTGATCGACGAACACGAGGTCGTCGGCGCGTCGTCCGGCAAGCGCGTGCACCGGCTGATCGTGCGCAAGGCCGGCGGCGACGCGTGAACGCGGCCGCCATCGGGCTCATTCGCGGCTGAGCGCCGCTTCCCAGTTGATGTCGACGCAGAGCACCTGCATGCCCGTCGCGGCCGGTGCGGCGATCGACGCGGTCACGCACAGGTGCGCCTCGTTGATCGACAGGTAGGGCGCCGTCAGGTGCACGCCGCCCGGCGCACGCATCGCGTCGATGAAATACGGGCGACGTTCCCAGCTCGCGCCTTCGGAATGCAGCAGCGGCCGGAAGCGCTTCGCGCGTTGCGACACGCTGCCGCGCGCGAGCACGTTGTCGCCGATCTGGCGGCCCGACGCGTCGAGCAGGAAGCAGCGCGCGGTCTCGGGCAGCCCGAGCACGGCGGCGGCCGCGTCGGTGAGCGATTCGCCCGCGCCGAGCTTGCGGCTCGCTTCCTCGAGCGCGGCGACGTACGGCGCGAGCCGTTCCGCCTGCGTGCGCTCGCGCTGCGCGACGCGCAGCCGCAGCGCGGCCGACAGCGTGTCCATGCAGCCCGCGGCGGCCTGCGGCTGCACGGGATCGACGCTCGGCCCCGCGAAGTACTGGCCCTGCACGAAATCGACGTCGCATTCGAGCGCGATCAGCGCGTCGCGTTCGGTCGCGAGCCCGCCCATCAGCACGAGCTGGCCGGATTCGTGCAGCAGCGACACGAGCCCCGGCAGCACGCGTTCGAGATGCGAGTGCTCGCTCGCCTGCGCGAGGATGCCGCGGTCGAGCGTGACGATGTCCGGATGCAAATGCCACACGCGATCGATGTTCGAATGCTTCGCGCCGAAGCCGACGAGTGCGATCAGGAAGCCGGCCTTGCGCAGCCCGTCGATGATCGCCGCATAGCGCGGCGTCTCGCCGCCGGCCTGCTCGGGCACCTCGAGCACCACGCGGTGCGGCGGCAGCCCGAGCGCCTTCAGGTTCGCGAGCAGCGCGTCGCCGTAGACGGTGTCCATCAGCGCGGCCGGATGCAGGCTCAGGAAGAGCCATTCGTCGTGGCTGTCGAACGCGTGGAAGTTACCGAGGTGCAACGATTCGGCGAGCCGGCCGAGCTCCAGCAGGTCGCCGCGCCGCGCCGCCTGCGTGAATACCTCGTGCGACGCCACCTGGCGGCTTTCCTCGTCGTGCGCGCGCAGCGACGCGTGATAGCCGATCGCGCGCCGGTGCGACACCGAGAAAACGGGCTGGAACACGCTGAACACGGTGTAGCCGCCGTACAGCACGGTGCGCCGGTTCCCGTCGTCGCCGGCGACGGGGCGGGGCGGCTGAAAGCCGGGGGGATCGATTTCGATCATGCTCATGATGTCGGCCGAAGGAAGACTGCCAGTTTACCTACAGAATAGGCGAGCAAGAAGCATGCACGGCAGCGCGCCGCGCGCGGCCGCCATTCGCGGCCGGTACGCGCACGCGTGCCCGGCCGCGTTGCACCGCGATGGTGCGCGCGAGCCCGATTCGGCGCGCGCCGCGCGTCACGCGCGCTCGGACGGGTCGGTCTTGCGCGCGGTGCTGCGGATCTCAGGCGCGAGCTGCGCGAAGATCCACGCGGACGCGGCCGTGATGATCCCGACGCAGATGAACGTCGCATGGAACGCCGGCAGCGTGTTGCTCGGCGTCACGGTGCGCAGCATGCCGGTGAACGTCGCGAGCAGCGCGCCGGCGACCGTGACGCCGAGGCTCATCGACAGCATCTGCACGAGCGAGAACAGGCTGTTGCCGCTGCTCGCGCCGCCGGTGCCGAGATCCTTCAGCGTCAGCGTGTTCATCGCGGTGAACTGCATCGAGTTGAAGCCGCCGAACAGCGCGAGATGCACGACCTTCACCCACACCGGCACCGTGTCGCGCATCAGCGCGAAGCTCGCCATCATCACGCCGACCATGATCGTGTTCGCGAGCAGCACCTTGCGGTAGCCGTGCCGCGTGATCAGGCGCGTGATGATCCGTTTCGAGAACATGCCGGCCGCCGCGACCGGCAGCATCATCAGCCCGGCCTCGAACGCCGAGTAGCCGAGGCTCACCTGCAGCAGCAGCGGGATCAGGTACGGCATCGCGCCGCTGCCGATCCGCGCGAACAGGTTGCCGAGCAGCCCGACGCTGAACGTGTGGATCTTGAACAACTCCAGCGAGAAGATCGGCTGCGGCGCGCGCACCGCGTACAGCCCGTACGCGACGAAGCATGCGAGGCTCAGGATCAGCAGCACCAGCACGGCCGCGTGCTGCATGCCGAGATCGGCGAGCCCGTCGAGCGACAGCGAGATCGCGACCATCCCGATCGTCAGCAGCAGATAGCCCTTCAGGTCGAAGCGGCCGGCGGCCGGGTTGCGCGAATCGGGCATCGAATAGAAGGTCGCGATGCAGCCCGCGACGCCGACCGGCACGTTGATCAGGAAGATCCAGTGCCACGACGCGATCTTCACGAGCCAGCCGCCGAGCGTCGGCCCGATCAACGGGCCGATCAGCCCCGGAATCGCGACGAACGACAGCGCGGGCAGGTAGCGCTCGGCCGGGAACGTGCGCAGCACCGCGAGCCGCCCGACCGGCAGCAGCATCGCGCCGCCGACGCCCTGCACGACGCGGAACGCGACGAGCTGCGTCAGCGTATGGGCGTTCGCGCACAGCAGCGAGCCGAGCGAGAACACCAGGATCGCGCTGAAGAACACGCGCCGCGTGCCGAACGTGTCGGCAAGCCAGCCCGATACGGGGATCATCACCGCCATCGTCAGCGAGTATGCGATCACGACCGATTGCATCCGCAGCGGCGATTCACCGAGGCTCGCGGCCATCGACGGCAGCGCCGTGTTGACGATCGTCGCGTCGAGCGTCTGCATGAAGAAGCCCGTCGCAACGAGCCAGAGCATCACGGTGAGGTTCTTTTCGCCGGGAGCGGCGGCGGGCGGGCGTTGGAACATGACGGCGGGGACGGTGGCGCGGGACAGCCGACATTGTAGGGAAAGCCGCCGCGCCGTGCAGTTCGGGGTGCTGTGTCGGGTGGCCCGCCCGGCTCGGCCGCCGGATGCCTGTCTCCGTCGGGCGGCCAGTACAGTTCAGCCGAAAGCGTCTGCGGCCGTATCTGTCCGTGTGCCGCCGCTATCCGAAATACTGGCGGCATCGACCCCGTGCGACCAGGAGGCTGCCATGCGCGAACTGCGACTTTACGTGATGGACGGCGACGAGCCGGCCGGACGGTGGCGGATCGTCGATCGCACGCTGCTCGAGGTGGCCGCAGGCGACGTGTGGGTGACCGTCGAGGGCCGGCCCGACGATCACTGGCTGGGTGCGGGCGCATCGCTGACGTTGCTGCCCGGCACGCGCGCGTGGGTCAGCGCCGGGCCGCGCGGCGCGACGTTCGCGTTCGGCCCGCTCGCGGCGCCGGCCGAGCGCCGCGCGCCGGCATGGTGGCGCCCGTTCGCCGCATGGCGCGGCGGCCGGCGTCACGCGGCCGCGTCGCTGCCGACGTAGCGCGCCCGCGGCCGGATCAGTTTCCCGTCCGCGTACTGTTCGAGCGCATGCGCAATCCAGCCGGCCGTGCGGCCGGCCGCGAACAGCGTGAACGCCGCGCCGTCGGGCAGCGCGAGCGTGCGCTCCAGCACCGCGAGCGCGAAATCGATCGTCGGCCGCAGGCCCGTCGCCGCTTCGACGCGCGAAGCGAGCGCGCGCGCCCTGCGCAGCGCCGGCCGCTCGGGTGTCGCCGCGTGCAGCGCATCGAGGAGCGCCCGCGCGCGCGGGTCGCCGTCGGGGTACAGCGGGTGCGCGAAGCCGGACAGGGCCGTGCGCCCGCCGTCCGCGCGTTCGTCGTGCGCCAGCCGCAGCGCGAGGTAGCGATCGAGATCGGCGGCGCGGGCGGCTTCGTCGAGCAGCGTGCCGGCGCGGAACGTCTCGCCGCCGTGGCGCGGCCCCGACAGCGCCGCGAGCCCGCCCGAGATCGCGCCGAACAGATGGGTGCCGGTCGATGCGATGCAGCGCACCGCGAAGGTCGACGGATTCAGTTCGTGATCGGCGCACAGCACGAGCGCACGCCGCAGCAGGTCGGCTTCGTCGCGCCGCCGCACGCGCCACGCGGCCGCGAGCTGGTGGTGCACGGGTGCGTCGCCCGGCGCGATGCCGGCGAGCGCGGCCGTCGCGACGCGCAGCAGCAGCGCCGCGGAATCGAGCTGCGCGTTGCGCCCCTGCGCCCATAGGCGCGGCAGCGATGCGGCCGCGGCCGGCAGCAGCACCAGCGCCCGTTCGAGCGGTGCGAGATGCGCCCAGCGACGCGCCCAGTCGTCCCACTGCGCCGCATCGAAACCGGTCGATGCGAGCGACGTGGCGGCCAGCCGCGCGGGTGGACAGTCCCACAGCCGCGCGGCCGTTTCTTCGAGCGTCGCTGCGTCGGCCAGCGCGATCGCATCGGCGCCGCGGTACCGCAGGCGGCCGTCGGCGATCTGCGTGATGCGCGATTCCAATACCGGCACGCCCCAGTCGAGCGAACGTTCGGCGACGCCGCCCGCGCGCTTCGCGTCGGCGCGGCGGCGCGCGAGCAGGCGCACCTCGTTCGCGTCGTAGCGGCGGCGCTTGGTCGCGCCGTCGGGCAGCGAGCGCAGCAGGCCGCGGCTCACGTATGCGTAGAGGGTGCTCACGCTGACGCCGAGCATGCCGGCGGCTTCCTGTGCGCTGACGGATGTCATGCCGCTCGCTCCTGTCGCCGCGCATGAAACGCGGGTCCGCTACAACTATTCGTTATGTATTGATTCGCACAATCAAGATTGATCGTGCCCGTCGCGAATTCTAGACTCGATTCCGTCTCCCCAACGGCGTCTCCTTCACCATGACACCCGAATTCGCATTGGCGCATCTTTGGCAACTCGCAGACGGCGCGCGCGACGCGCTGGCCCGGACGACCGTGACCGGGCAGGACCCGGCGCTGCCGTCGACGTTTCATGTCGGCACGCTTGCCGCCGCGACGATCGCCGCAGCCGGGCTCGCGGCGGCCGAATGCCATCGGCTGCGAACGGGCGTGACGCAAACGGTCGACGTGTCGGTGCGCGACGCGCTCGTGGCGTTCCGCAGCGAACGCTACCTGCGCGTGGACGACGGGCCGCCGCCGGAGTTGCGCCATCCGGTGACCGGCTTCTTCGAGACGGGCGACGGACGCTGGATTCAACTGCACGCGAATTTTCCGCATCACCTGCACGGCATTCTCGACGTGCTCGGCTGCGGCTCGCAGCCCGCCGACGTGGCCGCGGCGATCCGTACGTGGGACGGCGCGGCACTCGACACGGCGCTGGCCGATGCCGGCCTCTGCGCGGCATTGATCAGAACCCCTGAGGAATGGGCGGCTCACGAGCAGGCGCGCGCGATCGCGTCGCTGCCGCTGTTCGAGATCGAGCGGATCGGCGACGCGCCGGCCGAGCCGATCGGCCGCGGCGACGCCGACCAGCCGCTGGCGGGCGTGCGCGTGCTCGATCTCACGCGCATCATCGCGGGGCCGGTCGCGGGCCGCACGCTGGCGTCGCATGGCGCGCAGACGCTGCTCGTCAACGGTCCGCACCTGCCGAACATTGCGCCGCTCGTGATCGACAACGGGCGCGGCAAGCGTTCGACGTGGGTCGATCTGCGCGACTCGGCAGGCGTCGATACGCTGCACGCCCTGGCGCGCGATGCGGACGTGTTTCTGCAGTCGTACCGGCCCGGCGCGCTCGCGGCGCGCGGCTTCGCGCCGCAGGCCCTGGCGGCGCGGCGGCCCGGCATCGTTTACGTGTCGGTGTCGGCGTACGGGCATGCAGGACCGTGGGCGGTGCGGCGCGGGTTCGACAGCCTCGTGCAGTCGGCGAGCGGGATCGCGTGGCAGGAGCAGCAGGCCGCGCAGGCGAGCGGGCCGCGCCATCTGCCGTGCCAGGCGCTCGATCATGCAACGGGGTATCTCGCGGCGTTCGGCGCGATGATCGCGCTCGCACGGCGGGCGCGCGAAGGGGGAAGCTGGCACGTACGGATGTCGCTCGCGCAGACGGGGCGCTGGCTGCAGTCGTTCGGCGTCGTGCCGGACGGGCTGCACGCGCCCGATCTCGCGCTGGCCGACGTGCGGGACCGGATCGACCGCATCGCCTCGCCGTTCGGCGTGCTCGACACCGTGCGGCCGGCCGAGCGCTTGTCGGCGACGCCGCCGTCGTTCGCGCGGCCGCCCGTGCCGCTCGGCACCGACGACGCACGCTGGCTGTGAGGGCCGGCGACGTGCGCTCGCGTTACTTGCGCAGTTCGACGACGAAATCGTAGTAGTCGTTGCGGCAGTAGGTATCGGTCAGTTCGATCGCACGCTGGTCGGACGTATAGCCGATCCGCGTGATCAGCAGGAGGGCGTCGTGCGGAGCGATGCCCATCTGCTCGGCGATCTCGTCGGTCGCATTGACCGCGCGGAAATGCTGCAGCGCGCGCACGATCGGCGTGCCGCGCGCTTCGAGATAGCTGTACAGCGAGCCGACGATCGCCTGCGGATCGGGAATCAGCGTGGCGGGGAACGTCGAGTTCTCGACGGCCATCACGATGCCGTCGGCGAGACGCAGGCGTTTCAAGCGTGTAACCGAGGCGGCCGGCGACAGCCCGAGCTGGATCACTTCGTCGCGGTTCGCGGGCTGAATTTCGCGCGCGAGCCACTGCGAGCTCGGTTTGAAGCCGCGGCGCTCGAGCATTTCGCTGAAGCTCGACAGCCGCGACAGCGGATCCTCGTAGCGCGGCTGGATGAAGTTGCCCGCGCCCTGCGTGCGGCGGATCAAGCCTTGCTCGACGAGCAGCGCGATCGCCTTGCGCGCGGTGATGCGCGACACGCCGAGCGCTTCGGACAGCACACGCTCGGAGGGCAGCGCTTCGCCGGCCGTCCAGCGGTTGTCGTGGATCGCGTCGCCGAGCTTGCGGGCGAGCTGCAGGTAGAGCGGCGTATCGTTGTCGGGGTCGGGGCGCAGGTCCTGCCAGCGGTCGTCCGTGGGTGCCTTCATACAATGGGTATCGATCAGGTTGCGGCCATTCTAAGTCATCATGCCGCGCCGTTATAGCCGGTTTTTGCCGTGTAATAGGCCAGCGGCGCACCGATTGACTACACTGATGCGTCGTATCCGATGCTTCGGCCGCGGTGTGCGGCCACGAATCCGCAACGAGGAACGCATGACAGACACGATCGCCACGGTCGCCTTGCCGAACGGCGAGACGATTCCGAAGCTGGGCCTGGGCACCTGGGAAATGGGCGAGCGGCCGGCGCGGCGCGCGGACGAGATCGCCGCGCTGCGCGAGGGCGTCGAACTCGGGATGACGCTGGTCGATACGGCCGAGATGTATGGCGACGGCGCGACCGAGGAACTGGTCGGCGACGCGCTCGCGGGCCTGCGCGACGACGTGTTTCTCGTCAGCAAGGTCTATCCGCACCATGCGAGCCGGCGCGGGGTCGTCGCCGCGTGCGACGCGAGCCTCAAGCGCCTGCGTACCGACCGCCTCGATCTGTACCTGCTGCACTGGCGCGGTTCGGTGCCGCTCGAGGAAACCGTCGAAGGTTTCGACGCGTTGCAACGTGCGGGCAAGATCCGCCATTGGGGCGTGAGCAATTTCGATACGGCCGACATGGCCGAACTCGTCGGCGAGGCGGGCGGCGGTGCGTGCGCAACCAACCAGATTCTCTACAACATCGCGCGACGCGGCCCGGAATTCGACCTGCTGCCGTGGCTGGCCGACCATCGGATTCCGGCGATGGCGTACAGCCCGGTCGATCACGGGCGGCTGCCCAAACGCTCGCCGCTCGACGATATCGCGCGGCTGCGCGGCGTGTCGGTGATGCGCGTCGCACTG
The DNA here is from genome assembly GCF_001532755.1 of Burkholderia sp. MSMB2157WGS. Classification (NCBI taxonomy): domain Bacteria; kingdom Pseudomonadati; phylum Pseudomonadota; class Betaproteobacteria; order Burkholderiales; family Burkholderiaceae; genus Burkholderia; species Burkholderia sp. MSMB2157WGS. Next base: position 146,497 of record NZ_LPJG01000010.1, on the reverse strand, counting down.
GCATGGGTGCTCGCGCAGCCGGGGGTATTCGCGATTCCGAAGGCGTCGCGGATCGAACACGTGCACGACAACCGCGCCGCGCTCGATTTCGTGTTGAGCGATGACGAGCGCGCGCAGCTTGACGCGTATTTCCGTCCGCCGCGCAGCAAGCGCGCGCTCGAGATGCTCTGACCATATTCGGCCGGGCAACGCTTCGGGTCAGTGGTTGCCGCCGGACGATCCGCCGTTGCCGTGACCGCCGCCGTTGCCGTTGCCGGTGCCACGGCCGTTGCCGACGCCGTTGGCCCCGCCGTTGCCGGCGCCGCCACTGCCGTTGCCGTTACCGTTGCCGCCGCCATTGCCGTGGCCGCCGGTGCCATTGGCGCCGCCGCTCCCGCCGCCGTTACCCGCGCCTCCACCGCCGTTACCGTTTCCGCCACCGTTGCCCGCGCCGCCGCCGGCATTGCCGCTATTGCCACCATTACCACCATTACCACGGCCGTTGCCGACACCGTTAGCGCCGCCATTGCCGGCTCCGCCACTGCCGTTGCCATTGCCGTTGCCGCCACCATTGCCGTGACCGCCGCCGCCGTTGCCACCGCCGTTGCCATGGCCGCCACCGCCGTCACCATGGCCTCCGCCGTTGCCGTGACCACCACCGCCATTGCCATTGCCGCCGCCATTGCCGCCGCCGTTGCCGTGACCGCCGCCGCCATCGCCATGGCCGCCACCGTGACCGCCGCCATTACCGTCGCCATCGCCGTGGCCGCCACCGTGTCCGTGACCGCCGCCATTACCGTCGCCATCGCCATGGCCGCCACCGTGGCCGTGACCGCCCCCATTACCGTCGCCGTCGCCATGGCCACCACCGTGGCCGTGACCGCCGCCATTACCGTCGCCGTCGCCATGGCCACCACCGTGGCCGTGACCGCCGCCGTTACCGTCGCCGTCGCCATGGCCACCACCGTGGCCGTGACCGCCACCATCACCGTCGCCGTCGCCATGGCCGCCACCGTGGCCGTGACCGCCGCCATTACCGTCGCCGTCGCCATGGCCACCACCGTGGCCGTGACCGCCGCCATCACCGTCGCCATCACCATGGCCGCCACCATGACCGTGGCCGCCGCCGTCACCATCGCCACCACCACCACCGTGGCCGCCACCCGAGGTACCGCCACCTGAAGTGCCGCCACCCGAGCTACCGCCGCCCGAAGTACCGCCACCCGAAGTACCGCCACCCGAAGTACCGCCACCCGAAGTACCGCCACCCGAAGTACCGCCGCCCGAAGTACCGCCACCCGAAGTACCGCCGCCCGAGGTGCCGCCACCCGAAGTGCCGCCACCGGAGGTGCCGCCACCCGAGGTGCCGCCACCCGAAGTACCGCCACCGGAGGTGCCGCCACCCGAGGTGCCGCCACCCGAAGTACCGCCACCCGAAGTACCGCCACCCGAAGTGCCTCCGCCCGAAGTGCCGCCACCCGAGCTACCACCACCCGAGCTACCACCACCCGAACCACCGTTACCCGACGCATTGCCTCCCCGGCCCGTGCCGCTCGTACTGCCTGAAGTTCCGCCTGTCGTTCCACCGACACCGGCCGGTCCGACGGCCCCGTTCCCGTTATTTCCGCCGCTACCGTTGCCACCGCCGCTACCGGTGCCACTGCCGTTTCCATTCCCATTGCCGCTGCCGCTGCCGCTCGCACCGGCACCGCCATTACCGACGCCCCGGCCGGCATAAACGTGCACCGCGCACGCAGCCGGATTGGCGGCGCACGGCGATGCGTTCTCGACCAGCGTCATGATAGTGTCCGCGCTGGCCTTCGCGTCGGGCGCGGCATCGGGCGTCGTGTTCTGTGCGACGGCATACGAGCAGCAGCACGCAAACGCGGCCGCGGCCAGCAAGGTTGCACGAGGGCGCCGTCCCGCTGCGCGGAACGGTTGTTTCGTCTTATGCATCATGGCCTCCCCATGCGCGCGATGCCTCGTTGCCGCGCGACGATCTACGTGTGGTGCAGGGGGGGCGTAAAAGATTCGTTGTCCTATCGTGATCCGATCGCGTTCGGGCCGACGCTCGACGCCAGCCGCGAACACGGATCGGCACGCGGGCCCGCCGTGCGAATCCCTATCTGCGAGATTCGTGCCATCGGCCGCTCGGGCCCGTGGCGAAAGGCGGTCGCCGTCGCGTGACCACGCCTGCAACGTCGCAGGGGAGCGTTTTGTTTCCGGAATGAAACGTCGGGAGCGTCGTTCAGCGCGCCGGCGCGCCGGCCGCGCGTTGCCAGCGGTGGAACAGGATCGACGCGATCCAGCAGACGAGGAACAGCGCGACGATGCCGTAGCCGATCGACCCGAAGCGTTCGCCGAGCGCATCGAGCGTGTCGCGCACGGGGCCCGTCAGCGCCAGCTTGTCGGCCAGCAGGCCGGCCGCCTCGATCCCGCCGATCGCCAGCGCGACGGCCGCGGACACGAACGTGATGCTCGCGTTGTAGAGCAGCTTGCGCTGCGGATCGTCCATTGCCCAGCCGTATGCGTGAATCATCAGCACGTTGTCGGTAGAGTCGATCAGCGTCATGCCGGCGGTGAAAAGCGCGGGGAACAGCATGATCGTATAGACCGGCAGCCCCTGGCTCGCCTGCGCGGCGGCGATCGCGAGCAGGCCGATTTCGGTTGCAGTATCGAAACCGAGCCCGAACAGCACGCCCACCGGATACATGTGCCAGCTCTTCGACACGAACCGGAACAGCGGGCGCAGCATCCGCGATACGAGTCCGGCGGGACGATGGTCATGCGCGCCGTCGTGCGTGTGCGCGGATTTGCCGCGATAGCGTCGCCACACGTCGCGCAGGATCATCAGGTTCACGCACGCGAGCACCAGCAGGAACGTGGCCGATACCGCCGTGCCGATCGTGCCGCCGATCTCGCGGAACGCATCGAACCGGTCGCGCAGCGCGTACGCGGTCAGCGCGATGCCGAGCGTCGCGGCGATCACGATCGTCGAATGGCCGAGCGAGAAGAACAGGCCGACGCTCACCGGACGCTGGCCGTCCTGCATCAGCTTGCGCGTCGCGACGTCGATCGCGGCGATGTGATCCGCGTCGACCGCATGACGCAGCCCGAGCCCGTACGCGATCGCCGCGGTGCCGAGCAGCAGCGGATGGTCGCGCAGCACCGCGAGCGCCCACAGCCAGACGGCGACGTTCGCGGCGATCAGGCCGGCATAGAGGGTCAGCAGGCGGCGCAGGGCAGGGGTGGGCGGCATCGGGCGGGTTCCATCTGACGATTCGCCATCCATTGTGGCACGCGAAAAAAAGCGCGGCGCGCCGATCAATACGCCGCGAGTGCGAGGCGCCGCGCCGGATGAAAAAAAGCCCGTCCGGAACCGGACGGGCTTCGCGTGCATGCGCCGGGGCGCGCGCGGCGCTTACTTCGTCTTCGCGTTGATCACGGCTTCCGACACGTTCGCCGGCGTTTCCGCGTAATGCTTGAACTCCATCGTGTACGTCGCACGACCTTGCGTCGCCGAGCGCAGCGACGTCGAATAGCCGAACATCTCCGCGAGCGGCACCTCGGCACGCACCAGCTTGCCGCCGCCGCCCGCGATGTCCTCCATCCCCTGCACGATGCCGCGCCGGCTCGACAGGTCGCCCATCACGTTGCCCATGAAGTCCTCGGGCGTCTCGACCTCGACGGCCATCATCGGCTCGAGCAGCACGGGCTTGGCCTTGCGCATCGCTTCCTTGAACGCCATCGAGCCGGCCATCCGGAACGCGTTTTCGTTCGAGTCGACGTCGTGGTACGAGCCGAACGTCAGGTGCACCTTCACGTCGACGACCGGGTAGCCGGCGAGCACGCCGCTCTTCAGCGTGTCCTGGATGCCCTTGTCGACCGCCGGGATGTACTCGCGCGGAATCACGCCGCCCTTGATCTCGTCGAGGAACTCGTAGCCCTTGCCCGGGTTCGGCTCGAGCGTGATCACCGCATGGCCGTACTGACCGCGACCGCCCGACTGCTTGACGAACTTCCCTTCGACGTCGGCGGCCGTCGTGCGCACCGTCTCGCGATACGCGACCTGCGGCTTGCCGACCGTCGCTTCGACGCCGAACTCGCGCTTCATCCGGTCGACCAGGATTTCGAGGTGCAGCTCGCCCATCCCCGAAATGATCGTCTGGCCGGACTCTTCGTCAGTCTGCACGCGGAACGACGGATCTTCCTGCGCGAGGCGGTTCAGCGCGAGGCCCATCTTTTCCTGGTCGGCCTTCGTCTTCGGCTCGACGGCCTGCGAGATCACCGGCTCCGGGAATTCCATCTTCTCGAGGATGATCGGCTTGGCCGGGTCGCACAGCGTGTCGCCGGTGGTCGCTTCCTTCAGGCCGACGGCCGCCGCGATGTCGCCCGCGCGCACTTCCTTGATTTCCTTGCGCTCGTTCGCGTGCATCTGCAGGATCCGGCCGAGCCGCTCCTTCTTGTCCTTCGTCGCGTTGAGCACCGTGTCGCCCGACTCGACGACGCCCGAATACACGCGGAAGAAGATCAACTGGCCGACGAACGGGTCGGTCATGATCTTGAACGCGAGCGACGAGAACGGCTCGTCGTCGCTCGGGTGGCGTTCCGCCGGCTTTTCCGGATCGGCGAAATCGTGACCGAGGATCGCGGGCACGTCGACCGGCGACGGCAGGTAGTCGATCACCGCGTCGAGCATCGCCTGCACGCCCTTGTTCTTGAACGCGCTGCCGCACAGCATCGGCACGATCTCGTTCGCGATCGTGCGCTGGCGCAGCGCGGCCTTGATCTCGTCCTCGGTCAGCGATTCGTGGTCGTGCAGATACTTCTCGAGCAGCTCCTCGCTCGCTTCGGCCGCGGCCTCGACCATCTTCTCGCGCCATTCGTGCGCGACCTCGACGAGGTTCGCGGGGATGTCCTCGTACGTGAACTTCACGCCCTGGCTTTCGTCGTCCCACACGATCGCCTTCATCTTCACGAGATCGACGACGCCCTGGAAATGATCTTCCGCGCCGATCGGAATCTGGATCGGCACGGCGACGCCTTTCAGGCGCTCGCCGATCTGCTTCTGCACGCGGAAGAAGTCGGCGCCGATCCGGTCCATCTTGTTGACGAACGCGATGCGCGGCACCTTGTACTTGTTCGCCTGGCGCCACACGGTTTCCGATTGCGGCTGCACGCCGCCGACCGAGTCGTAGACCATGCACGCGCCGTCGAGCACGCGCATCGAGCGCTCGACTTCGATCGTGAAGTCGACGTGCCCGGGCGTGTCGATGATGTTGATCCGGTGTTCCGGATAGTTGCCGGCCATGCCCTTCCAGAAGGCCGTGGTCGCCGCCGACGTGATCGTGATGCCGCGTTCCTGCTCCTGCTCCATCCAGTCCATCGTGGCCGCGCCGTCGTGCACTTCACCGATCTTGTGGCTCACGCCGGTGTAAAACAGGATGCGCTCGGTCGTCGTGGTCTTGCCGGCATCGATGTGAGCGCTGATCCCGATATTTCGATAGCGCTCGATGGGGGTTTTGCGGGGCACGTGAACCTCCTGGTGGTTCGGATCGTAAGCGGGCCGGCTGATGGGTGCCGGCCCGGGCTGGAACTAGCAAGATTTAAAGGATAGCGCTTGTCCGTGGCTTTTGCAGATGCGGGCACCGTCGGCCGAATCAAGGCGGCCGCCGCCGGCGGGCGAAAAAAAGCCGGCGCGCTGCGGGCGGCCGGCTTCGGTCGATGCGCGGCGCCGCCGCGGCATTCGCCGTTACTGGGGCTTGGGCAGCCCGTCGAGCTTCATGCCGGGCTTGATGCCCTTCGCGGCGAACCAGCCCTTGCTCATTTCGAGCGCATAGACGCCGTTGTTGCGCGGACAGTGGTTGTCGGTCGTCTCGGCCTTCATCTCGTCGATGTCGGTGATCGTGCCGTCCGCGCGAATGAACGCGATCGACAGCGGAATCAGCGTGTTCTTCATCCAGAAACAGTGCACGGCGTTCTCGTTGAAGACGAACAGCATGCCTTCGTTCGGCGCGAGCTGCGAACGGTACATCAGCCCCTGTTCGCGATCGGCGTCGTTGGCGGCGACGGCCGCGTCGATCACGTACATGCCGGCGCGCAGCTTCACGCGCGGGAACTCGCTCGGCTGCTTGGCGCCGGGCGGCACTTGCGCGCCGGCGGCCTGCATGCCGAGCGCGAGGACGGCGAGGGCGGCGGGAAACACGGCGGCGCGCGCAAGGCGGCCGAGCGACGGGCGCAGGGAGAATGGCACAGCGTGGCTCCTGTCTGGAAAACGAGACCCGCATGGTACGCGATGCGCGCCGGCGGGCACAAAAAAGAAAAAGGCAGATCGCCTTGCGGTGATCTGCCTTTCAACGCCGTAAGAACGGCAGAACTGCGTGTTCTTGACTGCGTTATTACAGCTTGCTTACTTAGTTCGAAGCAGCTGCCGGTGCTGCTGCGTCGCTTGCTGCAGCCTTCTTCGATGCCTTGTGGTGCTTCTTGGCAGCGTGGTGCTTCTTGGCAGCGTGCTTAGCCGGTGCCGAAGCAGCTTCTGCTGCTGCCGGAGCAGCTTCCGGAGCCGAAGCTTGTGCGAAAGCAGCCGTTGCGAAGAGGCCAGCGACCAGAGCGGCGATCAGTTTGTTCATGTTGTGTTCCTCAGCTTTAGTTAATTAACCAAATGACCCGGCAATAGGAGTCATGTCGTCTAACGGTGCCATCCACCTTTCGGTTGACAGACGCTTCGAGAAATTTCTCTTTGCGCTGCGGGCGCCGAATCGTATTCGAATAAAACGTCGCTTTCGTGACGCAAACACGGGTTCGGCTGCCAATGCCGGATAGCTAAGGTTGGCATCTGCGTGGTTTAACGCGCGATCTCCGCGGCCGGTTGACGAAAAAGATGACGAAAAAATTCGCGTGTCCCGGATGCGTCATCCGGCGGTCGCGAAACCGTCCCACGGCGCGCGTGGCGGCAGGGCGATCGTTTCGCCCGGTGCAATGCCGAGCGCGAATATATCCAGCGCGCCGATGCCGACGCGCACCAGGCGCAACGTCGGGAAGCCGACGGCCGCCGTCATCCGGCGCACCTGCCGGTTCTTGCCCTCGGTGATCGCCAGCTCGATCCACGTGGTCGGGATCGCGGCGCGGTAGCGGATCGGCGGATTGCGCGGCCACAGCGTGTCGGGCGGCTCGATGAATTCGGCGCGGCACGGGCGCGTCACGTAGTCGCCGAGGTCGACGCCGCGTGCGAGCGCCTTCAGGTCGGCGGGCCCCGGCGCGCCTTCGACTTGCGCCCAGTAGCGTTTCACCAGCTTGTGGCGCGGCTCGGCGATGCGGGCCTGCAGTGCGCCGTCGTCGGTGAGCAGCAGCAGTCCCTCGCTGTCCGCGTCGAGCCGGCCGGCCGGATACACGCCGGGCGTTTTTACCCAGTCGCCGAGCGACGGCCGCGTCTCGTGCGCGGAAAACTGGCAAATCGTGCCGAACGGCTTGTTGAGGGCGATCAGGTTCATGGCGGGGGCCGCCCGGCGCCCCGCAGGAAGCCGGGGCGGGCGGTCTATGGCAAATGGCGGAATCTTAATGCATAATACGGAACGGCAAGTCCTCTGTCTTATATAAGACATAAGTGAGGTCTCGATGCGCAGTGCCGCGGTTCGCGCCGAAGTGCCCGGTTGGGGCGCTAGAATAGCGGCTCGCTGTTGCCGTCACGGGGTGGCCATGCCGCGCCCCCGCCGCGCGCGCAGTTTCGACCAGCATCACCTGCTCAGCCACGTCACTGGAGTCGATCATGCCGTATCAGCACATCAAGGTTCCGGAGGGCGGTGACAAGATCACCGTCAACAAGGACTTCTCGCTCAACGTTTCCGATCAGCCGATCATTCCCTATATCGAAGGCGACGGTACGGGCTTCGATATCACGCCGGTCATGATCAAGGTCGTCGACGCGGCGGTCGCGCATGCCTACAAGGGCAAGCGCAAGATCCACTGGATGGAGATTTTCGCGGGCGAGAAGGCGACCAAGGTGTACGGTCCGGACGTGTGGCTGCCGGACGAAACGCTGCAGGTGCTGAAGGAATACGTGGTGTCGATCAAGGGGCCGCTCACGACCCCGGTCGGCGGCGGCATCCGTTCGCTGAACGTCGCGCTGCGCCAGGAGCTCGACCTGTACGTGTGCCTGCGCCCGGTCCAGTACTTCAAGGGCGTGCCGTCGCCGGTGCGCGAGCCGCAGAAGATCGACATGGTGATCTTCCGCGAGAACTCGGAAGACATCTACGCGGGCATCGAATGGGCCGCGGGCTCCGAGCAGGCGAAGAAGGTGATCAAGTTCCTGCAGGACGAGATGGGCGTGAAGAAGATCCGCTTCCCGGAAACCTCCGGGATCGGTGTCAAGCCCGTGTCGACCGAAGGCACCGAGCGTCTCGTGCGCAAGGCGATCCAGTACGCGATCGACAACGATCGCAAGTCGGTCACGCTGGTGCACAAGGGCAACATCATGAAGTTCACGGAAGGCCTGTTCCGTGACGCCGGCTACGCGCTCGCGCAAAAGGAATTCGGCGGCGAGCTGATCGACGGCGGCCCGTGGATGCGCGTGAAGAACCCGAAGACGGGCAACGAGATCGTGATCAAGGATTCGATCGCCGACGCGTTCCTGCAGCAGATCCTGCTGCGCCCGGCCGAATACGACGTGATCGCGACGCTGAACCTGAACGGCGACTACATCTCCGACGCGCTGGCCGCGCAGGTCGGCGGCATCGGGATCGCGCCGGGCGCGAACCTGTCGGATTCGGTCGCGATGTTCGAGGCGACGCACGGCACGGCGCCGAAGTACGCGGGCAAGGATTACGTGAACCCGGGTTCCGAGATCCTGTCGGCGGAAATGATGCTGCGCCACCTCGGCTGGACGGAAGCAGCCGATACGATCATCGCCGCGATGGAGAAGTCGATCCTGCAGAAGCGCGTCACGTACGACTTCGCGCGCCTGATGGAAGGCGCGACGCAGGTGTCGTGCTCCGGTTTCGGCGAAGTGCTGATCGAGAACATGTAAGACCCCTTCCGGGGTGGGCCGGCAGGTTGCCGGCCGCCCCGGCGCTGACTGCCGGCGCCGGAGCGTTTCGTGGATGGCAGGTTTTGTTGGCAGGGCGGCCCGGCATGCGGGCCGCGGCGTCGCGATGCGGCCCGCAAGCCCTGCAAGGTAGACCATGACGGCCCTCGCAACACCACCGCCCGGCTGAACCGGCGCGCCCCTTTCGCGATCGACCCGGTCGCTCCCCGCCGGTTACCGCCGGCGCTCCTCAGTCCCATCATCACGTAGCAATGCTTTGACCACCATGTCCACTTCGCCCAAGATCATCTACACCCTCACCGACGAAGCGCCGGCGCTCGCGACCTATTCGCTGCTGCCGATCGTCAAGGCCTTCACGCGTTCGTCCGGCGTCGCCGTCGAAACGCGCGACATCTCGCTCGCCGGCCGCATCATCGCGGCCTTCGCAGACGTCCTGCCGTCGGAGCAGAAGGGTTCCGACGATCTGGCCGAGCTGGGCCAGCTCACGCTGAAGCCGGAAGCGAACATCATCAAGCTGCCGAACATCAGCGCATCGGTGCCGCAACTGAAGGCCGCGATCGCCGAACTGCAGGCGCAGGGCTACGCGCTGCCGGCCTATCCGGAAGATCCGTCGACGGACGAAGAGAAGGCCGTCAAGGCGCGCTACGACAAGATCAAGGGCAGCGCGGTGAACCCGGTGCTGCGCGAAGGCAACTCCGACCGCCGCGCGCCGCTGTCGGTCAAGAACTACGCACGCAAGCATCCGCACAAGATGGGTGCGTGGAAGCCCACGTCGAAGGCCCACGTCGCGCACATGACCGAAGGCGACTTCTACGGCAGCGAGAAGTCGGCGCTGATCGCCGACGCCGGCAGCGTGAAGATCGAACTCACGACCGCCGACGGCGCGAAGAAGGTGCTGAAGGAAAAGACGGCCGTGAAGGCCGGTGAAATCATCGACGCATCGGTGATGAGCCGCAACGCGCTGCGCAGCTTCATCGAGGCGCAGATCGCCGACGCGAAGGCGCAGGACGTGCTGTTCTCGGTGCACCTGAAGGCGACCATGATGAAGGTCTCGGACCCGATCCTGTTCGGTCACTTCGTGTCGGTGTTCTACCGCGACGCGCTCGCGAAGCACGCGGACGTGCTGGCGAAGGTCGGTTTCAACCCGAACAACGGGATCGGCGATCTGTACGCGCGCCTGAAGGATCTGCCGGCCGACACGCGCGAAGCGATCGAAGCCGACGTCAAGGCCGAGTATGCGGTGCGCCCGCGTCTCGCGATGGTCAACTCGGACAAGGGCATCACGAACCTGCACGTGCCGAGCGACGTGATCGTCGACGCATCGATGCCGGCGATGATCCGCGATTCGGGCGGCATGTGGGGCCCGGACGGTCAACTGTACGACGCGAAGGCCGTGATTCCGGACCGCTGCTACGCGGGCGTCTACCAGGCCGTGATCGAGGACTGCAAGCAGCACGGCGCGTTCGATCCGGTCACGATGGGCAGCGTGCCGAACGTGGGCCTGATGGCGCAGGCGGCCGAAGAATACGGTTCGCACGACAAGACGTTCCAGATCCCGGCGGACGGCGTCGTGCGCGTCATCGACGAAGCCGGCAACGTGCTGCTCGAGCACGCGGTCGAGTCGGGCGACATCTGGCGCATGTGCCAGACGAAGGACGCGCCGGTGCAGGACTGGGTCAAGCTGGCGGTCAACCGCGCCCGCGCGACCGGCGCGCCGGCCGTGTTCTGGCTCGATCCGGCGCGTGCGCACGATGCGCAGATCATCGCGAAGGTCGAGCGCTACCTGAAGGATCACGACACGAACGGCCTCGACATCCGCATCATGACGCCCGTCGACGCGACGCGTTTCTCGCTCGAGCGCATCCGCGCGGGCAAGGACACGATTTCGGTCACCGGTAACGTGCTGCGCGACTACCTGACCGACCTGTTCCCGATCATGGAACTCGGCACCAGCGCGAAGATGCTGTCGATCGTGCCGCTGATGGCCGGCGGCGGGATGTTCGAAACGGGGGCGGGCGGCTCCGCACCGAAGCACGTGCAGCAGTTCGTCGAGGAAGGTTTCCTGCGCTGGGATTCGCTCGGCGAATTCCTCGCGCTGGCCGCGTCGCTCGAACATCTCGGCAACGCTTACCGGAACCCGAAGGCGCTCGTCCTCGCGAAGACGCTCGACCAGGCGACCGGCAAGTTCCTCGACGAGAACAAGTCGCCGGCGCGCAAGGTCGGCGGCCTCGACAACCGCGGCAGCCATTTCTACCTGTGCCTGTACTGGGCGCAGGCGCTGGCCGAGCAGACCGAGGACGCCGCGCTGAAGGCGCAGTTCGAAGGCGTGGCGAAGGCGCTGTCCGACAGCGAAGCGCGCATCCTGGAAGAACTGGCGGCCGCGCAAGGCAAGCCGCAGGCGATCGGCGGCTACTACCGTCCGAACGTCGAGCTGACGAGCCAGGCCATGCGCCCGAGCGCGACGCTGAACGGCATCGTCGACGCGGTCGCCTGACGCCGGCCGCGCGATCGCGCGAGCCGATGCATGTGCGGGCGCGGCGCGTTGAACCGTTCGCCGCCCGGCACTCAAGAAAAACGCCCCGGTCGCCCGGGGCGTTTGTCGTTGCAGGCTTGCCATTCAGACGTGAACGATTTCCCATTCGGCGATTTCGTCCGGCACTTCGAGCGTGGCCGTGTCCAGTTCGGACGGTTGCGCACAGTCGCCGCGGGAGATGTGGTCGGCCGCCGCTTCCGGGCACGAGAATGCGCCGAGCAGGGCGTTGCCGAACGTCGCTTCCCAGCCGCCGTTTGCCGGCAGGATGTAGAACGACCCGAGCGCTGAACCAAAGCGAAATCCCTTCATTTCCGTTCTCCCTTTCTGATCACGAGCGATTCTGTTGTGCCGCCTGCCGGCTCGGCCGGCTGTGGCCCGACTGGCTGCTTGCGCCGGGTTTCGTATCGAACGTCGTGGCGAAGCGTCAGTGCATGGGACAAAGTCTACGTCCGCGACCTGCTCGGATGGTGCAGGTAGAACGGCTTCTCCAAACAAAATTTCTCGTTTAAAAACAAATAATTATTTCTGTTGTTTTGTATTGTGGAACGTTTTTCGGCATCGCGAAACAGGAAATTTGTGCCGTGCACCACGAATTTTTATAACGCAGTGATTTGTTCCGCATCGTGAAAAATCGGCGGGTTTGTGGATCATCGATGCAGCGGGGGCAAGAGCGGGGCCGAGGCGGAAGGCGCCAAGCTCGTTTGCAGGCGGGTGCAAGGCACGGCTGGAGCGCAGCGGTGGTTGTCGACGCGCCGCTCGGCGATGCCAAGCGTGGCGCCGTGTCCGGCCTTGTCGCGACGCTTTGCTGCGACGTATCGCCGCCCGCCCGGCGACGGCGTTTTTCGATGAAGGCCTGCGGTTATGATGACGCGACCGCCGCGGCTGTCGCGCGGCGCCGCATGAATAACGAGGATCGATTGATGAGACGGAGAACCTTCCTGTCGCACGCCGTCGGCGTCGCGGCCGCGTCGCTATGCGCACGCGCTGCGTGGGCGCAGCATGCCGGTCACGCGGGCATGGCCGGCATGGATTCGATGAGCGACATGCCGGGCATGTCGAGTATGTCGGGGATGTCGGCGCATGCGCAGCACGGCAAGTCCGCGCCGGTCGCGCTCGCGGCCGCCGACGCGCTGCCGGCCGGCGCGCCGCTCGCGACGTTGCGTACCCTGGCCAACGAAAGTCGTGAGCCCGGCACGTTTCGCGCGACGCTGGTCGCGCAGCCCGTCGCGCGTCCGATGCTGCACGGTGCGCGGCCGACCCCCTTCTGGCAGTTCGGCGCGGGCACGCAAGGCCCCGTCGTCGGCCCGCTGATCGACGTGCGCGAGGGCGATACGGTCGAGATCCGGTTCGTGAACAAGCTGCCGCAGCCGTCGACGATCCACTGGCACGGCTTACCCGTGCCGCCCGACCAGGACGGCAACCCGTCCGATCCCGTCGCGCCCGGCGCGTCGCGCGTATATCGCTTCACGCTGCCGAAGGGCAGCGCCGGCACCTACTGGTACCACCCGCATCCGCACATGATGACCGCCGAGCAGGTGTTCCGCGGGCTGGCCGGCCCGTTCGTCGTGCGCGCCGCCGACGATCCGCTTGCCGGCTGGCCCGAGCGCCACCTGTTCGTGTCGGACCTGAAGCTTGCGCGCGACGGCACGATTGCGCCGAACGACATGATGGACTGGATGAACGGCCGTGAAGGCCAGTTCGTGCTGATCAATGGCGCGCGTCGGCCGCGCATCGACGTCGCGGGCGACGAACGCTGGCGTGTCTGGAACGCGTGCAGCGCACGCTACCTGCGTATCGCCTTCGACGACGGCCGCGCGTTCGAGCACGTGGGCACCGACGGCGGGTTGTTCGACGCGCCGCGGCGCGCGACGTCGCTGCTGATTGCGCCGGGCGAGCGCGCGGAGCTGTTGGTGCGTGCCGGCGACCGCGCGTCGCGCGCGGTGCTGCAGGCGGCCGAGTACGACCGCCGCAAGATGGCGATGTCGCACGACGACGGCCACGGCAGCCTGCCGCCCGATCCGGCGCTGGCGCTGGCCGATGTCGCGTTTGCGCCCGCCGAGGCCCGTGCGGTGCCTGCCACGCTGCGCGCGGTGCGGCCGCTGGGCGAACCGGTGGCGCACAAGACGGTCGCGTTCGGCGAGGAAATGGACATGGACGCGATGATGAGCGGCGCGACGCACGGCCGCCCGGCCGGCATGCGCTTCACGATCAACGGCGACACCTACGCGCCGCACCGCGCGACGCTGACGAGCCGTCGCGGCGACGTCGAGCGCTGGGAGATCCGCAATACGACGGACATGGATCACCCGTTCCATCTGCACGGCACGCAGTTTCAGGTCATCGAGCGGGCGTCGGCCGGTTCGCGCACGAGCGAACCGTTCCGCGCGTGGCGCGATACCGTGAACGTGCGCAGCGGTGAAACCGTGTCGATTCTCGTCACGCAAGACATGCCCGGAGAGCGCATGTTTCACTGCCACATTCTCGAACACGAAGATCTCGGCATGATGGGTACGCTGAAGGTCGTGTAACGAAACCGCGAATGTGTTTCACGTGCGGATTCGACAGGCGATCCGCATGCGTGACGAGACAATGTGCGTTCAATTATCGGGATTGAACGAAAAGGCCGGCCAATCGATTATCGATGGGCCGGCCTCAAAAAAAGAAACCCGGCGCTGTGCGCCGGGTTTCTTCGTCCGATATCCGATGCCTTTATGCGGCCTGGATGTTCGACGCTTGCTTGCCCTTCGGCCCTTGAACGACGTCAAAGCTCACCTTCTGGCCTTCCTTCAGCGTCTTGAAACCATTCATGCTGATAGCCGAGAAGTGCGCAAACAGATCCTCACCGCCCTCGTCGGGAGTGATGAAGCCGAAGCCCTTCGCGTCGTTGAACCACTTAACGATACCAGTTGCCATTTTCCTACTTCCCCTGTCACACAGTCGCTGCTACTTACCACGAGCACGCTCGAAAAGCTAAACGACTGAAAATACAGCCGTTCCCCCCTCACAAGCTCACCTCGGCCTCTCTCGTTTCGCCAATCGGCGAATTGAAAAAAGTGCCAGCTTGATTGTTGGCGCTCTTTATTGGAGTGTCAAGCGGAATTTTTCGACGTTTAGAGGGTCGTTGTAAAGAACCCATTTTCAGGGTTTTTCCGGCTTTGCTTTGCAGCATGCGGCCGAGCGCGAGGGCTTGAAAAGCCGCATAATCGGCTCATATACCAGGCTCGAGTGACACGCGTTCGAGTCGTCCCGGCTTGTGGGATACTGGATGCGGACACGACGTTCCGGTGCGATTCCCCCTGACGGTTCGTGTTCCGCGCCATGCGTGAAAGCCGGCACCGCAGCCGGCTTTCGTATGGCGCGAGAGCGATCGCGTGTTCCGGGATACCGGGGAGGGCGCCGGCCGGTCGGTCGGGTAATGGCAGGATTGCGGGCCTGTCCGAGTTGTTTAGAATGGGTGTATGGCGATTATCCCGGACAAGCAGGACAGTACCGTCCTGGAACGCAAGCAGCAGAAGCTCAAGCCGCCTTCGATGTACAAGGTGGTGCTGCTGAACGACGATTTCACGCCGATGGAGTTCGTCGTGATGGTGGTCCAGGAGTATTTCAAGAAGGATCGCGAGACGGCCACGCAGATCATGCTGAAGGTCCATCGCGAAGGGCGAGGGGTTTGTGGGGTCTATACGCGGGACATCGCGTCGACCAAGGTTGAGCAAGTCGTTACCCATGCGCGGCAGGCAGGGCATCCGCTGCAGTGCGTGATGGAGGAAGCATGATTGCCCAGGAATTGGAAGTCAGCCTGCACATGGCGTTCATGGAAGCACGCCAGGCGCGCCATGAGTTCATTACGGTCGAGCATCTGCTGCTGGCCCTGCTGGATAATCCGACGGCGGCCGAGGTGTTGCGCGCGTGCGCGGCAAACATCGAGGACCTGCGTCAGAACCTGCGCAATTTCATCCACGACAACACACCTACCGTCCCGGGCACCGACGATGTCGATACCCAGCCGACGCTCGGTTTCCAGCGCGTGATCCAGCGCGCGATCATGCACGTCCAGTCGACGTCGAACGGCAAGAAGGAAGTGACCGGCGCGAACGTGCTGGTCGCGATCTTCGGCGAGAAGGATTCGCACGCCGTGTACTACCTGCAGCAGCAGGGCGTCACGCGCCTCGACGTGGTGAACTTCATTTCGCACGGCATCGCGAAGACGAACAGCGGCGAAGCCGCGAAGTCGGCCGACGCGAACGCGGAAAGCGAAGACGCGAACGCGCAGAAGGAAACGCCGCTCGCGCAGTTCACGCAGAACCTGAACCAGATGGCGAAGGACGGCCGCATCGATCCGCTGATCGGTCGCGAGCCCGAGGTCGAGCGCGTCGTGCAGGTCCTGTGCCGCCGCCGCAAGAACAACCCGCTGCTCGTCGGCGAAGCCGGCGTCGGCAAGACCGCGATCGCGGAAGGGCTCGCGTATCGGATCACGCGCGGCGAGGTGCCGGACATCCTCGCGAACGCGCAGGTGTACTCGCTCGACATGGGCGCGTTGCTGGCAGGCACCAAGTATCGCGGCGATTTCGAGCAGCGTCTGAAGACGGTGCTGAAGGAGCTGAAGGAGCGCCCGCACGCGATCCTGTTCATCGACGAAATCCATACGCTGATCGGCGCGGGCGCCGCATCGGGCGGTACGCTCGACGCATCGAACCTGCTGAAGCCGGCGCTGTCGTCAGGCACGCTCAAGTGCATCGGCGCAACCACGTTCACCGAATATCGCGGCATCTTCGAGAAGGACGCGGCGCTGTCGCGGCGCTTCCAGAAGGTCGACGTGACGGAGCCGAGCGTCGAGCAGACGGTCGCGATCCTGCGCGGGCTGAAGTCGCGCTTCGAGGAGCACCACGGCGTCAAGTATTCGTCGGGCGCGCTGTCGGCCGCGGCCGAACTGTCGGCGCGCTTCATCACCGACCGTCACCTGCCGGACAAGGCGATCGACGTGATCGACGAAGCGGGCGCCGCGCAGCGCATCCTGCCGAAGTCGAAGCAGAAGAAGACGATCGGCAAGAGCGAGATCGAGGAAATCATCTCGAAGATCGCGCGCGTGCCGGCGCAAAGCGTGTCGCAGGACGACCGCAGCAAGCTGCAGACGCTCGATCGCGACCTGAAGAGCGTCGTGTTCGGCCAGGATCCGGCGATCGACGCGCTCGCGGCGTCGATCAAGATGGCGCGCGCGGGCCTCGGCAAGATGGACAAGCCGATCGGCGCGTTCCTGTTCTCCGGCCCGACGGGCGTCGGCAAGACCGAAGTGGCGCGTCAGCTCGCGTTCACGCTCGGCATCGAGCTGATCCGCTTCGACATGTCGGAATACATGGAGCGTCATGCGGTCAGCCGGCTGATCGGCGCGCCGCCGGGCTATGTCGGGTTCGACCAAGGCGGGCTCTTGACCGAAGCCGTCACGAAGAAGCCGCATTGCGTGCTGCTGCTCGACGAAATCGAGAAGGCGCATCCGGACATCTTCAACGTGCTGCTGCAGGTGATGGACCACGGCACGCTGACGGACAACAACGGCCGCAAGGCGGATTTCCGCAACGTCATCATCATCATGACGACGAACGCGGGCGCCGAATCGATGCAGAAGGCGACGATCGGCTTCACGACGCGCCGCGAAACCGGCGACGAGATGACCGACATCAAGCGGCTGTTCACGCCGGAGTTCCGCAACCGTCTGGATGCGATCATCAGCTTCCGCTCGCTCGATGAGGAAATCATCATGCGCGTGGTCGACAAGTTCCTGATCCAGCTCGAGGAGCAGTTGCACGAGAAGAAGGTCGACGCGCTCTTCACCGACGCGCTGCGCAAGCATCTCGCGAAGCACGGTTTCGACCCGCTGATGGGCGCGCGGCCGATGCAGCGGCTGATCCAGGACACGATCCGGCGCGCGCTGGCCGACGAACTGCTGTTCGGCAAGCTGCTGAACGGCGGCCACGTGACGGTCGACGTCGACGAGGCCGACAAGGTGCAGTTGTCGTTCGACAAGTTGGCGAATCCGCCGCACAAGCCGAACGAAGAGACGGTCGAAGTCGAGTAAGCGATAATTCGTTGTTCATGCGAACGGCGCGGGAAGTTCTCCGCGCCGTTTCGTTTTATCCGGCGCCGGCGGCGCGATGGTGGTGCAGGGGAGTGGTGACGCAGTGACACAACAACAACGGTCGTTCGACGATATCGTCGCGCGCGAACAAGGGTTGCGCCATGCGCTGACGTCGGGGCAGATGGCGATGATCGCGATCGGCGGCGCGATCGGCACGGGGCTGTTCCTCGGCAGCGGGTTCGCGATCGGGCTCGCCGGCCCGAGCGTGCTGGTTTCCTATGCGATCGGCGCGCTGATCGCGTTGCTGCTGATGGGCGCGCTCGCGGAAATGACCGTCGCGCATCCGACGGCCGGCTCGTTCGGTGCGTACGCCGAGCACTACGTCGGCTCGCTCGCGGGTTTTCTCGTGCGTTATGCGTACTGGTTCGCGGTCGTGTTCGCGATCGGCACCGAGATCAGCGCGATCGCCGTGTTCATGAAGTACTGGTTCCCGGCCGTGCCCGGCTGGTACTGGGTGATCGGCTTCTCCGCGCTGCTGATCGCGGTGAACCTCGCGAGCGTGACGTTGTACGGGACGGTCGAATACGCGTTTTCGCTGCTGAAGATTGCGGCGATCGTCGTGTTCATCGTGCTGGGCGGCTATCTCGTCTGGGCGGCGCCGGCCGCAGCGGGCATCGGTTTCGCGAACTACACCGCGCACGGCGGCTTCATGCCGAAGGGGCCGTGGGGTACGTGGGTCGCGGTGATCGTCGCGATCTTCAGCTACATGAGCATCGAAGCCGTCGCGATCGCGGCCGGCGAGGCGCGCGATCCGCAGCACGCGGTCACGCGCGCATTCCGCTCGACCGTGTTCCGGCTCGTGCTGTTCTACCTGTTGACACTCGCGCTGATGCTCGCGATCGTGCCGTGGACGCAGGCCGGCACCGACGAAAGCCCGTTCGTGAAGGTGATGGCCGCCACGCACGTGCCGTACGCGGCGGGCGTGATCAATTTCGTGCTGCTGATCGCGGCGCTGTCGGCGATGAACAGTCAGCTGTACGTGACGACGCGGATGATGTTCAGCCTGTCGCGCGCGCGCCTCGCGCCCGCGGTGTTCGGCCGGCTCGGCGCGAACGGCGTGCCGCGCGCGGCGCTGTGGATCTCGACGAGCGGCGTCGCGGTGGCGGCCGTGCTGGTCGCGCTGGCGCCCGACACCGCGTTCACGGTGATGATGGCGATCGCGATGTTCGGCGCGCTGTTCACATGGCTGATGATCTTCGTCACGCATCTGCGGTTCCGTTCGCGGTATCGCGGTCCCGCGCTCGCGTTCCGGATGTGGGGACACCCGTTCGGCAGCCTGCTCGGCGCGGGGCTCGTGGCCGCGATCCTGCTGACGACCGCTTTCACGCGCGAATTCCGGATGACGATGGTGGTCGGCGTCGTGTTCGTCGTGCTGCTGACGCTCGCCTACGCACTGCATTACCGGCACCAGCACGCGCGCTGACTGCGCGGGTGTGGCGGCCGATGCCGTTCTTCACACTTGCTAAGGTTCCGTTAAGCGAACGGCGACTACATTCGATCCTGTCTGCACGGCGCGCGGGCCCGCATCGGCGCGCCATTTCCTGCAAAAAGGGGTTCGAATGAACAAACTTCCCGAAATCACGCTCGCGTTCTGGATCATGAAGATCTGCGCGACGACGCTCGGCGAAACGGGCGGCGACTTGCTGTCGATGACGCTGAACGTCGGCTACGCTGTGAGCTCGATCCTGCTGTTCGGTTTCTTCCTCGCGACGCTGGGCGCCCAGCTCAGGACGACGCGCTATCGCCCGGCGATCTACTGGGCCGTGATCGTCGCGACGAGCACGGCCGGCACGACGATGTCCGACTTCATGGATCGCACGCTCGGCCTCGGCTATGCGGCCGGCTCGTCGATTCTCGTCGCGATCCTGCTGGCGATCTTCGCGGTCTGGCGCCTCAGCGGCGAATCGCTGTCGGTCGACCTGATCCGTACGCGCAAGGTCGAGCTGCTGTACTGGATCGCGATCCTGTTCTCGAACACGCTCGGCACCGCGCTCGGCGACTTCCTCGCCGACAGCTCGGGGCTCGGTTTCGGCGGCGGCGCATTGCTGATCGGCGGCCTGCTGGCGGCGATCGTGCTCGCGCACTACTTCACGCGCATTTCCGGCGTGCTGCTGTTCTGGGCCGCGTTCGTGCTCACCCGGCCGTTCGGTGCGACGGTCGGCGACCTGCTGACGAAGCCGGTCGCGAAGGGCGGCCTCGCACTCGGCACGGTCGGCTCGTCCGCCGTGCTGCTCGGCGTGCTGGCCGCGATGGTCGTCTACGCAAGTATTGCGCAGGCGCGGCGGCGTGAGCCGGCGCTCGCGCGAATCGCGCAACCGACCGGCAAGTGACGGCGCGTGAAAAGGAAAAGGGGCCGAGGCCCCTTTTTCCGTGCTGCGCGGCTCAGTGGCGGCCGGTGCTGCCGAAGCCGCCGGCGCCGCGATCGCTCGCGGTGAATTCGTCGACGATGTTGAACTGCGCCTGCACGACCGGCACGATCACGAGTTGCGCGAGCCGTTCGAACGGGTTCAGCACGAACTCGGTCTGGCCGCGGTTCCACGTCGAGACCATCAACTGGCCCTGGTAATCGGAGTCGATCAGGCCGACGAGGTTGCCGAGCACGATCCCGTGCTTGTGGCCGAGGCCCGAGCGCGGCAGGATCAGCGCCGCATAGCCGGGATCGGCGAGGTGGATCGCGAGGCCGGTCGGCACCAGCGTGGTTTCGCCCGGCTGCAGCGTGACCGGTGCGTCGAGGCAGGCGCGCAGGTCGAGGCCGGCGCTGCCGGTCGTCGCATAGGCGGGCAGGTAGTCGCGCATGCGCGCGTCGAGAATTTTCAGGTCGAGTTTCATGCGGTCGTCGAATCGGTCGGGAAGGGCGCGGCGGCACGGGCCGTCGCGCGGGGATCAGATCAGGCGGTTGTCGGGCAGGCGCTTCGCGATTTCCGCGACGAGCGCATGCGCGAGTTCGTCCTTGGGCGCGCGCGGCAGGCGTGTGAGGCCGGCGGCCTCGAACAGCACGACTTCGTTGTCGTCGCGGCCGAACGTCAGCGGGCCGAGGTTGCCGACGAGCAGCGGCACGTTCTTGCGCTTGCGCTTCTCGTCGCCGTGCACGTCGAGGTCGCCGCTTTCGGCCGCGAAGCCGACGCAGAACGGTGGATCGGGCAGCGCCGCGACCGACGCGAGGATGTCGGGGTTCTCGACGAACGCAAGCGCCGGCATCTTGCGGTCGGCCGTCTTCTTCATCTTGTGCTCGGCCGGCTGATCGACGCGCCAGTCGGCGACCGCAGCCACCGCGATGAAGATGTCGGCATCGGCGACCGCATGCATCACCGCGTCGTACATCTGCTGCGCGGTCTGCACGTCCTGACGGTAGACGCCCCACGGCGTGTCGAGCGCGACCGGCCCGGCGACGAGATGCACGTCGGCGCCGGCTTGCTGCGCGGCGCGGGCGAGCGCGAAGCCCATCTTGCCGCTCGAACGGTTCGTGAGGCCACGCACCGGATCGAGCGGCTCGAACGTCGGCCCGGCCGTGATCAGCACGCGGCGATGCGCGAGCACCTTCGGCGCGAAGTGCGCGACGATCGCTTCGTAGATCGCCTCGGGCTCGAGCATGCGGCCGTCGCCGACTTCGCCGCATGCCTGCGCGCCCGAATCCGGGCCGAGCACCGACACGCCGTCGGCGCGCAACTGCGCGGCATTGCGTTGCGTGGCCGGGTTTTGCCACATCTGGCGGTTCATCGCGGGGACGACGAGCAGCGGACAGTCGCGCGCGATGCACAGCGTCGACAGCAGATCGTCGGCGAACCCATGCGCGAGCTTGGCGAGGAAATCCGTCGACGCGGGCGCGATCACGATCGCGTCGGCTTCGCGCGACAGGTCGATGTGCGCCATGTTGTTGTCGATGCGCGCGTCCCACTGGCTCGTATAGACGGGCCGGCCCGACAGCGCCTGCATCGTGACGGGCGTGATGAACTGGGTAGCGGCGTCGGTCATCGCGACCTGCACGGTCGCGCCGGCCTTCACGAGCAGCCGCGTGAGCTCGGCGATCTTGTAGCAGGCGATGCCGCCCGTCAGGCCGAGAACGAGGTGTTTTCCTGCGAGTTCTGCGTGTGCCAACTCAGGCCTCCTGGGGTCAAACGGAACGGCCGGCGCGAAGCCGGCCGTCGACACGGAGTATGCGCGCTCAGCGCGAGCCGCGCACGCGCCGCAGCTCGTCGTAGATCAGCAGCACCGCACCGACCGTGATCGCGGAATCGGCGAGGTTGAACGCCGGGAAGTGCCACGAGCCGAGGTGGAAATCGAGGAAGTCGATCACGTGGCCGTAGACGAGCCGGTCGATCACGTTGCCGAGCGCGCCGCCGAGGATCAGCGCGAGCGACAGGCTGAAGAGCCGCTGCTGGCCGTGACGGCGCAGCAGGAAGCAGATCACGAGCGTCGCACCGACGCCGAGCGCGGTGAACGCCCAGCGCTGCCAGCCGCTCGCGGTCGACAGGAAGCCGAACGCGGCGCCGCGGTTGTACACCAGCACGAGGTTGAAGAACGACGTCAGCGCGTGCTGCGCGCCGTACGCGAACGTTTTCAGGATCGCGATCTTCGACAGTTGATCGAACAGAATCACGATCAGCGAAATGCCGAGCCAGGGCGCGAGCGCGCCGCTGGCCGGTTTCGACAGGGTCTTCGCCATGGTTTAAGCAGCGCTCCGGATTTCGCCGTTTTCAAACAGATTCGAGAAGCAGCGGCCGCACAGCGTCGGATGCTCGGCGTGCGCGCCGACGTCTTCGCGGTAGTGCCAGCAGCGCTCGCACTTCTGGTACTTCGACGCGACCACGTCGACGCTTTCCTGCGCTTCGTCGTCGACCTTGACGACCGTCGCGGCCGACGTGATCAGCACGAACTTCAGGTCGTCGCCGAGGCTCGCGAGCGCGTCGTAGCGCGCGCCGCTCGCATGCACGGCCACTTCGGCCTGCAGCGACGAACCGATGCGGTTCGCGGTGCGCGCTTCCTCGAGCGCCTTGGTCACGTTGCCGCGCACGTCGCGCAGCAGCGCCCACTTCTCGATCAGCGCGGCCGAGCCGGCGACTTCCGGATACGCATAGTAGGTTTCCGTGAAGATCGTGTCGCTGGCCGGCTGGAACACCTTCCACGCTTCTTCGGCCGTGA
The DNA here is from genome assembly GCF_001532755.1 of Burkholderia sp. MSMB2157WGS. Taxonomy (NCBI): domain Bacteria; kingdom Pseudomonadati; phylum Pseudomonadota; class Betaproteobacteria; order Burkholderiales; family Burkholderiaceae; genus Burkholderia; species Burkholderia sp. MSMB2157WGS. The sequence continues at coordinate 123,676 of NZ_LPJG01000010.1, read as the reverse complement.
ACGACAGGAACGGCGCGAGCACGCGCAGCAGGCCGTGCGTCAGGTGGTACAGCGCGGTCTGCGCGGAGCGGCGCGCGCGCGAATCGGCGGCGCTCGTGTACAGGCGGTCCTTCAGCACGTCGAGATAGAAGCCGCCGAGATCTTCCGAGCAGTACGTCTGCAGCTTCGCGACGACCGGGTGGAATTCGTACTTCTCGTAGTGGCCGAGCAGTTCCGCCTGCAGCTGGGCGGAGAACGCGACCGCGTAACGGTCGATCTCGAGCCATTCGTCGACCGGCACCGCGTGCTGCGCGAAGTCGAAGTCCGACAGGTTCGCGAGCAGGAAGCGCAGCGTGTTGCGGATGCGGCGATAGCCTTCGGTCACGCGCTTCAGGATTTCCTCGGAGATCGCGAGCTCGCCCGAGTAGTCGGTCGACGCGATCCACAGGCGGATGATTTCCGCGCCGAGGCGGTTCGCGACTTCGTGCGGGTCGATGCCGTTGCCGAGCGACTTGCTCATCTTGCGGCCTTCGCCGTCGACCGTGAAGCCGTGCGTGAGCAGGCCCTTGTACGGCGCGCGGCCGTCGAGCATCGATGCCGTCAGCAGCGACGAGTGGAACCAGCCGCGATGCTGGTCCGAGCCTTCGAGGTACAGATCGGCCGGGAACTGCAGCTGATCCTTGTGCGAGCCGCGCAGCACGTGCCAGTGCGTCGTGCCCGAGTCGAACCACACGTCGAGCGTGTCGCGGTTTTTTTCGTACAGGTTCGCGTCGTCGCCGATCAGCTCGCGCGGGTCGAGCGACTGCCACGCCTCGATGCCCGACTGCTCGACGCGCTTCGCGACTTCCTCGAGCAGCTCGAGCGTGCGCGGGTGCAGCTCGCCGGTTTCCTTGTGCACGAAGAACGCCATCGGCACGCCCCACTGGCGCTGGCGCGACAGCGTCCAGTCCGGACGGTTCGCGATCATGCTGAACAGCCGCTGCTTGCCCCACGACGGGTAGAACGCGGTCGCGTCGACGCCTTCGAGCGCCGTCTCGCGCAGCGTCTTGCCGCCGTCGCGCGGCGTCGTGTCCATGCCGGCGAACCACTGCGACGTCGCGCGGTAGATGATCGGCGTCTTGTGGCGCCAGCAGTGCATGTAGCTGTGCGTGTACTTCTCGCTGCGCAGCAGCGAGCCGGCCGCGTTCAGCGCGTCGACGATCTTCGGGTTCGCGTCCCAGATCGACAGGCCGCCGAACAGCGGCAGCGATTCGATATAGCGGCCGTCGCCCATCACCGGGTTGATGATGTCCGAGTCGGTCATCCCGTGCGCCTTGCACGACACGAAGTCCTCGATACCGTACGCGGGCGACGAGTGCACGACGCCGGTACCCGTGTCGGTCGTCACGTAGTCGCCGAGGTAGACGGGCGCGGTGCGCTTGTAGCCGGGGTGCGCAGACGCGAGCGGGTGGTGGAAGCGCAGGTTCGCGAGCTTCACGCCGGGTGCGGTCGCGACGACGCGGCCGGTCAGCTTGAAGTCGGTCATGCAGGCTTCGACGCGCTCTTCCGCGATGATCAGCAGCCCGCGCTCGGTGTCGACCAGCGCGTAGACGATTTCCGGATGGAGGTTCAGCGCCTGGTTCGCGGGAATCGTCCACGGCGTGGTCGTCCAGATCACGATGCCGCCGTCGGCGCGCGGCAGCGCCGGCAGGCCGAACGCCTGCGCGGTCTTTTCGGGTTCCGCGAACGCGAACATCACGTCGATCGTCGGATCGGTGCGGTCCTTGTACTCGACTTCCGCTTCCGCGAGCGCCGAGCCGCAGTCGAAGCACCAGTTCACCGGCTTCAGCCCGCGATACACGAAGCCCTTCTCGATGATCTTGCCGAGCGCGCGGATTTCTTCCGCCTCGTTCACGAAGTTCATCGTCTTGTACGGGTTGGCCCAGTCGCCGAGCACGCCGAGGCGCTTGAAGCCGACCTTCTGCTTCTCGATCTGCTCGGTCGCGTACGCGCGCGCCTTGCTCATCACTTCGGCGGCCGGCAGCGACTTGCCGAACTGCTTCTCGATCTGGATCTCGATCGGCATCCCGTGGCAATCCCAGCCCGGCACGTACGGCGCGTCGAAGCCGGCCATGTTGCGCGACTTGACGACGATGTCCTTCAGGATCTTGTTGACCGCGTGGCCGAGGTGGATGTCGCCGTTCGCATACGGCGGGCCGTCGTGCAGGATGAACTTCGGCCGGCCCTGGCTGGCCGCGCGGATCTTGTCGTAGATGCCGCGCTCTTCCCACTCCTTGACCCACTGCGGTTCGCGCTTGGGCAGGTCGCCGCGCATCGGGAACGGCGTGTCGAGCAGGTTGACCGGATACTTGGCCTGCGGTTTCGAATCGGCTTTCTTGTTGCTCATGATGGGATCGCTATCTAAATCGGGGGACGCTCTGGCGTCGTGAATCGGGTAGGCGCGCGAGAAGGCGGCGCGAGGGTGCGGCGCGAGGCGCCGCCGTCCGGATCAGCTAATTCGGTCGGTCGCCGACGTCGCGAAGCCTGTCGCGCGGCTGCCCGGCGCGCGGTCGCGCTCGACGAAGTACGCGCGCGCATTCGCGACGTCGAGCGCGATCGCCCGCGACAGCGCCTCGAGATCGTCGAACTTCGCCTCGTCGCGCAGCTTCTTCAGGAATTCGACGCGGATCAGTTTGCCGTATGCATCGCCGTGCCAGTCGAGCAGATGGACTTCGAGCAGCGTGCGGCCGGAATCGTCGACCGTCGGGCGCAGCCCGAGGCTCGCGACGCCCGGCAGCGGGGTGGGGCCGAGGCCGTGCACCTGCACGACGAAGATGCCCTGGAGCGCCGGCCGTTTGTGCGCGATCGGCAGGTTCAGCGTCGGGAAGCCGAGATCGCGGCCGAGCTTCAGCCCGTGCGCGACGTGGCCGCTGATCAGGTAGCCGTGGCCGAGCGCCTGCGCGGCTGCGTCGAGATCGCCCGCGGCGAGCGCCGTGCGCACGCCGGAACTCGAGATGCGCGTGCCGTCGCTGCCGGCGACCGTGCCCATCTGCTCGACCTCGAAGCCGTACTGCTCGCCGGCCGCCTTCAGCGTGTCGAACGTGCCCGCGCGTTTCGCGCCGTAGCAGAAATCGTCGCCGACCATCATCCAGCGCGTGTGCAGCCCGTTCACCAGCGTGCGCTCGACGAACGCCTGCGGCGACTGGCTCGCGAACGTGTGATTGAAGTGCTCGACGACGACGCGGTCGACCCCGTGGTCGCGCAGCGCCTCGAGCTTGTCGCGCAGCATCGCGATGCGCGGCGGCGCGCCGGCCGGATTGAAGAATTCGCGCGGGTGCGGCTCGAACGTCATCACGCACACGGGCAGGCCGCGCGCGTCCGCTGCCGCGCGCACGCGCGCGAGCAAGGCCTGGTGGCCGCGATGGACACCGTCGAAGTTGCCGATCGTCAGCGCGCACGGGGCGCGACTCTCGGCGTTGGGCAGGCCGCGGAAGACTTTCACGATAGCGGATGCAGCGTCGGGGGAATGGGCGGTGGGATGCCGCAAAGCAGAAGATTATAAACGTTCGGGCGGGTCGGCGGCCGAGAAGGCGGGAAACGCGGGGGCGAATGGTAAAATTCGCGGATGAAAAAACTCGTGATCCTGATTTCCGGTCGCGGCAGCAACATGGAGGCCATCGTCCGCGCATGCGCGCAGGAACGCTGGCCGGCCGAGGTCGCCGCCGTGATCGCCAACCGGCCCGACGCGGCCGGCCTGGCTTTTGCCGCGTCGCACGGGGTGGCGACGGCGGTGGTCGACCACCGGTCGTTCGACGGCCGCGACAGCTTCGACGCGGCGCTCGCTGCGGAGATCGACCGTTTCTCGCCCGATCTCGTCGTCCTCGCCGGCTTCATGCGCATCCTCACGCCCGCTTTCGTCAGACGTTACGAGGGCCGGCTGCTGAATATCCATCCGTCGCTGCTGCCGAGCTTCAAGGGCATCCACACGCACCAGCAGGCGCTGGATGCCGGCGTCGCGCTGCATGGCGCGAGCGTGCATTTCGTCATTCCCGAGCTCGACAGCGGCGCGATCGTCGCGCAGGGCGCGGTGCCCGTGCGCGCCGGCGACGACGCGGCCGCGCTCGCGCGGCGCGTGCTGGCGGTCGAGCACGTTCTGTATCCGCGTGCGGTGCGCTGGTTCGTCGACGGCCGGTTGCGCCTCGAGAACGGCCGTGCAGTGGTGGCGGCCGACGAGGCGCGCTGGATTTTCGCGGATGAACCGCATACCGAAACGAGTGAGGGCGTATGAAGCTGCACGGATTCCTGATCGGCCAGACCGAGACTTTGCTGGCCGAGGTGCTGAAGTTCGCCGGCCCCGCCGACGCGACGACGAGCCGGTTCTTCCGCGCGCACCCGAAGCTCGGGCATGCCGAGCGCGGCGTGATCGCCGAGGCCGTGTTCGCGGTGCTGCGCCGGAAGATGGAGTTTTCGCATCTGGCCGAGAGCGGCACGGGCACGCCCGCGCGACGCCTCACGCTGCTCGGCCTGATGCAGACGGTCGGTCGCAATGCGCTGAAGCCTTTCCTGTCCGACACCGAGTCCGCATGGCTCGAGCACGTGTCGAAGATCGATCCTGCGAGCCTGCCCGTGCGCATTCGCACGAATCTGCCCGACTGGATTCACCAGGCGCTGTCGGCCCGTTTCGACGCCGACGAGCTCGCGCAACTCGCCGCCGCGCTGAACTACCCGGCGCCGCTCGACCTGCGTGCCAACGCGCAGAAGGCGAGCCGCGACCAGGTGATCGAGGCGCTGCGCGTGAGCGGCATCGACGCGGGCGCGACGCCGTTCGCGCCGTTCGGGGTGCGCGTGGTCGGCAAGCCGGCGCTGACGCGCCTGAAGCTGTTCGAGGAAGGGGCGATCGAGGTGCAGGACGAAGGCAGCCAGCTGCTGTGCTCGCTGGTGGCGCCGCGGCGCGGCGAGATGGTGGTCGATTTCTGCGCGGGCGCGGGCGGCAAGACGCTCGCGCTCGGCGCGATGATGCGCTCGACCGGGCGCCTGTATGCGTTCGACGTCTCGGAAAAGCGCCTCGCCAAGCTGAAGCCGCGCCTCGCGCGCAGCGGGCTGTCGAACGTGAACCCGGTGCTGATCGACAGCGAGCACGACGCGAAGATCAAGCGGCTCGCCGGCAAGATCGACCGCGTGCTGGTCGACGCGCCGTGTAGCGGCCTCGGCACGCTGCGCCGCAATCCGGACCTGAAGTGGCGGCAGACGCGCACGGCGATCGACGAGCTGACGCCCAAGCAGGCGTCGATCCTCGCGAGCGCCGCGCGGCTCGTGAAGAAGGGCGGCCGGCTCGTCTACGCGACCTGCAGCGTGCTCGATGCTGAGAACGAGCGCATCGTCGAACAGTTCCTGGCCGATCACCCCGACTTCGTGCTGGTGCCGGCGCAGCAGGTGCTGGCCGACCAGCGCATCGCGCTCGAGACGGGCGATTACCTGTCGTTGTGGCCGCACCGTCACGCGACCGACGGCTTCTTCGCCGCGGTGCTCGAACGCAGCGCCGCGCAGTAACCACGCCCGGACGGACGATGGAGACTCTGCAGAGCCGCCTGCTGTCGCACCGGCTGGCGTCGGTGATTCGCGATTTCCACCAGCCGGTGATGATCTGGCAGGCGGCGATCCTCGTCGGGGCGCTGGGTTTCGCGTGGGTGGCCGCGCGCTTCGTGCACGGCCGGATCGACGCGCGGCGCCGGGCCGCCGGACGCGCGCCGGGCGCGGGCGCGCAAAGCCTGAAGCGTGCGCTGTTTCCGCTGTTCGGCAGCGTGTTCGTCGGCGGCGCGCAACTCGCGTTCGACCCGTTCATGTCGACGTCGCTGCTGTCGCTCGCGCTCGTGCCGCTGTTCGGTATCGGGCTGATCTACGTGCTGTTCTTCTTCGCGCGGCGTGTGTTCGCGCGCGACGGCCACACGCACGCGTGGCTGTCGATCGTCGAGAAGATCGTGTCGACCGTCGTGTGGGCCGCGATGGTGATGACCGTGCTCGGCATCCAGCGCGACGTGCTCGGCTGGCTCGACAGCGTGCAGTTCCGGGTCGCGACCGCGCACCTCACGCTGCTGTCGGTGATTTCCGGCGCGCTGTGGGTCTGCGTGACGCTGATGGTCGCGATGTGGCTCGGCTCGGTGCTCGAGGATCGCCTGTCGCGCGCGAGCACGCTCGACGCGAACCTGAAGGTCGTGCTGTCGCGTGTCGGCCGCGCGCTGCTCGTGTTCGCGGCGATCCTGATCGGGCTGTCGCTCGTCGGCATCGACGTGACGGTGCTCGGCGTGTTCGGCGGCGCGGTGGGCGTCGGCCTCGGTTTCGGGTTGCAGAAGATCGCGAGCAACTACGTGTCGGGCTTCATCATCCTGCTCGACCGCTCGCTGCGGCTCGGCGATGCGATCAGCGTCGGCGGGCTGCAGGGCGTCGTCACGCAGATCCGCACGCGCTACACGGTCGTGCGCGGCCTCGACGGCAACGAGACGCTGATCCCGAACGAGAAGCTGATCACCGACGTCGTGCAGAACCAGTCGTCGTACCTGACGCGCGGCTATGCGAAAGTCGCGGTGCAGGTCGCGTACACGAGCGACGTCGAGCGGGCGCTCGCGTTGCTCGCCGACGCCGCGAAGGACGTGCCGCGCGTGCTGGCCGAGCCGGCGCCGACCCCGTATCTCGTGAGTTTCGGCGCGGACGGGATCGACCTGGAGCTCGGCTTCTGGATCGAGGATGCGGCGAAAGGCACGTCGGGCGTGCGCTCGAGCGTGAACCGCAACATCTGGCGGCTGTTCGGCGAGCACGGGATTTCGATTCCGTTCCCCCAGCGCGAAGTGCGCGTGGTCGGGCTGCCGGACGGCTATCCCGCGCCGGGCGTGGCGGCCGGGCCCGATCCGGCGGCCGCCAACGGTGCGCTGGACGCGCGCACGCCGGCGGCGTAGCGGGCGGGTACGGTCAATCGTACCGATTCCGCGGTCGAAACCGGATCGCGCGCCTTTCCCAGTCCGCCGGTGGACCCTGCAGATTGCGTCAGGGCAAGAAAATATTCATTTTTTACAAAGACTTGGAACGGTTGAAGTAAAATTCTGGTCTACACGCGGTATGCTTTCATTTTTCTGACGTCGGCATGAGCCGGCGTCGCTTCTCATCACGGGTAACTGCCTTGTTGAATTCCCTGCTCGATTTTCTTTCCCACGGGCTTCTGCATTTTTCGTGGTGGCAGGTCGCGCTGTTCGCGCTCGCCGTCACGCACGTCACGATCATCGGCGTCACGGTCTACCTGCACCGCTGCCAGGCGCACCGCGCGCTGGAGCTGCATCCGATCGCGAGCCATTTCTTCCGTTTCTGGCTGTGGATGACGACCGGGATGCTGACCGGCCAGTGGGCCGCGATCCATCGCAAGCACCACGCGAAGTGCGAAACCGAGGAAGATCCGCACAGCCCGCAGACGCGCGGCATCTGGAAGGTGTTCCTCGAGGGCGCCGAGCTGTACCGCGCGGAAGCGAAGAACGAGGAGACGATGCGCAAGTTCAGCCACGGCACGCCGAACGACTGGCTCGAGCGCAATCTCTACTCGAAGTACCCGATCCTCGGCATCAGCATGATGATGGTGATCGACGTCGCGCTGTTCGGCGTGCTCGGCCTGACCGTGTGGGCCGTGCAGATGGTGTGGATCCCGTTCTGGGCGGCGGGCGTCGTCAACGGCTTCGGGCACTTCTGGGGCTATCGCAACTTCAACTCGGCCGACGCGAGCACGAACCTGTTCCCGTGGGGCATCGTGATCGGCGGCGAAGAGCTGCACAACAACCACCACACGTTCGCGACGTCGGCGAAGCTGTCGAACAAGTGGTACGAGTTCGACATCGGCTGGATGTACATCCGGATCATGTCGGCATTCGGCCTCGCCAAGGTGAAGAAGGTTGCGCCCACGCCGCGCCTGAACAAGCCGAAGACGGTGCTCGACCAGGAAACGCTGCAGGCCGTGCTGTCGAACCGCTACGAAGTGATGGCGCGCTACGGCAAGGCCGTGAAGCGTGCGTACCGCCAGGAGCTCGCGCACCTGAAGGAGCTCGGTTCGAGCGAGAAGTACCAGTTGATGCGTAGCGCGCGCAAGTGGTTCCACAAGGATGCCGACGGCCTCGACGAGCCGCAGAAAAAGCTGCTGCCGGAGATCTTCGCGAACAGCCAGAAGCTGCATACGTACTTCCAACTGCGCCAGGATCTCGCCGCGATCTGGGATCGTTCGACCGCGTCGCGCGAACAGCTGCTCGCGCAATTGCAGGATTGGTGCCATCGCGCAGAACAAAGCGGCATCAAGGCGCTGCAGGAATTCGCGACGCGCCTGCGTCGCTACGCCTGATTCGAAATCGATTAGAATCTCAGGACGTCACAAACCCCGCGTTGGCGGGGTTTTTTCATTTGGGTCGCTGGTTTTTGACGGATCGGCAGCGCCTGAATGGGTATGAGGCTTGGGGCGGTGGCAAGTGGGCGCCCCGGGCGAGTGCAAGGGATGGGATCGGGGCAGGGCGCCGAAGCGCCCACGCCGATCGACCGCGAAGCATGGGATCAGAGTAAGTGCTAAAGCACTAACTCTGATCGACCGCGAAGCATGGGATCGGAGTAAGCGCTAAAGCGCTAACTCCGATCGACAGGAGATATGGAGATGCAATCGACGATCAAACCCGTCGAGTACGACCGGCCCGTCGCCGCAGGGACCGTATGCGGCGTGGGACAGGCGTGGGCCAAGGTGCCCGAGGCGCCGTCCGCCGAGGAGCGCGCTGCGCTGAAGGCGCGCATCAAGGCGTTGCTCGCCCGTGAAAAGGCCGTGCTGGTCGCCCACTACTACGTGGATGCCGAACTGCAGGAACTCGCCGACGAAACCGGCGGCTGCGTGGCCGATTCGCTCGAAATGGCCCGCTTCGGCCGCGATCACGACGCGCAGACGCTGGTCGTCGCCGGCGTGCGCTTCATGGGCGAAACCGCGAAGATCCTGAGCCCGAACAAACGGATCCTGATGCCCGATCTCGACGCGACCTGTTCGCTCGACCTCGGCTGCCCGGTCGACGAATTCTCGGCCTTCTGCGATGCACATCCGGACCGTACCGTCGTCGTCTACGCGAACACCAGTGCGGCCGTGAAGGCGCGCGCGGACTGGATGGTCACGTCGTCGATCGGCCTCGAGATCGTGGCCGACCTGCACGCGCGCGGCGAAAAGATCATCTGGGCCCCCGATCGCCATCTGGGCAGCTATATCCAGAAGAAGACCGGCGCGGACATGCTGCTGTGGCAGGGCTCGTGTCTCGTTCACGACGAGTTCAAGGGCATCGAGCTCGACCTGCTGCGCGCCGAATATCCGGACGCGAAGGTGCTCGTCCATCCCGAGTCGCCGGAAAACGTCGTGGCGCAGGCCGATGTCGTCGGTTCGACCACGCAACTGATCGACGCGGCCGTCAAGTTCGACGCGAAGCGCTTCATCGTCGCGACCGATCTCGGCATCCTGCACAAGATGCAGCTTGCGGCGCCCGGCAAGACCTTCATCGCGGCGCCGACGGCCGGCAACAGCGCGACCTGCAAGAGCTGCGCGCACTGCCCGTGGATGGCGATGAACGGCCTCGCGAACCTGGCCGACGTGCTCGAACGCGGCCACAACGAGATTTTCGTCGATCCCGCGATCGGCGAGCGCGCGCGTTTGCCGATCGACCGGATGCTCGAATTCGCGGCCGCGCACAAGAAGCGCGTGCAGGCGAGCGGCGATTTGCAGCGCGACCAGCAACTGTTTGCGAACGTGGGAGCGGCGTAATGAACGGCCCCCACGCTCACATTCGTTCGCTGTCGACCGAGGGGGCGCCCGCCTTCCCTGGGGACGGCCCGGCGGAAGGCGCTGCGACTGCAGTCTCGCCGCTGTTCGAAGCCGTCCGCGCGCAATACGGCGCGGCATTCGACGCAGCGATCGCGCGTAACGTGGCCGATGCGATCGCCGAAGACGTCGGCACTGGCGACCAGACCGGGCGGCTCGTGCCGGCCGGCGAGCGCCGCCGGGCCCGGATCATCGTGCGCGAGGAAGCCGTGCTGTGCGGCGTGCCGTGGTTCGACGCCGTGATCGCCCGGATCGATCCGTCGATCGTCGTGCAATGGCGCTATCGCGAAGGCGACCGGATGACGGCGGATTCGACCGTGTGCGAACTCGAAGGGCCGGCGCGCGCGCTGCTGACGGCCGAGCGCAACGGGCTGAACTTCCTGCAACTGCTGTCGGGCGTCGCGACCGCGACGCGGCGTTACGTCGATCGCGTCGAAGGCACGCGCGCGAAAATACTCGATACGCGCAAGACGCTGCCGGGGCTGCGGCTCGCGCAGAAGTACGCCGTGCGCGTGGGTGGCGGCGAGAACCAGCGTCTCGCGCTGTACGACGGCATCCTGATCAAGGAAAACCACATCGCGGCGGCTGGCGGTGTCGGCGAGGCGCTCGATGCGGCGTTCGCGCTGGAGTCGGGCGTGCCCGTGCAGGTCGAGGTCGAGACGCTCGCGCAGCTCCACACGGCGCTCGCGCATGGCGCGCAGTCGGTGCTGCTCGACAACTTCACGCTCGACATGATGCGCGAAGCGGTGCGTGTGGCGAATGGCAAGGCCGTGCTCGAAGTATCGGGCGGCGTCAATTTCGATACGGTGCGCACGTTCGCGGAGACGGGCGTCGATCGCATCTCGATCGGCGCGCTGACGAAGGACGTGCGGGCGACGGACTATTCGATGCGGATCGTCGACTGATCGAATGTCGTCCAAACAGAAAAAAGCCGTTGGCGCGCAAACGCCAGCGGCTTTTTTCTCGTGCTTGACCCGTCCTGAAATAGGTTGACACTTTTTCGCCGAGACGAAGAGGTGGCAAGTGGAACAAGGGATCAAGCGGACGCAGCGGGGAGGGCGGGGCGCCGCTCAGCGGCGCACGCGCGGCGTGAGCACGCTCGGCAATGCCTTCGGCAGCGTATGCGGCCAGTCGCGGCTGTAGTGCAGCCCGCGGCTTTCGCGGCGCGAGTGCGCGCTCTTCACGATCAGCGTTGCCACGTCGACGAGGTTGCGCAGTTCGAGCAAATCGCGCGTCACGCGGAAATTCGCGTAGTACTCGTGGATCTCGTCGCGCAGCAGCGACAGCCGGTGCTTCGCGCGCTCGAGGCGCTTGTCGGTGCGCACGATGCCGACGTAGTTCCACATCAGGCGGCGCAGTTCGTCCCAGTTGTGTGCGACGACGACTTCCTCGTCCGCATCCGACACGCGGCTTTCGTCCCAAGCGGGCAGCGCGGTGGGCGCGTCGGCGTCGAAGCCGGCCGCCTCGATCGCCCCGGCCGCCGCGCGGCCGATCACGAGACATTCGAGCAGCGAGTTGCTCGCGAGCCGGTTCGCGCCGTGCAACCCCGTGTACGACGTTTCGCCGACCGCATACAGGCCGGCGAGATCGGTGCGGCCGGCGAGATCGGTGACGACGCCGCCGCACGTATAGTGTGCGGCCGGCACGACGGGAATCGGCTGTTTCGCGATGTCGATGCCGAATTCGAGGCAGCGCGCATGGATCGTCGGGAAATGTTCGCGCAGGAACGCTTCCGGCTGGTGGCTGATGTCGAGATACACGCAGTCGATCCCGCGCTTCTTGATCTCGAAGTCGATCGCGCGGGCGACGATGTCGCGCGGCGCGAGTTCGGCGCGCGGATCGTGCGCGGGCATGAAGCGCGTGCCGTCGGGCAGCTTCAGGAGGCCGCCTTCGCCGCGCACGGCTTCCGAAATCAGGAACGACTTCGCGTACGGATGGAACAGGCAGGTCGGGTGGAACTGGATGAATTCCATGTTCGACACGCGGCAGCCGGCACGCCACGCCATCGCGATGCCGTCGCCGGTCGCGGTGTCGGGATTCGTCGTGTACAGGTAGACCTTGCCGGCGCCGCCGGTGGCGAGCACCGTATGCGGCGCCTCGATCGTGATCGTCCGGTCGTTGTCGACGTCGAGCGCATACAGGCCGTGACAGCGGCGGCCGGGCAGGCCGAGCCGGTCCGACGTGATCAGGTCGATCGCATGGTAGTTTTCGAAAAACGTGATGTTCGGATGCTGGCGCGCGCGCGCCGACAGCGTCGCCAGCACCGCATGGCCGGTCGCATCGGCCGCATGGATGATCCGGCGGTGGCTGTGGCCACCTTCGCGCGTCAGGTGAAAGCCGAGTTCGGCCGCGTCGTCCTTCGTGAACGGCACGCCTTGCGAGATCAGCCATTCGATCGCTTCGCGGCCGTGCTCGACGATGTAGCGCGTCGCGCCTTCGTCGCACAAGCCGCCACCGGCGACCAGCGTGTCGTCGACGTGGTTCTCGATGCTGTCCGCCGAGTCGAGGACCGCCGCGATGCCGCCCTGCGCGTTATCGCTCGCCCCCTCCATCATCGAACGTTTCGCGATCAGCGCGACACGCCGCGTGCTGGCCAGGTTGAGTGCGACCGACAGCCCTGCCAGGCCGCTGCCGACGATCGCCACGTCGAATTTCATGCTGCATCTCCATCGTTACGCTTTTGATCTTGTGCGTTCCGGCGGCCGCGGCCGCGGAAAGGGGAGAGCATACCGCGTCGGGAGCCCGAGCGTGCGCGCCAAAACAAAAAGCCCCGCAGGTGCGGGGCTTTTCGGTCGCCGTCAGGCTGGCAGAAACCGGAGATTACTTGATCTTGGTTTCTTTGTATTCCACATGCTTGCGGACGACGGGATCGAACTTCTTGATCGCCATCTTTTCCGGCATGTTGCGCTTGTTCTTCGTGGTCGTGTAGAAGTGACCCGTACCAGCGGTCGACTCGAGCTTGATCTTGTCGCGGGCGCCTTTTGCCATGATTGTGCTCCTTGGGCTTAGGCTTCGCCGCGTGCGCGCAGGTCAGCGAGCACGGAATCGATGCCGTTCTTGTCGATCAGGCGCAGGCCGGCGTTCGAGACGCGCAGGCGCACCCAGCGGTTTTCGCTCTCTACCCAGAACCGGCGGTTTTGCAGGTTCGGCAGGAAGCGACGCTTCGTCTTGTTGTTGGCGTGGGAAACGTTGTTGCCGCTCATCGGCGCTTTCCCAGTTACTTGGCATACGCGTGCCATGAGAGCACTCCTAATACGCTAAATTCGGGGTTCGATCGCCGGTGAAGGTTCCATCGCACCGCCACGTGATCCATGGCTGCACTCAGAACGCCGTAGCCCTTACAGACAAGGCCCTTCGATGGCTAGAACTGGTTGGAAAAAAGACAGACGGCGATTCTAGCAGAAAAAGCTCAGAAAAATCAAACCTAATTTCGCTTCGCCGTTGCGGCGCCTCGGGACGGGCCGCCGCGCCACAGTCTACAGCCAACCGGCCCGCGCGAACGAAAAAGTATCGCTGACGCCGACGACGATGTGATCGAGCAGCCGCACGTCGACGAGCTCGAGCGCGTCTTTCAGCACGCGGGTCAGGCGGCGGTCTTCCGCGCTCGGCTGCACCGCGCCCGACGGATGGTTGTGCGCGACGATCAGCGCCGCGGCGTTCCGTTTCATCGCGCGGCGCACGATCTCGCGCGGATAGACGGCCATGCGCGTGAGCGAGCCGCGCGCGATTTCCTCCATGTCGATCAGGCAGTTGCGCGCGTCGAGATAGACCGCCATGAATACTTCGTACTGGCGCGTGCCGATCTTCAGTCGCAGACAATCCTCGACGGCGCCGGGCGAGTCGATCTGCATCCGTTCTTCCGCTTTCTCCACCAGCATGCGCCGCGCGATCTCGGTGACCGCGACGAGCCGCGCGGAGCGTGCGGGGCCGATGCCGGGGTGCGCCTCGAAATCGTCGGTGGTCGCTTCGAGCAGCCCGTGCAACGTGCCGAACTGCTCGACCAGCCTGCGGGCGGTGACGAATACGTCGTGACCGGGCTTGCCGGTGCCGAGCAGCAGCGCGATCAGCTCGTCGTCGGTCAGCGCGGCCGGCCCGCGTTCCACCAGCCGTTCGCGCGGCCGCTCGGGCCGCCAGTCGCCCAGGCGGCGCCTGCGGCGGTTGATCGGGATGACGCGGCCGGGCGGATCGGCCGGCGCGTCGGCGGTGTCACGGCATTCGGCCGACGGCGCGATGAGGCGGGGTGACGGCATGATCGGAACTCCATTGGCGGCGGGCGGCGGGTGCAACGTCGTCGCACTTTCCGCCTTGCACGCTCAGGTGACTTACAATATTGGTTTTGCGCCGGGCCATTCGGCCGTATCGGGCGCCGACTGAACGAGTAATTCATGAGCCTCATCGATTTATCCGAAGTGAAGCCCGGTTCCCACGTCACGTTGCATTACCGGCTGGCACTGGCCGACGGCGCCGACATCGTCAACACCTTCTCGGACAAGCCGGCCACGCTGTTGCTGGGCGCGGGGCAACTGGCGCCGTCGCTGGAACAGATTCTGCTCGGGCTCCGGGTCGGCGACCACTCGACTTTTCAGCTAGCCCCCGATCAGGGGTTCGGTCCCCGCAATCCCGACATGCTCCAGCGCGTGACGCTGTCGACGCTGCGCGAGAACGGAATGGTCGGCGACGATTTCACGCCGGGCGAACTCATCGAGTTCAATGCACCGGATGGCGGTCGCTACGCGGGGGTGCTGAAGGAGGTCGGCGAGACCTCGGCGCTGTTCGACTTCAATCATCCGCTCGCGGGCCAGGCGCTCACGTTCGAAGTGAAAATCATCGGAATCCTGTAATCATGAGTACCACCGATACGCTGTCCGGACAGACCGTCGCCGCCGACGCCGAAATCCTGCTGGCCCAGCCGCGCGGCTTCTGCGCGGGCGTCGACCGCGCGATCGAGATCGTCGAGCGCGCCATCGCGATGCACGGCGCGCCGATCTACGTGCGTCACGAAATCGTCCACAACAAGTACGTGGTCGAGGATCTGAAGAAGAAGGGCGCGATCTTCGTCGAGGAACTCGAGGAAGTGCCGGCCGGCAACACCGTGATCTTCAGTGCGCACGGCGTGTCGAAAGCCGTGCGCGACGAGGCCGACGTGCGCGGGTTGCGCATTTACGACGCCACCTGCCCGCTCGTCACGAAGGTGCACGTCGAGGTCGCGAAGATGCGCCAGGACGGCGTCGACATCGTCATGATCGGGCACAAGGGCCATCCCGAAGTCGAAGGCACGATGGGCCAGGTCGAGCGCGGCATGCACCTCGTCGAAAGCGTCGAGGACGTGCACAAGCTCGAGCTCGCCGATCCCGAGCGCATCGCGCTCGTCACGCAGACGACGCTGTCCGTCGACGACGCGGCCGAGATCATCGGCGCGCTGAAGGCGAAGTACCCGAAGATCCGCGAACCGAAGAAGCAGGACATCTGCTACGCGACGCAGAACCGCCAGGACGCGGTGAAGTTCATGGCGCCGCAATGCGACGTCGTGATCGTGGTCGGCAGCCCGAACAGTTCGAACTCGAGCCGGCTGCGTGAAGTGGCGGAAAAGCGCGGCGTGGCCGCGTACATGGTCGATGCACCCGACCAGATCGATCCGGCATGGGTCGCCGGCAAGCGCCGCATCGGCGTGACGGCCGGCGCGTCGGCACCCGAGGTGCTCGCCCAGGCCGTGATCGCACGGCTGCGCGAACTCGGCGTGCGCAACGTCCGCGCACTCGACGGCATCGAGGAAAACGTGTCGTTTCCGCTGCCGCGCGGGTTGAACCTGCCGCCCGCCGCCTGATTGCCGCATCGCACCCGCGGAACACCGAAGCGCGCCTCCCGGCGCGCTTTTTTTCGTGCGTCGAAATTGCGATCGCAACCATGATTCCCGATCTTGGTGCAACCCGGTTGCTCCCGGTGTGTTCAATCGTGTCTCAAAATTGGTTGCAATGCAGGAAAACCCCATCGAATCAGGAATATTGGCGTCCTATAAATGGAGTTACAATGCGCCCGTTTTCAAGCCGGAATGGCTTTGAAATCGGGTTTTGGCAAGGCGCGGGAGACCATTCAATGCATGTGAAGTTGGCTTACGCCGTGTCCGTCGCCGCACCGGTTGCAATCCTTGCCGGCTGCAGCAAAAAGAGCGACGACGGGGCGGGCAGGGAGGCTGCGGGGTTCGCGGCACCATCGGCCAGCGGCGGGCGCGTCGCCGGAAGCGGACGGGGAGCGCCATCGGCGCGCCGTCTCGCGCAACTAGGCACGGACACGGAATACGGGGCACGTTTGACGATCGATGAAATCCACGCGCCTGGCCCGACGAGCGGGCCGGCAGCGGGCATGCAGGCTGTGTCGCGGCAAGCGGCCGGTCGACGGATGCCGGGCGATCGCGGCGTTGCCGGCAGCGTGCCGAGGCCACTGTCCCCCCTTCGATTCGATTCGACGAAACGGCGTGCCGCCGCGACCGCCCGTGTCGGGGCGCGCAGCCTGCTTCGTACGATGGATTCCGATGCAGTCCTGACGGAAGTCGGGCGCGATTGCCGCAACGCCTTGCCGGGCGACGCGGCGCGGAATCCGCTCCGTCCGGGCGCGATGCTTGCGTGGCATCGGACGGGCCAAGGCACGGAGGCCGGGCAACCGGACGACGGCCGTCTCGGCATGCTGCCCCACGACTTCAAGGAGGCCACGAACACCGTCCTCGATGTCGTGACGATTTAGCGACGGGACTCATGACGGCACCGAAACAGTGCGGTGCCGTTTTTGTATCCGCTCCGGCGGCAGGCCCGGCCGTACAGGCCGGGCGGCGCGCGCCGGGACGATCCACCCTTACCGGTATCGACTAGTACCCGCAGTGTCGCCGAGAAGGCGCGAATCCTCGCTTACCCGCGGGGCGCAACGTCCTCCGGCAGCATGGGCCAAGGAGCTTTAAATGGATATTTTCGTCCAGCAGGTTCTCAACGGGCTGGTGCTCGGCAGTGTGTACGCCATCATCGCGTTGGGATACACGATGGTGTACGGCATTCTCGGCATCATCAACTTCGCGCACGGCGACGTGCTGATGATCGGCGCGATGGTCGCGCTGTCGGCCATCACCGTGCTGCAGAACCACTTTCCCGGACTCGGCAACGTCGCGACGCTGACGATCGGCCTGGGCATCGCCGCGGTCGTCTGTGCGTTCGTCGGCTTCACGATCGAGCGCGTCGCGTACCGGCCGCTGCGCCGCGCGCCGCGTCTCGCGCCGCTGATCACCGCGATCGGCGTGTCGATCCTGCTGCAGACGGCCGCGATGATCATCTGGTCGCGCAACCCGCTGCCGTTCCCGCAATTGCTGCCGACCGACCCGATCAACGTGATCAAGGCGACCGACACGACGCCCGGCGCCGTGATCTCGGTCACTGAAATCGTGATCATCGCCGTCGCGTTCATCGTGATGGGCGGCCTGCTGCTGCTCGTGCACAAGACCAAGCTCGGCCGCGCGATGCGCGCGATCGCCGAAAGCCCGAACACCGCGAGCCTGATGGGCGTGAACCCGAACTTCGTGATCTCGGCAACCTTCATGATCGGCTCCGCGCTCGCCGCACTGGCCGGCGTGATGATCGCGTCCGAATACGGCAACGTGCACTTCTACATGGGCTTCATCCCCGGCATGAAAGCGTTCACCGCGGCCGTGCTCGGCGGGATCGGCAACCTCGGCGGCGCAATGGTCGGCGGCGTGCTGCTCGGCCTGATCGAGCAACTCGGGGCCGGCTACATCGGCAACCTCACGGGCGGCGTATTCGGCAGCAACTACCAGGACGTGTTCGCCTTCATCGTGCTGATCGTCGTGCTGGTGTTCCGTCCGTCGGGCCTGCTGGGCGAACGGGTCGCGGATCGCGCGTAACGGAAGGGGAGCAAACAACATGACATCCATTCAACCGATCGAATCGTCGACGTCGCTCGTCGAAGAGCGCAACACCGCCAAGACCGTCGTCATCGGCCTTCTCACCGCGGTCCTCGTGATCGCCGCGCCGATCGTGATCGGCTCGGCAGGCGGCAACTACTGGGTCCGCGTGCTCGACTTCGCGATGCTGTACGTGATGCTCGCGCTGGGCCTGAACGTGGTGGTCGGCTTCGCCGGCCTGCTCGACCTCGGCTACATCGCGTTCTACGCGGTGGGCGCGTACACGGCGGCACTGCTGAGCTCACCGCACCTGACCTCGCAATTCGAGTGGATCGCGGCGCTCGCGCCGAACGGCCTGCACGTGCCGTTCCTGATCATCGTGCCGATCGCGATGGCGCTCGCGGCGACCTTCGGGATCCTGCTCGGCGCGCCGACGCTGCGCCTGCGCGGCGACTATCTGGCAATCGTGACGCTCGGCTTCGGTGAAATCGTCCGGATCTTCATGAACAACCTCGACCGTCCGGTGAACATCACCAACGGCCCGAAGGGGATCACGGGCATCGACCCGGTGCACGTCGGCGGCTTCAACCTGTCGCAGACGCATACGCTGTTCGGCTTCCAGCTGCCGTCGGTCTACATGTACTACTACCTGTTCGTGCTCTGCTCGCTGCTGGTGATCTGGGTGTGTACGCGTCTGCAGCACTCGCGTATCGGTCGTGCGTGGGCCGCGATCCGCGAAGACGAGATCGCGGCGAAGGCGATGGGCATCAACACCCGTAACGTGAAGCTGCTCGCGTTCGCGATGGGCGCGTCGTTCGGCGGCCTGTCGGGCTCGATGTTCGGCGCGTTCCAGGGCTTCGTGTCACCCGAGTCGTTCACGTTCTGGGAATCGATCGTCGTGCTCGCCTGCGTGGTGCTCGGCGGCATGGGCCATATCCCGGGCGTGATCCTGGGTGCGGTGCTGCTCGCGATCTTCCCGGAATTCCTGCGCTCGACGATGAGCCCGCTGCAGCATGCGCTGTTCGGTCACGACGTCGTCGATACCGAAGTGATCCGTCAGGCGCTGTACGGCCTCGCGATGGTGATCATCATGCTGTACCGCTCGGAAGGCCTGTGGCCCGCGCCGAAGCATGAGGACAAGATCGCGAAACTGGCGAAGCGCAACGGCAAGAAGCCGGTGCGCGCTTAACCGACGGACAAGGGGATACACACATGAGCGACAAGCAAATCCGACTGTCCGTGCAGGGCGTGAACAAGCGTTTCGGCGGCCTGCAGGCGCTGTCCGACGTCGGCCTGCAGATCAAGGAAGGCGAGATCTACGGCCTGATCGGCCCGAACGGCGCCGGCAAGACGACGTTCTTCAACGTGATCACGGGCCTCTACACGCCGGACTCCGGCGACTTCAAGCTGGACGGCCAGAACTACACGCCGACGGCCGTGCACCAGGTGGCCAAGGCCGGCATCGCGCGCACGTTCCAGAACATCCGCCTGTTCGGCGGGATGACGGCGCTCGAGAACGTGATGGTGGGTCGCCACGTGCGCACCAAGCACGGGCTGCTCGGCGCGGTGTTCCAGACGCCGGCCGAACGCCAGGAAGAGCGCGAGATCAAGGAACGCGCGATCGAGCTGCTCGAATACGTCGGCGTGCTGCAGTACGCCGACTACACGTCGCGCAACCTGTCGTACGGTCACCAGCGTCGTCTGGAAATCGCACGGGCCCTCGCGACCGATCCGAAGCTGCTCGCGCTCGACGAGCCGGCCGCCGGGATGAACGCGACCGAGAAGGTCGAACTCACGCGCCTGCTCGACAAGATCCGCTCGGACGGCCGCACGATCCTGCTGATCGAGCACGACGTGAAGCTCGTGATGGGGCTGTGCAACCGGATGACGGTGCTCGATTACGGCAAGGTGATCGCCGAGGGTCTGCCGCAGGACGTGCAGAAGAATCCGAAGGTGATTGAGGCATATCTCGGCGCAGGGGTGCACTGATGGCAGCGGCAATGTTGAAAATCAAGGGCTTGCAGGTCAACTACGGCGGCATTCAGGCCGTCAAGGGCGTCGACATGGAAGTCCGTCAGGGCGAGCTCGTGACGCTGATCGGCGCGAACGGCGCCGGCAAGACCACGACGATGAAGGCGATCACCGGCCTGAAGCCGTACTCGGCGGGCGACATCGAGTACGACGGCAAGTCGATCAAGGGCGTACCGTCGCACGAACTGCTCAAGCGCGGCCTCGCGATGGTGCCGGAAGGCCGCGGGATCTTCGCGCGGATGTCGATCATCGAGAACATGCAGATGGGCGCGTACCTGCGCAACGACAACGAGCAGATCAAGAAGGACGTCGACCGGATGTTCGGCTTCTTCCCGCGCCTGAAGGAACGGGCGACGCAGCTCGCGGGCACGCTGTCGGGCGGCGAGCAGCAGATGCTGGCGATGTCGCGCGCGATTCTCTCCAAGCCGAAGCTGCTGCTGCTCGACGAGCCGTCGATGGGCCTGTCGCCGATCATGGTCGAGAAGATCTTCGAAGTGGTGCGCGAGATCTCGAAGGAAGGCATCACGGTGCTGCTGGTCGAGCAGAATGCACGCCTCGCGCTGCAGGCGGCCGACCGCGGCTACGTGATGGATTCGGGCACGGTCACGATGGAAGGCGACGCGAAGCAGATGCTCGACGATCCGAAGGTGCGGGCCGCGTATCTCGGTGAATGAATGAGCGGGCCCGGTGCGGCGGCGGATGCTGGCGCGTCGCGCAAGGGCTGTCGAAAGGCTGTCACGGGATGCCGTGACGGCCTTTTTTTTCGTCCGGCGTGTCCGGCGGCGAACTGTGCATCGCGGATGCGACTCCATTCATCGGGTAGCGAGGCCGGCGACGCGGTGCGGGACACGGCAGCGTGTCGGTTTGCCGGCAGCCGTCCGCGACCGGCCGTCCGCAACCGGCCGTCCGCAAACCGACACGCGGGTGGCGTAGCATGGTCGATCCATCGCGATACGGAGAGCACGCATGAGTCTGGACTACGGTTTCGTGAAGGCGAAGGTGACGTCGGTGGCGCAGCTGAAGGGCTCGCCGCACGGCAGCGAGATCCAGTATCACATCCACCTGACGCTCGCGTTGCCGAGCGGCGACTGGGATGTCGCGATCAACGTCGGCACCAACGATGCGGACGACCTGCTGAACTACAAGCTCGTCTACGATTTCCATCATCCGATCACGGCGACGCTGGCGGCCGCAGCCGAAGGATATACGGACCTCACCGGGCACACCGCGCTACCTGCGCTCGACTATCTGCGCAGCGATATCCTGAACGAGACGGGGGCATGGCGCGCGAGCGCCGTGATGGACGGCACCGAGCACGCGGAGCCGATTCCGTCGCTGCTGCGGCTCGTCAATGCCGCCCAGTCGCAAGGGCTCGACGTGGTCGTGTTCGGCCGCACGTATGCGCAAGGCAACGGCATCCACGACACGCACATGAACCAGGGCTCGACAGGTTCGAACTACCTGCACCGTGCGGGCGACGACCGCAACGACCACAACGACGTGTGGCAGGACGGCGCGCTGATCGTGCGCGTGAGCGACACGCAGTGGGCCGCGTATTTCGCGGCGTTCGAGCAGCAGGCCGTGCCGACCGACGCGCTCGGCAATCCGCTGCCGGGCGCGGGGCCGATCACGCGCTGAGCCGTTGCGCGGCCGGCGGCCGCGTTACGCGGCAGGCAGCGTCTTGCCGAACGAGATGCGCTCCTCGACGCGATAGCCGAGCGCCGCGTAGAAGCGGCATGCATCGTCGTTGCCGGGCAGCACCTGCAGGTTGATCTTCAGGCAGCCGCGCGCGGCGAGCGCGCGTTCCGCATGCGCGATCAGCGCGCGGCCGACGCCGAGCCGGCGTACGTCGTTCGCGACGCCGAACGAATAGAGCCAGCCGCGATGTCCGTCGAACCCGGCCATCAGCGTGCCGACGACGCGCGCCCCGCTGGTCGCGACGAAGAACAGCTCCGGCTGCGTCGCGAGCTTCAGCTCGATCGATCGCAGCGGATCGCGGTGCGGCGGCGCACCGGCTTCGTCGTACTGCGGGAACGCGTCGCGCCATACCGCGAGGACGGCATCGGTGTCGGCGCGTTCGAACGGGCGGATCACGACGGCATCGGCGGCGGCATCCATCGCGGCGGTCTCCTTACAGCGTGTCGAGGATCGACCGCAGCATCGCCATCATCCGGTCGATTTCTTCGGTCGTCACGTTCAGCGCGGGCATGAAGCGCAGCAGGTTCGGCCGCGCGGCATTCAGCAGCAGGCCGTCGGGCTGCATGTCGCGCGCCTTCTCGACGATCTGCGGGCCGATGTCCTTGCCGAGCAGCAGCGCGCGCAGCAGCCCTTCGCCGCGTTCGCCCTCGAAGCCGCGCTCCTCCGACAGCTCGAGCAGCTTGCGCTTCAGGTATTCGCCGCGCTCGCGCACGCCTTCGAGGAAGCCGGGCGCGACGAGCTGCGAGATGACCGAATGACCGACCGCCGTCATCAGCGGGTTGCCGTTGTACGTGCCGCCCTGGTCGCCGGCCTCGAACACCGCGACATCGGCCTTCGACAGCAGCGCCGCGAGCGGCACGCCGCTGCCGATGCCCTTGCCGAGCGTCATGACGTCTGGCTCGATATCGGCGAGTTCGTACGCGAACAGCGTGCCCGCGCGACCGCAGCCGCTCTGCACTTCGTCGACGATCAGCAGCAGGTTGTGCTGTTTCGTCAGCGCGCGCAGCTCGCGCATGAATTCGCGCGTGGCCGGAATCACGCCGCCTTCGCCCTGGATCGGTTCGAGCATCACCGCGACGGTCTTGTCGGTGATCAGCTTCTCGACCGAGTTGATGTTGTTCAGTTCGGCTTTCGGGAAGCCCGGCACCTGCGGCGCGTAGATCGTGTCCCAGCCCGGCTTGCCGCTGGCCGACATCGTCGCGAGCGTACGGCCGTGGAAGCTGTGATCGAACGTGATGATCTCGTACGCGCCGTTCCTGAACTTGCGGCCCCACTTGCGCGCGAGCTTGATCGCGCCTTCGTTCGCTTCCGCGCCGCTGTTCGTGAAGAACACCTTGTCGAACACGCTGTGCTGCGTGAGGAGGCCCGCGAGCTTCGCCATCGGCTCGTTGTAGAACGCCGGCGACGGGTTCAGCAGCTTGTCGGCCTGCGTTTTCAGTGCTTCGACGACACCGTCGTTGCAGTGGCCGAGGCTGTTGACGGCCCAGCCCTGGATGAAGTCCAGATAGCGCTTGCCCGTGTGATCGTAGAGCCACGAACCCTTGCCGTGCGTAAACACGATGTCGGGGCGGTTCGTGATGTACATCAGCGAGTCGATCGGATAATCGTTCAGGGGCATGGCGGCAGACTCCAGCGGGCGTTGAAAGGAAACGGGCAATAAAAAAGCCACGGAAGGCCGTGGCTGGTGGGTCGAACAGCTTGTGCGTAACCGGTGAAGCGGAGGACGGTTACGCGCGAGTCCGTGACGAGCCGGCGGCATCCGGGCGGAGCGGCGAGCGGCGACGTCGGAGAGCGGACAGGAAGCGGTTCATGTGCGCAAGCATAAGGCATCCCGCGTCCCACTGTAAACCGCCGCGATGCCACGAATGTGACACGGGCGGCGCGCAGCGGGGCGAGGGCGCGCCCGGCGCTCAGACCGGATGCGCGAGATCGGCGGCGCTCGTGAACGAGTCCGCGTAGAACTCGTCGGCCGGCAGCGCGTGGTGCTGCGTGAAGTCGCGCTGCGCGGATTCGACCATCACCGGCGCGCCGCACGCGTACACCTGGTGGCCCGACAGATCGGGCAGGTCCTCGATCACCGCGCGATGGACGAAGCCCGTGCGGCCCGTCCACTGGTCGGCATCGTCCGGCTCGGAGAGCACCGGCACGTACTTGAAGTTCGGGATGTCGCGCGCCCACTGCTCGGCGAGTTCGGCGAGGTAGATGTCCTTCTTGCGGCGCGCGCCCCAGTAGAGCGTCATCGGGCGCGTGATGCCCGCGTGCTTCACGTGCTCGATGATCGCCTTGATCGGCGCGAAGCCGGTGCCCGACGCGAGCAGCACGATCGGCTTGTCGGAATCCTCGCGCAGGAAGAACGTGCCGAGCGGGCCTTCGAAGCGCAGGATGTCGCGCTCCTTCATCGCACCGAACACGTGGTCGGTGAACTTGCCGCCCGGCATGTGGCGGATGTGCAGCTCGATCGGGCCTTCCTCGTGCGGCGCGTTCGCCATCGAGTAGCTGCGGCGCGAGCCGTCCTTCAGGATGAATTCGACGTACTGGCCCGCGAGGTACTGCAGGCGTTCGTTGGCCGGCAACTGCAGCTTCACGACCATCACGTCGTCCGCCTTGCGTTCGAGCGCGGCGATCCGGCACGGCAGCTTCTTGACCTGCACGCCGTCGACGCCGGCGATCTCGCGCACGTCGATCTCGAGATCGCATTGCGCCTTCGAGCAGCACAGCAGCGCGAGGCCGCGCGTGCGTTCGTCGTTGGACAGCGCCGACGCGGCATGCGGGCCCTGTTCGATCTGGCCCGACACGATCTGGCCCTTGCAGGAGCCGCACGCGCCGTTCTTGCAGCCGTACGGCAGATGGACGTTCTGGCGCAGCGCGGCCGCCAGCACGGTTTCGTCCGACTCGACCTGGAACTGCCGGCCGCTTTGCTTGAGAGTGACGTTGAATGCCATAGAACCAAACTAGAACAAAATGGGGGGACCGTGCGTGTCGCGCACGGCAGCTACAATGCAAAACCGTTGCGCGTCGCGCAACGGCGGCTACTGATTTCGCAACCAACATGATCGCGACACGAATCCTGCGCCGGCCGCGCGTACTGATCGTCGGCTGCGGCGACGTCGGCATGCGCTGCGTCGCGCAATGGCGTGACGCGCGCCGCAATCTGCGCATCTTCGCGCTGACGAGCCACCCGGCCCGCCGCGACGAACTGCGCGCCGTGGGCGCGACGCCGATCGTCGGCGATCTCGATCGCCCGGCGACGCTCGGCCGCCTCGCGGGCCTCGCCCGCACGATCCTGCATCTCGCGCCGCCGCAATCCGACGGCCGCGACGACCGGCGCACGCGTGCGCTGATCGCCGCAACGTCCATGCCCGCGCGTCGGCCGGCGGCGCCGCCGGCACCGGCGGCCGGCCGGCTCCGAACGCTGCGCAGCGCGGCGCGACAGGCCGGCGCGCCCGTTCGGGCAGCGCGTATTGTACCCGACGGTCTTCGCGCGCCGAGGCTCGTCTACGCCAGTACGACGGGCGTCTACGGCGATTGCGGCGGCGCGCGCATCGACGAAACGCAACCCCTGCGCCCCGCGAACCCGCGCGCGTTCCGGCGCGTGTCGGCCGAGCGGCAACTGCGCGCGGCGACGGTGCGCGGCGCGTTGTCGGCGCGCATCGTGCGCATTCCCGGCATCTATGCGGCGAACCGCCTGCCGCTCGCGCGGCTCGAGCGCGGCACGCCGGCGCTCGAGCCGGCCGACGACGTGTACACGAACCACATCCACGCGGACGATCTCGCGGCGATCCTGCGCCGTGCGGCCGAGCGCGGCAAGCCGGCGCGCGTCGTGCACGCGTCGGACGACACCGAACTGCGGATGGGGGAGTATTTCGACCGGGTCGCGCAGGCGCTCGGCCTGCCGAGGCCGCCGCGCGTCAGCCGCGCGGACGCGGAGCGCCTGCTCGAGCCGACGCTGCTGTCGTTCATGCGCGAGTCGCGGCGCCTGTCCAACGCACGGCTCAAGGCCGAATTGTGCGTGACGTTGCGCTATCCGACCGTAGACGATTTCCTTCAAACGCTCGCGCCGGGCAGCGCGTCAGGTGAGCGCCGGTAACGCCTCGATCAGCAGGAAGCACAGCAGCGCACCGATCAGCGCGCCGATCAGGTTCGGATGATATTTGTGCTTCAGATGCATCGTGGCCAGCAGGCCGCCGATCGCGATGACGCCGACGACCGCGAACGCGATCATCACCGACGACAGTTCGAAAGAATGGTTGATGTTCATGATGTCCCCCCTGCATCGCTGCTCTTGCAGCTTGTGATTTCAGTATAGCGGGGGAACCTGCGGCGCAGGGGCGGCCGGATGCCGAACGGTCGTGCGGATTTTCCCTTACAGGGTTTCGACGGGATTGCGCAGCGCGGCAAGGTCGGCTTCGTCGAGCCACCGCCATGCGCCGGGGGCGAGATCGTCCGGCAGCGCGAAGCCGCCGATGCTTTCGCGATGCAGCGACTCGACGCGGTTGCTCGCCGCCGCAACCATCCGCTTGACCTGGTGGTACTTGCCTTCGAGCACGGTCAGCGCGAGCGCGTGCGTGTCGCGGGCGGCGGCGGCGACGGCCGCGATCGGCTTCGGCTCGCCATGCAATTGCACGCCGGTGCGCAGTGCCTGCAGTTGCGTGTCGTCGAGCGGGTGGCGTACGGTCGCGACGTAGGTCTTCGGCACCTTGCGCTTCGGCGACGTGTACGCGTGCACGAACTGGCCGTCGTCGGACAGCAGCAGCAGGCCGGTCGTGTCCTGGTCGAGCCGGCCGACGCACTGCACGCCGCGTGCGACGAGCGGCGCGGGCAACAGGCTGAACACGCTCGCATGGTGCTGCGGATCGCGCGAACACTCGTAGCCGGCCGGCTTGTTGAGCGCGAGATACGCGCGCGCATGGAACGGCCATGCCGTATCGTCGACCGAGAACACGAGGCCGTCGGTATCGAAGGTGGCGTCCGGGTCGGTCGCGGCCGCGCCGGCGACGGCGACGCGGCCTGCTTCGATCAGGCCGCGGCACTGGCGGCGCGAGCCGAAGCCCTGGGTGTAGAGAATGCTTTCGAGATCCATAGCGCGCGCATTCTATCAAGCGCCGGCGCAGGGCCGGCATGGACGCGCATGCGCTGGTAAGCTGCCGGAACGCTGCGCGGCGCGCGGCGCCCGTTCATTCTTCACGGAAAGCCCATGCCTTTCGATTCGTTCCCGTTCGGCCGCCATGCTGCCGCCGTCATCGTCGCCGCGACCGTTTCGTCGACCGCGTTCGCGCATGCGCATCTCGCGAAGAGCGATCCGCCGGCGGGCGCCGCGCTGGCAGCCGCACCGGCGGCCGTCACGATCGACTTCACCGAGCCGCTGGAGCCGGCGTTCAGTTCGATCGTCGTCGTCGACGGCGACGGCAAGACGGTGTCGAACGGCCGCGCGCGCATCGACGCGTCCAACCGCAAGCGGATGACGGTGCCGCTCGTGGCGCTCGGCGCGGGCGCGTACACGGTGAAGTGGGTGGCCGTCGCGACCGACGGGCATCGCACGCAGGGCGCGTACGGCTTCGGCGTGAAGTGACGCAACGGCGGCGGCAAGCCCGTGCCAGGATTGCCGCCGCCTTTATCCGACAGGAGTCTCCGGCATGAATCCGACGACGCTCGACGCACTCGCCGATTTCCCCCGCCAGCTCGAAGCGCATTTCGCGGCCGTCCCCGACGGCTATGCGCGCTGGACACCCGACGACTGGGCCGGCATTCCGAGCGAGCATTTCTCGCCGCTCGGGCAGCTCTGCCACGTGCGCGACATCGAGATCGACGGTTATCACGTGCGGCTGCGCCGCATGCTCGACGAAGACCGGCCGGTGCTCGTCTCGATCGACGGCAACGCGCTCGCGATCGAGCGGCGCTACAACGACGCGTATGCGTCCGACGTGCTCGCGGCGATTCGCGACGCGCGGCGCGAGACGCTGGAGTTGCTGTCGCGCCTCACGCCCGAACAGTTCGGGCGTACCGGCGAGTTCGAGGGCTACGGTGCGCTGACCGTGCGTGGGCTCGTCCACTACCTGTGCAGCCACGATCAGCAGCATCTGGCCGGCATGCAGTGGTTGCTCGGCAAGATCGACGCGGCGCTGTACGCACGCTGATCCGGCCGGCGGCCGTGCCATCGACCGCGCAATCCGGCGCTCTTGTCGGTGCGGCAGGCCGCCTTGGATTGCTTCGATTGGATCGATTGTCTGGATAATCCATCCAGCCGCGGCCGGCTGACCGGCGGCTCGCGCATGCCTACACTCCTAGCTTCGTTCACCGAAAAAAGGAGTCAACCGTGGCAACTCATACGCTCGCAGACAAGGTCGTCCTGATCGCAGGCGGCGCAAAGAATCTCGGCGGCCTGATCGCCCGGGACCTGGCTGGCCACGGCGCGAAGGCGGTGGCGATTCACTACAACAGCGCGGCATCGCAGGCGCAGGCCGAGGAGACGGCCGCCGCGGTGCGCGCGGCCGGCGCGCAAGCCGCGACGTTCCAGGCGGACCTGACGACCGCTGCCGCGGTCGAGAAGCTGTTCGACGACGCGAAGCAGCGCTTCGGCAAGATCGACATCGCGATCAACACGGTCGGCAAGGTGCTGAAGAAGCCGTTCACCGAGATCAGCGAGGCCGAGTACGACGAGATGTTCGCGGTCAACAGCAAGTCGGCGTTCTTCTTCATCAAGGAAGCCGGGCGGCACCTCGAGGATCACGGCAAGCTCGTCACGCTCGTGACGTCGCTGCTCGGCGCGTTCACGCCGTTCTACGCGGCGTACGAAGGGTCGAAGGCGCCGGTCGAGCACTTCACGCGCGCGGCGTCGAAGGAATACGGCGCGCGCGGCATCTCGGTGACGGCCGTCGGGCCGGGCCCGATGGACACGCCGTTCTTCTATCCGGCCGAAGGCGCCGATGCGGTCGCGTACCACAAGACGGCCGCCGCGCTGTCGCCGTTCAGCAAGACGGGGCTGACCGACATCGAGGACGTCGTGCCGTTCATCCGCCATCTCGTGACCGACGGCTGGTGGATCACGGGCCAGACGATCCTGATCAACGGCGGCTATACGACCAAGTAACCGGGCCGCTCACGGGCAGCTCACGGGCCGCGCCGGCGGCCGTTGCGGCCGCGCGGCGCACCGCAATGGCGCGTTTGCGTGGACAATGGACGGGCGCGCGGTCACGAGGCCGCGCGCCCGTTTTTCCTGTGTCGTCGAAGCCGGCCGCGATGCGCGGCAGCCGGCGGCCGCGACCGTTCGAACCCGGGTTTCCCACCGATGGACAAGCTGGATCAGGTCAGGATCTTCCTGCAGGTTGCCGAGATGGGCAGCTTCATCAAGGCCGCGCATGCGCTCGACGTGCCGCGCGCGACCGTGTCGGCGGCCGTCCAGCAGCTCGAGACGGCGCTCGGCACGCGCCTGTTGCATCGCACGACGCGCCAGGTGCAGCTGACCGCCGACGGCGCGCTGCTGCTCGAACGCGGCCGGCGCCTGCTCGCGGAAGCCGACGAACTCGACCGCCTGTTTCGGCGCCGCGACCGCGACGTGGTCGGGCGGCTGAACGTCGACGTGCCGAGCCGGATCGCGCGCCGCGTCGTGGCGCCCGCGCTGCCGTCGCTGTTTCGCCGCCACCCGAAGCTGCAACTGTCCCTCGGCTCGACGGACCGCACGATCGACCTCGTGCAGGAGGGGGTCGATTGCGCGATCCGCGTCGGGCGGCTCGCGGACAGCAGCCTCGTCGTGCGACCGCTCGGGCAGTTCGCGCTGATCAACTGCGCGAGCCCCGACTACCTGCGCGAATGCGGCGTGCCCGAGCATCCGGATGCGCTCGCGCACGGGCACTGGGCGATCGGCTATGCGTCGCCGACGACGGGGCGCGAGCTCGGCTGGGAATACTGCGCGGACGGGCAGCGGCATGCGCTGACGCTGCCGAGCCGCGTGATCGTCAACAACGCCGAAACCTATATCGCCAGCTGCATCGCGGGAATGGGGCTGATCCAGATTCCGCGCTTCGACGTCGAGCATCTGCTGGCCAGCGGCGCACTCGTCGACGTGATGCCCGGCCACCGCGCCGAGCCGATGGACGTGGCGGCCGTGTATCCGCACCGCCGGCATCGCTCGAGGCGGCTCAACGCGTTCATCGAGTGGTTCGGCGAGTTGATGGCCGATGCGTTGAACGACGCGGGCGCGAGCGGCAGCGGCGACTGAAGGCGGCGTCGTGCCGGTATCCACGGGCCGTTCCGCCGTTCGCCGGCTCGCGACGCCGCCCGAGGCGCGCTGCGGCACGGGCGGCGACCGCGCCGCGCATGCTCAAGCGGCGAACTGCCGGGTGCGCCCGGTGGCCCGTACCGCGTCGATCAGCGCGGCGCCGACGCCCGCGGGTTTCGACGCGAATGCGTAAAAGCGTGCGGCCGGCAGCGCCGGCAGGCCGTCGTGCGGCCCGCACTCGCGCAGGCCGTCGCGCAACTGGCTGCGCGCGAGCGCCGTGACCGCGAAACCGGCGAGCGCGGCCGACATGCAGCCGGCCATGCTCCCGCTTTCGAACAGCACGCGAAACGGCCGCAGCGCCGCGGCGAGCGCGGACACCGCGGCTTGCCGATACACGCACGGCTCCGGAAACAGCGCGAGCGGCACGCCTTCGTCGGTGTCGAGCGCCGTATCGGCCGCGAATGCCCACACGAGCGGCTCCTCCCACAGCAGTTCGCCGGGCGTGTCGACCTGTCGGCACTGCTTGCCGAACACGACGTCGAGCCGGCCCAGCGATTGCTCCCGCAACAGCGACGCGGTGATGCCGACCTTCAGTTCGATCGAGGTGCGCGGATGGCTGTCGCGGAACGTGCGCAGCACCTGCGGCAGCCACGTGCCCGCGAAATCCTCCGACGCGCCGACCCGCAGCGGCCCGTGCGCCGGCGCGCCGCGCAGCCGCGCGCGCACTTCGCGCTCCATGTCGACGATGTTGCGCGCGTACGCGTACAGCGTGTCGCCGGCCGGCGTCAGCGCGATACGGCGCGTCGTGCGCGCGAGCAGCACGGTGCCGGCCGCCTGTTCCAGCCGCTTGATGTGGCCGCTGACGGCGGACGGCGTCAGCGCGAGGCGCTCGGCGGCCGGCGCGAACCCGCGACTGTCGACCACTTCGAGAAAAGTGCGCAGCAGCGCGATGTCGAGCGCGGTCGATGCGGGGTCGGTCAGCGGTTCCATGGATCGATTCAACGCAATATTTGAAGAGTAATTCATGATACTCCGCGAATCGTGATGAAAGGCCGGCCTACCATCGTACGTTCGTGCCGACCTTGACCTGATGGAGGACCCGATGACGACCTATGCGCATGCGACGACCGCGTCGCTCGACATTGCCTATCTCGAATGGAACCCGCGCGGCGAACGCGTCGCCGTGCTGCTGCATGGCTGGCCGGACAGTCCGGTCGGCTGGGAAGCGGTGGCAGCGGCACTCGCCGCACGCGGCTACCGCGTGTTCGCGCCCGCATTGCGCGGTTTTGCGCCGACGCGCTTTCGCGATGCGTCCGTGCCGCGCAGCGGCCAGCTCGCGGCGCTCGGGCGCGACCTGCTCGAATTCGTCGACGCGCTCGGTATCGCGCGGCCCGTGCTGGTCGGGCACGACTGGGGCGCCCGCGCGGCCGCGAACGCCTGCGGGCTGCGCGGCGGGGCCGCATCGCATCTCGTGATGCTGTCGGTCGGGTACGGCACCAACGATCCCGCTCAGTCGCTGTCGCTGCAGCAGGCGCGCAACTACTGGTACCACTGGTTCATGGCGACGCCGCGCGGCGAGCAGGCGCTGCGCGACGACCGCCGTGCGTTCGCGCGCCTGATGTGGGATACGTGGTCGCCGCCGGGCTGGTATCGCGACGGCGATTTCGACGCGGCGGCCGTCGCGTTCGACGGACCCGACTGGATCGACGTCGTGCTGCATTCGTACCGGCAGCGCTGGGGCTTCGCGCCGGGCACGCCGGCCTATGCGGACGACGACGCGCGGCTGAACCCGGCGCCCGTGCTGGCGGTGCCGACGCTCGTGCTGCATGGCGGCGCGGACACCTGCAATCATCCGGACAGCTCGGCCCGGCGCGAGCGGTTCTTCGCCGGGCGTTACGAGCGGCAGGTGCTCGATGGCGTCGGGCACTTCCCGCAGCGCGAATCCGCGGCGGCGGTCGCGGACGCGATTCTCGGGTTCTGCGAGCGGGGGTGACCCGCGCCGGCCGGCCCGGCGCGGGAAGGGTCAACCGTGCACGCGCGGCGCGAGCAGGTCGGCGAGCCCGATGTTTCTGAACATCTCGCGACGGATGCGATCGCCGACGCGGAACACTTCCTCGGCGCCGTCCTGCGACGGGTCGACGAACACGCGGTAAGGGCGCTTGCCGGCCGGCGCCGCGACGAGCGCGGCAATCGCCGTGGCGACGGCGCCTGCATCGGCGTTAGCCGGCTCGAGCGCGGCGAGGCCCTGCAATGCCTGATCGGCGACGCCCGCGTACGGTCCGCTGTCGTAGGCGGCCTGCACGACGGTATCGGCCGGCTTGCCCGCATGGAGGAAGTGATTCGTGCCCCGGGTGAACGCACCCGGCACGACGATCGACGTTTCGATGCCCCAGCGCGCGAGTTCGGCCGCGTAGGACACCGCGAGCGAGTCCATCGCGGCTTTCGCGGCGAAGTAGGGCGCGAGGAACGGCGGGGTGCCGCCGCGCGCCGACGAGGACGACACCCAGACGAGCAGGCCGCGGCCTTGGCGGCGCAGGTGCGGCAGCGCCGCGCGGTTCACGCGCTGGGTCGACACGACGTTGACGTCGTAAAGCTGCGCGAGCTGTTCGGGCGTGAACGCTTCGGCCGGCCCGAACACCATGTGGCCGGCGTTGTGGACGACGACGTCCAGACGGCCGTCGTCGGCGATCACGCGATCGATTGCGGCGTCGACCGACGCATCGTCGCCGACGTCGAGCTCGAGGCTGCGCAGGTCGACGCCGTGTTCTTGCGCATAGGCGGTGACGGCGGCGACGCGCGGCGCGTTGCGCCCGGTGCTCTCGCGCATCGATGCGTAGACCGTGTGACCGGCGCGGGCGAGCGCCTGGGCCGTCAGCAGGCCGAAGCCGCTGGACGCGCCGGTGACGAGGATGACTTCCTTCATGAGCGATCTCCTGGCGGAAAGACGAGTGGGTAGCGGGCGGTCCGTCAGCACATGCCGCCGTTGGCGCGCAGGATCTGGCCGTTGATCCACGCGCCGTCCGGGCCGGCGAGGAACGCGACGACGCGCGCGATGTCGTCGGGCTGGCCGAGCCGCTCGAGCGGGTTCAGCTTCGCGAGCCGATCGACGAGTTCGGCGCTCTTGCCCTGCAGGAACAACTCGGTCGCGACCGGTCCCGGCGCGACGGCGTTCACGCGGACGCCGCGCCCGCGCATTTCCTGCGCGAGCACCTGCGTGAGGCTTTCGACCGCCGCCTTGCTTGCGACGTACACGCCGTAAGTCGGCATGCGCATGCCGATCACGCTGGTCGATAGGTTGATGATGCGTCCGCCGTCACGCACCCGTTTCGCCGCTTCGCGGCATACGTTGAACGTGCCTTTCACGTTGATGGCGATCGTTTCGTCGAACAGCGCGTCGTCGCAGTCGGCGATCGCGGCCAGCTTCATCACGCCCGCCGAATTGACCACCACGTCGATGCCGCCGAATGCGTCGCGGGCGGCGTCGAACAGCGCGGCCACGGCCGCGGGGTCGGCGACGTTCGCCTGCACCGCGACGGCACGGCCGCCGTCGGCGACGATCGCATCGACCACGTCGCGGGCCGGGCCGGCGCTGCCGGCATAGTTGACGACGACCCGGAAACCGTCCCGGGCGAGCTGACGGGCGATTTCCGCGCCGATGCCGCGCGACGAACCCGTGACGAGGGCGACCTGTTCCGATGTGCTCATGTCCTGCTCCTTGGTGAAGGGATGAATGCCGTTCGATCCGGCGACAGGACTACTGTAGGCTTCCTCGATCAATAAAAATAATGAATAATGATCAGTCAATGAATGACTAAAAGTATGTCTCATGGGGTTCGACAGCAGGCTGCTCAGCGGTATCGGAGTGCTCTCCGCGGTGATCGAGGCCGGCACCTTCGCGCGCGCGGGCGAGGCGATGGGGCTGACTCAACCGGCGGTGAGCCGCGCCGTCGCCCGGCTGGAACAGCGCGTCGGCATCCGGATCTTCAACCGGACGGCGCGCGCGATCACGCTGACCGACGAAGGGCGGCGCTTTTACGAGGCGGTCGCGCCGCTGCTGGCCGGCATCGAGGAGGCGGCGCTCGACGCCGGCCAGTCGAAGGCGCGCGTGAGGGGGCGGCTGCGCGTGAACGTGGACGGCACGTTCGGTCACTACGTGCTCGCGCCGCGGATGGCGGAATTTCTCGATCGCTTTCCCGACCTGTCCGTCGAGATCAGCGTGCGCGACCGGATGGGCGACCTCGTCGCCGACGGCTTCGACGTGGCCGTGCGCTTCGGCATCCCGGAGCCGTCGTCATATCGTGCGCGCCTGCTGGTCGAGACGCGCGTGCTGACCTGCGCGTCGGCGGCCTATGTCGCGCGTCATGGCGAACCGCGGCACCCGCGGGATCTCGCGGACGGTCACCGGTGCGTGCTGATCCGCAATCCGGTGACGGGGCGGCCGTACGAATGGGAATTTCATCGCGGCAAGGAAGTCGTGCCGGTCGACGCCGCCGGCAGGCTGACGGTCAACGATACGGGCGGGCTGCTCGGCGCGTGCCTGGGCGGCGTCGGCATTGCGCAACTGCTGGAACTCTATGCGCGGGACGTCCTGGCCGACGGTCGGTTGGTGCAGTTGTTGCCCGAGTGGGCGGACGAGACTTTCCCGCTTTACGCGTATCACCACGCGTCGAATCTCGTGTCGGCGAAGGTGAGGGTGTTTCTCGACTTCGTCCGCGAGCTGATGGCCTGAGTCAAGTGGCTGCACGACGAAGGCTGCCGTCAGGTCATTCGGTGCGATGGGGAAGGGTGTCCGGGAATGGATACGGCGCATGCGGCCCGGGCCAGTCGGGTACGGGCGGCGCGCTTAGTATGTCGCAACCGCCGAGCGCGAGCGCCAGCACGGTGGCGAGCACGGCGCGGCAGACCCGGCATGAAATCCTGCGCATGGACATGGGCGGCCTCCGTGGTCGGCATCTCCCCGATGCTTGGACTGCCGGGCGGGACGTCCGTCGCGGCGATGCGGCGCAAAAACAAAAAACCGCGAAGCGGCGAGCTTGCGCGGGTTTCGAGCGTTGCAGCGGATGACGCTGCGGAAGACTGGTGCCCAGGGCCGGAATCGAACCGGCACGCCTTGCGGCGGGGGATTTTGAGTCCCCTGCGTCTACCAATTTCACCACCTGGGCGTGATTCTGGCCGCGCATGCGGTGGTGCGCGGCGAAACGCGGATTATGGCGGAAATCCGGACGGCGGGCAAGCTACCCGGCATCCGGCGTACGAGTCACTGGCTCAGATAGACGAAGCGACCCTGTTTCACGATCCCCATCACGCTCGCTCGCTGGTCGAGCCCCACGTGATCCTTGTCGCTCGTGTTGACGACGCCGTTCGGCACGACGAGCTCGTGCGCGCGTTCGAGTTCGCGCCGCAGCGCCGCGCGGAACGCGGGCGTGCCGGGCTGCGCGGCCTTCAGCGCGCGGCCGACCGCGTCGGCGAGGCGCGGATAGACGCCCGCCGCATCGCCCGCGAACTGCGTGACGGTGCCGGCGCCGTATTTCGTTTCATACGCGTCGACGAATGCCAACGCGGCCTTGCGCGCCGGATGGTCGGCAGGCAGCGTGCGTGCGACGACCACCGGCTGGGTCGGGAACAGCGTGCCGTCGACGTCCTTGCCGCCGAGCTTGATGAATTCCGGCGTCGCGATCCCGTGGGTCTGGTAGATCGCGCCCTTGTAGCCGCGCTCTATCAGCGTGCGCTGCGGCAGCACGGCCGGCGTGCCTGAGCCCGCGATCAGGATCGCATCGGGTTTCGCCGCGATCAGCTTCAGCGCCTGGCCGGTGACGCTCGCGTCGGTGCGATTGAAGCGCTCGGTCGCGACCACGCGGATCTTGCGCAGGTCCGCGAAGCGCGTGAATTCGTTGAGCCAGCTGTCGCCGTAGCTGTCCGCGAAGCCGATGAAGCCGACCGTCTTCACGCCGTGGTTGGCCATGTAGCGCGTCATCACGTCGGCCATCGCGCGGTCGCTCTGCGCCATCTTGAACGCCCAGGTCCGCGCGCCTTCCTGCGGCTCGACGATCGCGCCCGAGCCGACCAGCGTGATCATCGCCGTCTGCGCGGCCGCCACCGCGTCGAGCGCCGCGAGCGCGGCCGGCGTGATGTTCGGCCCGACCACGACGTCGACGTGATCCTCGTCGACCAGCTTGCGAATGTTGCGCACGGCGGTGCCCGGATCGGACGCGTCGTCGAGCACCGTCACCTGCACCGGCTGCCCGGCGATCGTCTTCGGCCACATCAGGATCGCGTTCTTGCTCGTGATGCCGATCGCGGCGGCCGGGCCGGTCGACGACAGATCGACGCCGATCTTCAGGTCGGCATGCGCGACCGCGCAGGCGAACACGAGGGCGGCGCCGGCGGCGCGGCGCAACAGGGCGGGAAGCGTCATGCGGGAATCTCCATGTCCGTCGGGCAACGAAAAGGGGCGCAATGTGCGCCCCCCGGTTCATACCTGTCCGTCAAAGCTCGTACGATTCGGCTTCGCCCTTGAGCGCCTGCTCGATCAGCTTGCGGTTCAGCGTCGGCGACAGCAGCTCGACGAGCGTATACACATAGCTGCGCAGGTAGGCGCCCTGCTTGAGCGCGACGCGCGTCACGTTGCTGCCGAACAGATGGCCGACCGGGATCAGCCGCAAGCCGCGATCGCGCTCGGGATTGAACGCGATGTCGGCCATGATGCCGACGCCCAGGCCGAGTTCGACATAGGTCTTGATCACGTCGGCGTCGATCGCCTCGAGCACGATGTCCGGCGACAGTCCGCGCAGCGCGAACGCATGATTGATCTTCTTGCGGCCCGCGAACGCGTCGTCGTACGTGATCAGCGGGTATTGCGCGAGATCGTCCAGCGTGACCGGCTTGCGTTCGAGCAGCGGATGGTCGGCCGGCACGACGGCCGCGTGATGCCACTGGAAGCAGGGCAGCGACACGAGTTCCTTGTAGTCGGAGATCGCCTCGGTCGCGATCGCGAGATCGGCCTGGTCGTGGATCACCATTTCGGCCACCTGCGTCGGGCTGCCCTGCAGGATCGACAGGTGCACCTTCGGGAAGCGCTTCTTGAACTCGGCGATCGCCGCCGGCAGCGAGTAGCGGGCCTGCGTGTGGGTCGCCGCGATGGTCAGGTTGCCCTGGTCCTGCGCCGCATAATCTTTCCCGACCCTCTTCAAGCTTTCAACTTCCTGAAGAATCCGCTCGACCGATGCGAGGATGATCCGGCCCGGTTCGGTGAGCGAGCGCACGCGCTTGCCGTGCCGCGTGAAGATCTCGACGCCCAGCTCGTCCTCGAGCTCGATGATCGCCTTCGATACCCCCGGTTGCGACGTGTAGAGCGCCTTGGCGGCCTCGGTGAGGTTGAAATTCTGCCGGACGGCCTCGCGCACGAAGCGAAATTGGTGCAGGTTCATTTATAACCCTTCCGCATATCAACAGAATTTTTTAGTCGTTTGAAATATAAGGCGAGTTTATTACGATTCACCAGAGTTTTTCAAATATGGATATCTGTTTTCGTCATTAGCAATCCAGCCGGCAGCGGATGGCGGCGGTGACGACGGAACGGAGATTCGGGCGCGACGTGGCTAGGACGTCGCGCGGTCAACACGAAAACCCTGGGGTCCCCGAATGTATCAGTACGACCAATACGACCAGACGATCGTCGACGAGCGAGTCGCGCAGTACCGCGATCAGGTGCGCCGCCGGCTGTCGGGCGAGTTGAGCGAAGACGAATTCCGTCCGCTGCGTCTGCAGAACGGCCTGTACATGCAGCGCCACGCGTACATGCACCGCATCGCGATTCCGTACGGCAACCTGCGCAGCGACCAGCTCCGGATGCTGGCGCGCATCGCCCGCGAACACGACCGCGGCTACGGCCACTTCTCGACCCGCTCGAACATCCAGTTCAACTGGATCGAACTGGAAGAGACGCCCGAGATTCTCGCGAAGCTCGCGTCGGTGCAGATGCATGGCATCCAGACGTCGGGCAACTGCATCCGCAACATCACGGCCGACCAGTTCGCCGGCGTCGCGCAGGACGAAGAGATCGATCCGCGCCCGTGGGCCGAGATCCTGCGCCAGTGGTCGACGTTCCATCCCGAATTCGCGTGGCTGCCGCGCAAGTTCAAGATCGCGGTGTCGGGCTCGAAGCACGACCGCGCGGCCGTGCAGATCCACGACCTCGGCGTGTACCTGAAGAAGAACGCGCAGGGCGAGGTGGTCGCGAGCATC
The DNA here is from genome assembly GCF_001532755.1 of Burkholderia sp. MSMB2157WGS. NCBI lineage: Bacteria > Pseudomonadati > Pseudomonadota > Betaproteobacteria > Burkholderiales > Burkholderiaceae > Burkholderia > Burkholderia sp. MSMB2157WGS. The sequence continues at coordinate 85,765 of NZ_LPJG01000010.1, read as the reverse complement.
CTCGCGGGCGGCGGCCTCGGCCGTACGCCGATCGTCGGCGCGGTGATCAAGGAAGACCTGCCGTGGCAGCACCTGCTCACGTACTGCGAGGCCGTGCTGCGCGTGTACAACCGCTACGGCCGCCGCGACAACCTGTACAAGGCGCGGATCAAGATCCTCGTGAAGGCGCTGTCGCCGGCGAAGTTCGCGCAGCAGGTCGAGGAAGAATGGCAGCACCTGAAGGACGGCCCGTCGACGCTCACGCAGGCCGAAATCGACCGCGTGTCGCAGTACTTCCAGCCGCCGGTCTACGAAAAGCTCGCCGACACCGACGCGTCGTTCGAACAGCATCTGCTCGAGAACAAGGCGTTCGCGCGCTGGGTCGAGCGTAACGTCGCGCCGCACAAGGTGCCGGGCTATGCCGCCGTCACGCTGTCGCTGAAGGATCACCGCGTGGCCCCGGGCGACGCGACCGACGCGCAGATGGACCTGGTCGCCGACTGGGCCGACGCCTACTCGCTCGGCGAACTGCGCGTGTCGCACGAGCAGAACCTGATTCTCGCGAACGTGAAGAAGCGCGACCTGTTCGCGTTGTGGGAAAAGGCCAAGGCGGCCGGTTTCGCGACGCCGAACGTCGGCCTGCTGACCGACATCATCGCGTGCCCGGGCGGCGACTTCTGCTCGCTCGCGAACGCGAAGTCGATCCCGATCGCGCTCGCGATCCAGCAGCGTTTCGACGATCTGGACTACGTGTACGACCTCGGCGACCTGTCGCTGAACATTTCCGGTTGCATGAACTCGTGCGGCCATCACCACGTCGGCAACATCGGCATCCTCGGCGTCGACAAGGATGGCGCCGAGTGGTATCAGGTGTCGCTCGGCGGCGAGCAGGGCACGGGCCGCAACGGCGCGCGCCTCGGCCGCGTGATCGGGCCGTCGTTCTCCGCGCAAGAAGTGCCGGACGTGATCGCGACGCTGATCGACACGTTCGTCGAAGCGCGCATCGACGGCGAGCGCTTCATCGACACGTACGACCGCATCGGCATCGCGCCGTTCAAGGAGCGCGTGTATGCGGCGCGCCAGGCCGTGAACGCGTAATCAACCGGGTAGAAGGAATTTGCAGATGGCTTCGATTATCAAGAACCGCGCAGTGATCGACGATGCATGGCAGGTCGTGCGCGCGGCGGAAGACGGCGCGCTGCCCGCGGTCGACGCGTTGCCGGTCGGCAAGGTGCTGGTGCCGTTCGCGTTGTGGCAGGCCGAGCGTGCGGCGCTCGTCGCCGCGAAGACGAAGGACGAACTCGGCGTGTGGCTCGCGCCGGACAGCGAACCGGCCGATCTCGTGGCCGATTTCGGCGCGATCTCGCTGGTCGCCGTCGATTTCCCGCGCTTCGCGGACGGCCGCGGCTACAGCATCGCGCGCCTGCTGCGCGAGCGCCACGGCTGGACGGGCGAGCTGCGCGCGATCGGCGACGTGCTGCGCGATCAACTGCTGTACATGTCGCGCTGCGGCTTCGACGCGTTCGCGGTGCGCGCCGACAAGGACATCCACGACGCGCTGAATGCGTTCACGGAATTCACGCAGCGTTACCAGGGCGCATTCGACGAGCCGGCGCCGCTGTTCCGCCGCCGCGAGGCCGCGGCCGACACCAAGGTGAGCGCATGAGCACCGCGACCGCCACCGAGCTGACGCCGGAACTCGCCGCGAAGGTCGAGCGCCTCGACGCGCTGCTCGCGCGGATCGGCGCCCGTCACGACAAGGTGAAATTCGCGAGCAGCCTTGCCGCGGAGGACATGCTGCTCACGCACGCGATCCTGTCGAAGGGCGTGCCGATCGGCATCTTCTCGCTGAACACGGGCCGCCTGCATGCGGAAACGCTCGGCATGATCGACCGCGTGCGCGAGCGCTACGGCTACGAGATCGAGCAGTTCCACCCGCAGCAGGACGCGGTGGACCAGTACGTCGCCGAGCACGGCCTGAACGCGTTCTACGAGAGCGTCGAGCTGCGCAAGGCGTGCTGCCACATCCGCAAGGTCGAGCCGCTGAACCGCGCGCTGGCCGACGTCGGCGCGTGGGTGACGGGCCAGCGCCGCGAGCAGTCGGTCACGCGCGCGGAGCTGCACGAGGAAGAACAGGACGAAGCGCGCGGGATCGCGAAGTACAACCCGCTCGCCGACTGGACGGAAGCCGACGTGTGGGCGTACCTTAACGCGTTCGACGTGCCGGTGAACCCGCTGCACGCGCGCGGCTACCCGAGCATCGGCTGCGAGCCGTGCACGCGCGCGATCCGTCCCGGCGAGGACAGCCGCGCGGGCCGCTGGTGGTGGGAGTCGCGCGACACGAAGGAATGCGGGCTGCACATCACGACGATCACGCCGATTCCCGCGAATGCCGACGCCGGCGCCGCGCATTGAAAACCGACAAGAAACTGAATATTGCGCCGCCTGCGACAGCGGGCGGCACGAACCCGGAAGAGAAGGACTGAAATCATGAGCACGACGCTCGAGCAATCCGCCTTTGCCCCGCCCACCGGCGCCGACAGCCGCATGGGCCACCTCGACTGGCTCGAAGCCGAGTCGATCCACATCCTGCGCGAACTCGTTGCCGAATGCAGCAAGCCGGCGCTGTTGTTCTCGGGCGGCAAGGATTCGGTCGTCGTGCTGCATCTGGCGCTGAAGGCGTTCGGCCTCGGCGCGAACCGCAAGACGACGCTGCCGTTCCCGCTCGTGCATATCGACACGGGCCACAACTACGAGGAGGTGATCGACTTCCGCGACCGCCGCGCGCAGGAGCTCGGCGCCGAGCTGGTGGTCGGCCACGTCGAGGATTCGATCAAGCGCGGCACGGTCGTGCTGCGCCGCGAAACCGATTCGCGCAACGCCGCGCAGGCCGTCACGCTGCTCGAGACGATCGAACAGCACGGCTATACGGCGCTGATCGGCGGCGCGCGCCGCGACGAAGAGAAGGCGCGCGCGAAGGAGCGCATCTTCTCGTTCCGCGACGAATTCGGCCAGTGGGACCCGAAGGCGCAGCGCCCGGAACTGTGGAGCCTGTACAACGCCCGCCTGCACAAGGGTGAGCATCTGCGCGTGTTCCCGATCTCGAACTGGACCGAGCTCGACGTGTGGCAGTACATCGCGCGCGAGAACCTCGAGCTGCCGTCGATCTATTACGCGCACCAGCGCGAGATCGTGCGCCGCAACGGGCTGCTCGTGCCGGTCACGCCGCTCACGCCGATGCGTGACGGCGAGACGAGCGAGCTGGCGCAGGTGCGCTTCCGCACGGTCGGCGACATCAGCTGCACGTGCCCGGTCGAAAGCGACGCGGACGACGTCGAGAAGATCATCGCCGAGACGGCGGTGACCGAGATCACCGAGCGCGGCGCGACCCGGATGGACGACCAGGCGTCCGAAGCCGCGATGGAACAGCGCAAGAAGCAAGGTTATTTCTGAAGCACACGAGGACATTCACATCATGAGCATCATCGAGAACACCGAAGACCTCGGCGTGTTGCGCTTCATCACCGCGGGCAGCGTCGACGACGGCAAGAGCACGCTGATCGGCCGCCTGCTGTACGACAGCAAGGCCGTGCTGTCCGACCAGCTGTCCGCGCTGTCGCGCGCGAAGAACAAGCGCACGGTCGGCGACGAGCTCGATCTCGCGCTGCTGACGGACGGGCTGGAGGCCGAGCGCGAGCAGGGCATCACGATCGACGTCGCGTACCGCTATTTCGCGACCGCGAAGCGCAAGTTCATCATCGCCGACACGCCGGGCCACGAGCAGTACACGCGCAACATGGTGACGGGCGCGTCGACCGCGCACGCGGCGATCATCCTGATCGACGCGACACGCATCACGGTCGAGAACGGCGTCGTGCAACTCCTGCCGCAGACCAAGCGCCACAGCGCGATCGTCAAGCTGCTCGGGCTGCAGCACGTGATCGTCGCGATCAACAAGATGGACCTCGTCGACTACAGCGAGGCGCGCTTCAACGAGATCCGCGACGCGTACGTCGCGCTCGCGAAGCAGCTCGGCCTGACCGACGTGCGCTTCGTGCCGGTGTCGGCGCTGAAGGGCGACAACATCGTCGGCGCGAGCGAGCGCATGCCGTGGTACGCCGGCGAGCCGCTGCTCGACGTGCTCGAGTCGCTGCCGGTCGAGACGCAGGCGCACGACGCGCTGCGCTTCCCGGTGCAGTGGGTCGCGCGCCAGGACGGCAGCTCGGCCGACGATTTCCGCGGCTACATGGGCCGGATCGAGTCGGGCGAAGTGAAGGTCGGCGACGCGATCGTCGTGCTGCCGTCGAACCGCACCGCGACGGTCGCCGAGATCGTCGCGCCGGTGCCGGGCGGCACCGCATCGGTCGCGCACGCGTTCGCGGGCCAGACGGTGACGATCCGTCTCGAAGAGGATGTCGACGTGTCGCGCGGTGACATGTTCGTCACGGCCGCCGAGCCGGTCGAGCCGGCGAAGAAGCTCGAGGCGGACCTGTGCTGGTTCGACGAGACGCCGCTGTCGCCGCAGCGCAAGTACCTGCTGAAGCAGACCACCAGTACGGTGTTCGCGAAGATCGGCGGCGTCAAGCAGGTGCTCGACGTGCATACGCTGTCGCACGCGACCGATCGCCAGGACCTGAAGATGAACGATATCGGCCGCGTGGCGCTGACGCTGCAGAAGCCGATCGTGTGCGACACGTACGATGCGCACCCCGGCACGGGCGCGTTCGTGCTGATCGACGAGGCGACGCACCACACGGTCGCCGCCGGGATGATCCGCGCGTTCTCGGCGTAATCGTCAATCTGCGCGGCGGCGAACCGGCCGCCGCTGCAGGACCCTAGCGAAGCGACAAACATGGGCAAGGTATATCTGATCGGAGCAGGACCGGGCGCCGCGGACCTCATCACGGTGCGCGGCATGCGGCTGCTCGAGCAGGCCGACGTCGTGCTGCACGACGCGCTCGTCGAGCCTGCGATGCTCGACTATGCGCCGAACGCGCGGAAGATCGCGGTCGGCAAGCGCTGCGGGCAGCGCTCGACCGCGCAGCATTTCATCAACAAGCAGATCGTCGACGCGGCGCGCGAGCACGCGTGCGTCGTGCGGTTGAAGGGCGGCGATCCGATGCTGTTCGGTCGCGCCGAAGAGGAAATGCGCGCACTCGACGCGGCCGGCATCGACTACGAGATCGTGCCGGGCATCACCGCGGCGCTGGCCGGCGCGGCGACGCTGAAGCGTTCGCTCACGTTGCGCGGCGTATCGCGCAGCGTCGCGTTCGCGACGCACAGCCGCGCACCGGGTAGCGACGAGATTCGCGAAGCCGCACGCGCCGATTCGATCGTCTACTACATGGGCCGCGACAGCGCGCCCGGCATCGCGCAGGAATTGATCGACGCCGGCCGTGCGCCGGCGACGCCGGTGGCGATCGTCGAGGCATGCAGCACCGCGCGCGAACGCACGCTGACGCTGACGCTCGCCCGGATGGCGGCCGGCGATGCGCAGGCGTGGCTCGACCCCGCGGAACCGAGCCTGCTGATGATCGGCGATGCATTCGCCGAACGCACACGGCAGGCGCAGGCGGGCGATCCGGTGCGCAATGCCGCCTGAGCGCGGCTCGCGCGCGGTCCCAAACGCAAAAAGCGCCGGCAGATGCCGGCGCTTTTTCTTTGGGCGCGGCGAAGACGTGGCCTACGCGTCGTCGCCGAGCTGATCGACGCAATAGCGCGCGACCGCGTCGAGCACGCCGTCGTCTTCGCCGACGGCCGTCGCGCAGCGGATCTCGACGCCCGGATGCGCGGCGCGGCATGCGTCGACGAGCTGCGGCAGGTCGCGGCGAACATGGCCGCCCTGGCCGAAGAACACGGGCACCACGGTGATGCGCGCGCAGCCGGCCGCGACTTGCGCGGCCACGGCCTCGGCGAGCGACGGCGGCATCAGTTCGAGGAACGCGAGCGACACCTGCGCGGCAGGGGAGCCGGCGCCGCGCAGCCGCGCGGCGAGCCGCTCGAACGGCTCGGCCCAGCGCGGGTCGCGGGCGCCGTGGCCGAACAGGACGATACCGTGCGAATGCATGTCGAAGCCTCCGTCGCGCGCGGCGCTCAGTGCCGGTCGACCCACTTGAGCGCGAACAGGCCGAGCGCGAGATAGATGAGACCCGGCGTCGCGGCGGTGAGCGGCGCGGGCCACGTGTTCAGCGTGCCGATGTGCGAGAACAGCGTGTTGAGCAGCTGGAAGCTCATGCCGAGCATGATGCCGCCGAACACCTTCACGCCGACCACGCCCGCCCGCGTGTGCAGGTAGGCGAACGGCAGCGACAGCACGAGCATCACGAATACCGCGAACGGATACAGCAGCTTGCGCCACAGCGCGATGTCGTAGCGCTGCGTGTCCTGCTGGTTCTCGCGCAAGTGCTGGATGTAGCGGAACAGGTTGATGATCGACATGCGCTCCGGCGACACGAGCAGCACCGACAGGATCTGCGGCGTCAGGTCGGAGCGCAGCCGGTATTCGGGCAGCGACACCTGCTGCGACCGGTACACGGGGTTCAGCGCATCGGCCGGCTGGCCGCTGACCGGCTTGATCGGCGTCAGCTCCGTTTCGGTGACGCCTTTCAGCAGCCAGTGGCCGGGTGGCTCGTAGCGGCCGGTTTGAGCGATCCGCACGTTCTGCAGCTGGAATTTCGAGTCGAACTCGTAGATGCGCACGTTGCTGATCGTCGAGTCGGGCGACAGGCTGCCGACGTTGACGAAGCGCGTGACCTGCTCGCCGTTCTCGCGGGCCGCGAGCGTGTCCTTCACCCATACGCCCGACTGGAAGTTCGACGACACCGATGCGCCGAGCGCCTGCAGCCGCACGCGTTCGGACAGCTGGTCGGCGTACGGGCCGACGAATTCGCCGATCAGATAGGTGACGATCACGAGCGGCACGCCGATCTTCAGCAGCGAACGCAGCGCCTGGTTGGTCGCGAGGCCCGACACGCGGAAGATCGTGAATTCCGAGTTCGCGGCCATCTGCGCGAACACGTAGATCGCGCTGATCAGCGCGGCGACCGGGATGATCTCGTAGAAGCGCGACGGCGTCTGCAGCGCGACGCGGAGCACCGCGTAGCCGAACTTGTAGTTGCCGTGCCCGACCGAGTTCAGCTCGCTGATCAGGTCGAAGAAGAAGAACAGACCGGAGAACGCGAACAGGATGAAGATGAACGTGATGTAGATCTGCCGCGCGAAGTACTTTTCATAGAGCCGCATCGATCATGCTCCCGAGCGGCCGAACAGCGCGCGTGACAACAACGGACGATTGCGCACGCGCAACCAGAAAATGAACGCGACGATCGCCGCGACGAGCACGTGCAGCCCGACGAGACCGACGCCGAACGACATCTTGCCCTGCTCGATCTGCGCTTGCACGACGTTCAGCAGGTTCGAATACGTGAGGTAGATCAGCACGGCCATCACGAGGTTGATCGTGCGGCTGCGGCGCGGGTTCTGGTACGCGAGCGGGATGCCGAGCACCATCAGGTTCAGCGCGATCAGCGGCAGCCCCGCGCGCCACGCGAATTCCGCGAGATTGTCGCGCGTCGGGTTGCGCAGCAGGTCGGGCGTGGGCGTGCTGTTGGTGGTCTGCACGTTGACGACCGGCTTGCTGGTGATCTTCACGCCGTAGCGCTCGAATTCCATGATCTTGAAGTTCGGCTGGCCGGGCGTGCCGTCGTAGCGGCGGCCGTCTTCGAGGACGACGAAACGATCGCCGTCCTTCGCGGTTTCCGTATGGCCCGTCTGCGACACGACCACGTTGAGCTTGCCGTTTTCCGTCGACGTGACGAACACGTTCTGGACCTTGCTCTGGTCGGGCGACATCTTCTCGATGAAGAACACGCGATGGTTCGCGGCCGATTCGCGGAACTGGCCGGGCGCGAGCAGCGAGATTTCGTCGCGCTGCTGGAAACGTGCCTTGATCATCTTGCTCTGCTGGTTCGACCACGGCCAGCCGACGAACGCGAAGAAGGCGATCAGCAGGACGATCGGCGTGGCGAACACGCCGATCGGCTTGATGAGGCGCGTGAGGCTCACGCCGGACGCGAGCCACACCACCATTTCGGAGTCCCGGTACCACCGGGTCAGCACGAACAGGATCGACACGAACAGCGTGACGACGAGCATCACGGCGAGGTAGCCGATCACGGTCAGGCCGATCAGCACGAGCACGTCCCGCGGATCGATTTCGCCGGACGCGGCGTAGCCGACGATGCGAATCATCATCGTCGTGAGCATGATCGTGAGCAGCACCATGAACACGGCGCCAGCCGTATACGCAAGCTCGCGCTGGAGGGAGCGTTCGAAGATCATTCTTGATGAGAAGAGGGCGGGAGGCTGCGCACGCGTGGTGGGGCGCTCGCGCCGCCACGGGAAAAATAGCGGATAATTGCGGCTTTCATCCTTAGCCCAGATTTTATCCGAGGACAAGCGCGATGGACTTTAGCATAAAAGGCTGTGATTGGAGCAAAGGCGAGGCCAAGGGGTTCCTGACCGGGAAGTCCGACTGCATCGTGCTCGGCATCTTCGAGGCGCAGACCCTGTCGGGCGCGGCGCTCGACATCGACACGGCCACCAAGGGGCTGATCTCGCGCGTGGTGAAGGCCGGCGACATGGACGGCAAGCGCGGCAAGACGCTGTTCCTGCACGAAGTGTCGGGCATCGGCGCGTCGCGCGTGCTGCTCGTCGGGCTCGGCAAGCAGGATGCTTTCAATCAGAAAGCCTATAACGACGCGGTGACCGCCGCCTGGCGCGCGCTGCTGGCGACCAAGGTCGTCCAGGTCACGTTCTCGCTCGCGCAACTGCCGGTCGACGAGCGCAGCTCCGACTGGGGCGTGCGCGCCGCGATCCTCGCGCTGCGCAACGAGACCTACCGCTTCACGCAGATGAAGAGCAAGCCGGAACCGGCGTCGCACACGCTCAAGCGCGTCGTGTTCAGCGTCGATCCGGCGGACGAAAAGGCCGCGAAGGTCGCGATCAAGCAGGCCGTCGCGCTCGCGAACGGGATGGATCTGACCCGCGACCTCGGCAACCTGCCGGGCAACGTCTGCACGCCGACCTATCTCGGCAACACCGCGAAGAAGATCGCGAAGGATTGGGGCCTGAAGGCCGAGGTCCTCGGGCTCAAGCAGATCCAGGCGCTGAAGATGGGGTCGTTCCTGTCGGTCGCACGCGCGTCGGTCGAGCCGCCGCAGTTCATCGTGCTGCACTACCAGGGCGCCGCCGCGAAGGCCGCGCCCGTCGTGCTGGTCGGCAAGGGCATCACGTTCGATACGGGCGGCATCTCGCTGAAGCCGGGCGAAGGCATGGACGAGATGAAGTACGACATGTGCGGCGCGGGCTCGGTGCTCGGCACGATCCGCGCGGTCGCCGAGATGGGCCTGAAGATCAACGTCGTCGCGATCGTGCCGACCTGCGAGAACATGCCGGGCGGCAATGCGACGAAGCCGGGCGACATCGTCACCAGCATGAAGGGGCTGACGATCGAGGTGCTGAACACCGACGCCGAAGGCCGCCTGATCCTGTGCGACGCGCTCACGTATGCCGAGCGCTTCAAGCCGGCCGCCGTGATCGACGTCGCGACGTTGACGGGCGCGTGCGTGATCGCGCTGGGCGGCCACAACAGCGGGCTGTTCTCGACGAACGACGCGCTCGCCGGCGAGCTGCTCGACGCGTCGCGCGAGGCGAACGACCCGGCATGGCGCATGCCGCTCGACGACGAGTACCAGGAACAGCTGAAGTCGAATTTCGCGGATCTCGCGAACATCGGCGGGCGTCCGGCCGGCGCCGTGACGGCCGCGTGCTTCCTGTCGCGCTTCACCGAGAGCTATCCGTGGGCTCACCTCGACATCGCGGGCACCGCATGGAAGGGCGGTGCGGCGAAGGGCGCGACGGGCCGTCCGGTGCCGTTGCTCGCGCAGTTCCTGATCGACCGCGCCGGCCAGTGATGGCGGGGCTGACGACGCTGCGGGTGCGCGGGCAATGACGCGGATCGATTTCCACTCGAACGTCGGCGATTCGCTTGCGTACGCGTGCCGGCTGCTGCGCAAGGCCTATCAGGCCGGGCAGCCGGTCGTCGTGCTCGCCGAGCCCGCGCGCCTGCGCGCGCTCGACGAGCGGCTCTGGACGTTCTCGCCGCTCGATTTCATCCCGCATTGCGGCATCGACAGCGAGCACGCCGCCGGCACGCCGATCGTGCTGGCCGCCGATCTCGACCGCGCGCCGCATCATCACGTGCTGCTGAACCTCGGCGCGACCGTGCCCGCGCAGTTCGCCCGCTTCGAACGCCTGCTCGAAGTGGTCGGCAACGCGCCGGACGAGCTGGCCGCGGGCCGCGACCGCTACCGGTTCTACCGCGACCGCGGCTATGCGCTGAACAACTACAAGCAGGGCGGCTAGCCGCAACCGTCGACGGAGTGTTCCCGTGACAGAAGCCGATTCATCCTCGATTCCGACGCTGACTGACGTGCTGGTGCCGGGCAAGCCGGCGCCGGCGCGCTCGCCCGCGTCGGCCGCCCCCCGGCCGCACGACGATGCGGCGATTCCGGTGCTCACCGACGTGATCGCGCCACCGGCCGCCGCGGGCGCCGCGTCGGCCGAATCGCGTAAAACCGAGGCCGACCCCGATTCCGTCGTGATCGAACCCGTGCCGACGCCGCACGTGCCGGCGGTCGAGCTGCCGGGCGACGCGACGACGGCCGCCGCCGTGGGCGAAACCGATGCGCCGGCCGAGCCTGGCGCCGCCGAGCACGTGGTCGCGGAGGATGCGGCGGCGATGACGGCGCCGCTGCGCTCGTCGCTCGTCGATGACGACCTGCCGAAACACACGTTCGCCGCGATGGCGCGCGACGCGGCCGCGCACGCGCCCGAATCGGCGACGCCGGAGGTGGCCCTACCGGGCGCGGTGCCGCCGCAGCCGGATGTGCAGGCCGCAGTCGCGCTGACGCCGGAAGATGCGCAGCACATCGCCGAACGGCTTCGCAATCGCCTGACGAACTATCTGACCGGGGCAGGGCGCGACGCCATCGAAGCGCGTTGTCGCGATGCGCTGCACGAGCATTCGGCCTGGCTGGTCGGCCAGGTCACGCGCGAAGTCGCACTCGCGCTGGAAACCGAGGTGATGGACTGGGTGCGCGAGGCGGTCGATGAAGAGATCGCTCGCCGTCGCGCCGGTCATTCCGGCTGAAAGGGCAATCGTTCGCGGCGGCGAAAAAGAGAATGCGGGTTCAGTAAGCGCAGTAAACGCGTGCGAAGCCGCTGGGGAGGGGCCGGTCGGTCAGTACGCGGCCGTCCTCTCGCGACGTCCCGCGCACAAGCGCACAAGGTGGGTACTCGCGCGGGTATTCGCTTTCAGCGTACCGACAGCACCCACTGGGCGAGCGTATGGGCCTCGGTGCTCGTCAGTTGCGTATTGGCGGGCATCGGCACGCTGCCCCATACGCCGACGCTGCCTTTCACGATCGATTGCGCCAGGTAGTCGACGCCGTCGCCGCGCACCGCGTACTTGCCGGCGATGTCGCGGAACGACGGACCCATCAGCGGCTTGCTGATCGCATGGCAGGCCATGCAGTTCTTGCGCTGCGCCAGCGCGAGCCCGTCGGCCTGGTCGGCACGTGCCGCCGTCGCGCCGCCGGTCAGCAGCAGGGCGAGCAGCACGCGCAATATCGTCTGTTTCATGCGGTTCTCCGCCGGCGGGGACGGCCGGCTTCATGGTCCGCGCATTATAGAAGCAAAGGGAACGCACGTTTTGCGCGTTCCCCGGGCGGCCCGTTTATCGGGGTCGCATGCGATGACGCCTCTGCATCAACCCGTGACCGCCCCCTGGTTCGCCGGCCGGGCGAGCGCCGCGAATTTGGCGAGCACGCCGCGCGTATAGCGGGGTGCCGGCTTCTGCCACGCAGCGCGGCGGCGCGCGAGTTCCGCGTCGTCGACGTTCAGTTGCAGCAGCAACCGGTGCGCGTCGATCGTGATCGAATCGCCTTCCTGCACCAGCGCGATCGTGCCGCCGACGAACGCCTCAGGCGCGACGTGGCCGACCACCATGCCCCAAGTGCCGCCCGAGAAGCGGCCGTCCGTGATGAAGCCGACCGATTCGCCGAGCCCCTTGCCGATGATCGCGGACGTCGGTGCGAGCATTTCCGGCATGCCGGGGCCGCCCTGCGGGCCGAGGTAGCGCAGCACGAGGATGTCGCCCGCGCGGATCCGGTCGCCGAGGATCGCATCCATCGCGCTCTGCTCGTCGTCGAATACGCGCGCCGGGCCCGTGATCACCGGGTTCTTCAGGCCGGTGATCTTCGCGACCGCGCCGTCCTCCGCGAGATTGCCCTTCAGGATCGCGAGATGGCCCTCGTTGTACAGTGCGCGCTCGATCGGGAAGATCACGTCCTGGTCCGCGCGCGGCACGCTCGGCACGTCCTTCAACTCGTCGGCGATCGTGCGGCCCGTGATCGTCATGCAGTCGCCGTGCAGCAGCCCCGCGTCGAGCAGGATCTTCAGCACCTGCGGAATCCCGCCGGCCCGGTGCAGGTCGGTCGCGACGTACTTCCCCGACGGCTTCAGGTCGCAGATCACCGGCACGCGCTTGCGGATGCGCTCGAAATCGTCGATCGTCCAGTCGACCTCGGCCGCGTGCGCGATCGCGAGATAGTGCAGCACCGCATTGGTCGAGCCGCCGGTGGCCATGATCACCGACACCGCGTTCTCGATCGATTCCTTCGTGATGATGTCGCGCGGCTTCAGGTCGCGCTTCACGGCCTCGACCAGCACACGCGCCGATTCGGCGGCCGAATCGACCTTCTCCTGATCGGGGTTCGCCATCGTCGACGAATACAGCAGCGACATGCCGAGCGCCTCGAACGATGAACTCATCGTGTTCGCGGTGTACATGCCGCCGCACGAACCGGACGTCGGGCACGCGTTTTTCTCGACGCCTTCGAAGTCCTCCTGCGACATCCGGCCCGCGGTGAATTCGCCGACGGCTTCGAACGACGACACGATCGTCAGGTCGCGGCCCTTCCAGTTGCCCGGGCGGATCGTGCCGCCGTAGACGTAGATGCCCGGCACGTTCAGGCGCGCGAGCGCGATCATGCCGCCGGGCATGTTCTTGTCGCAGCCGCCGACCACCACGACGCCGTCCATCCACTGGCCCTGCACGCAGGTCTCGATGCAGTCGGCGATCACTTCGCGCGACACGAGCGAGTACTTCATCCCTTCGGTGCCCATCGACATGCCGTCCGAAATCGTCGGCGTGCCGAAGATCTGCGGGTTCGCGCCGGCGGCCTTGACGGCGTCGACGGCCGCGTCCGACAGGCGCTGCAAGCCGGAATTGCACGGCGTGATCGTCGAATGACCGTTGGCAATGCCGATCATCGGCTTGTCGAAATCGTCCTTCTGGTAGCCGAGGGCGTAATACATCGAGCGGTTCGGCGAACGGGCCACGCCTTGCGTGATGTGCTTCGAGCGACGGTTGTACGACATGGGGGACTCCATCGTGGTATGGGCGTCGCTCGCGAGGGCGCGCCGGTTCGGATCGACCAAGCATGGAGTTTCCCGATTGGGATGTCCAATATATTATTTGTCGTCTATTAAGTCGTTTTGCGAATGAGTCGAACATGGCCGATCCGATCCCCGACCTGCGCCAATGGCGCTATTTCGCGACCGTCGCCGACGAGCGCCATTTCGGCCGCGCGGCCGAGCGCCTGTCGATGACGCAGCCGCCGCTGTCGCAGGCGATTCGCGCGCTGGAGGATGCGCTGGGCGTCGCGCTGTTCGTGCGCACCAAGCGCTCGGTGGCGCTGACGGCGGTCGGCGCGGCGCTGCTGCCCGACGTGCGCCGGCTGCTGGCGTCGGCCGATGCGCTGCCGCCGCTCGCGCGCCGGCTCGCGCGCGGCGAGGCCGGTTCGCTGTCGCTCGCGTTCGTGTCGACCGCCGATTACGGGCTGTTGCCGTCGTTGCTGCGTGCGTTCGGCGCGCGCTATCCGCAGGTGCGGCTGCAGCTCGCGGAAGCGACGAGCGACGTGCAGATCGACGAACTCGTCGCCGGGCGCATCGACGCCGGGCTCGTCATTCCGCCAGTGCCGCCGCGTCACGCGGCCGGCTTGTCGTACCTGCCCGTCGTGCGCGAGCCGCTGGTGGTCGCGATGCCGAGTACGGCTTCCGACGCGCCCGAGGACGAGCCGGTGCAGCTTGCCGACGTCGCCGCGTTGCCGCTCGTGATCTTTCCGCGTCGTTTGGCGCCCGGCTTTTATGACATCATTACGGGCTGCTACGGCGCGGCGGGGGAAACCCCGCGCATCGGTCAGGAAGCAATCCAGATGCAGACGATCGTCAGCCTCGTGTCGGCCGGCATGGGCGTCGCACTGGTGCCGCAATCGCTGCGTAACCTGCGGCGCACCGGCGTGGTCTACCGGCCGCTCGCCGGCCACGCGCCGCTCGTCGAGACGGGCCTCGTGTGGCGTACCGACGACGTGAGCCCCGTGCTTGCCGGGTTCATCGACGTCGTGCGCGCGCAGGGTCTTGCCGCATGACGTGAACGATGGCGTGCGGGCGCCGTCCAACGCGCGGTGCTGCGCGTGCGACGGCCGTACCGTATTCGAAAACTTCTTCGCTAATCCATGATCATTCACCCGAATTTCGACCCCGTTGCGATCCATCTCGGGCCGCTGGCCGTGCGCTGGTACGGCCTCATGTATCTCGTCGGCTTCATCGCGGCGATCGTCGTCGGCCGGATCCGCCTGAAGCTGCCGCATGTCGCGGCGCAGGGCTGGACCGCGAAGGACATCGACGACATGATGTTCTACGGCGTGCTCGGCACCGTGCTCGGCGGCCGGCTCGGCTACGTGCTGTTCTACAAGGCCGGTTTCTACTTCTCGCATCCGCTCGACGTGTTCAAGGTGTGGGAAGGCGGCATGTCGTTTCACGGCGGCTTCCTCGGCGTGACGCTCGCGATGATGCTGTTCGCGTGGCAGCGCAAGCGGCACTGGCTCCAGGTCACCGATTTCGTCGCGCCGATGGTGCCGACGGGGCTGGCGGCCGGGCGTCTCGGCAACTTCATCAACGGCGAACTGTGGGGCCGCGTGACCGATCCGACGGCGCCTTGGGCGATGCTGTTCCCGGGCGCGATGCGCGACGACGCGGCCTGGTTGCCGAAACATCCGGAGCTCGTCGAGAAGTGGCATCTCGCCGACGTGTTCATGCAATACCAGATGCTGCCGCGCCATCCTTCGCAGCTCTATGAAATCGCGCTCGAGGGGATCGCGCTGTTCTTCGTGCTGTTCTTGTTCGCGCGCAAGCCGCGGCCGATGGGCGCGATATCCGCGCTGTTCCTGATCGGTTATGGCCTCGCGCGTTTCACGGTCGAGTTTGCGCGCGAGCCGGACGACTTCCTCGGGCTGCTCGCGCTCGGCCTGTCGATGGGGCAGTGGCTGTCGCTGCCGATGATTCTCGCGGGGATCGCGCTGATGGTCTGGGCGTATCGCCGCCGCGCGGCGAACGCGAATGCGGCTGCGTGACGTGGCTGCATGACGCGGTATCGATGCATGCGCGATCGGCGCGTGCATCGATACCCGGACGCGCATAAAAAAACGCCGGCCCTCGGGCCGGCGTTTTTCGTTTCCGACAGCCGCGCGATGCGCGTTACTTCATCTGCACGGAGCCGTTGACGGTGACCGACACGGTGGCCTTGCCGCCTTCGACCGCGATCGGCGCGCTCATCTTCGCGCTGTCCATCGGCGCCGCGGCCATCGCCATCATGCGCGGGTACGGCTGCACGTTGCGGCCGCTGCCGACGTTCACGTCGCGGATCGTGTAGCTGCTGTAGCCGAACGCCTTCGCGGCTTCGTCCGCGCGGGCGCGGAACGACTTGATCGCTTCGGTCGTGAGCTTCTGCTCGGCCGTGCGCTGCGCTTCCGGCGACAGCGAGAACTCGACGTTCGCGACCTGCATCAGGTTCGACAACTGGCCCGCCAGCTTCGACGCCGCGGCGAAATCGCGCGATTCGAGCGCGACCTCGGTGCGGCCGCGCCATGCGGAGATCTTCCCGTCGCGATCGGTGCTCGGATACACGGAGAACGCGCCCGTGTGCGCGGTGACGCCCGACACGCCCTTCGCCTGCGACAGGGCCGCGTCCGCGCGCTGGTTCAGCTGCGCGGTGAGGCTGCCCGGATCCTTGGCCTGCTGCTCGTAGAACAGCGTGATGTGGATGATGTCCTGCGGCACGTCGGCACTGGCCTGCGACGAAAGCGACAGCACGCCGGCCGGCTCCGGAAAGTGCGGGTTCGCCGCCTGCGCGTGTGCGGCGGGCGACGCGAGCGTCAGCGCGACGGGAACGGCTGCGGCGAGGGCGAGCGACAGCGCGAGTGCGGATTTCTTGGGCATTGTTGGATTCCTTGTGCGAGGGCGCGCACGCGGGTCACGCGTGCGCGACGCGGGCGTACCGCGCAACGAAAAAACGACGGCCGGCCCGTTCGGCCGGCAGTGGTTGCTTAGGCTGCGCGACAGTGCCGCGAGTTCCGTTACGGTCGCGCGTACTGACCGGATTTGACCTTTGGCGCGCGCCTACTTCATCAGCTTTTCGGTGATGAATCGCCATTCCGCACGCGTGACGGGCGTGATCGACAGCCGGTTGCCGCGCGCGAGCACGCGCATGTCGGCGAGTTCGTCGTGCTCGCGCAGCGTGGCGAGCGGCACGAGCGGCGACTTCTTCACGAAGCGCACGTCGACGAGCAGCCAGCGTGGCGCTTCCTGCGTCGATTTCGGGTCGTAATAGGGGCTTTTCGGATCGAACTGCGTGGGATCGGGGTAGGGCGTCGACGAGACTTCGGCGAGCCCGGCGATGCCCGGCTCGGGGCAGCTCGAGTGATAGAACAGCACGCCGTCGCCGATCTTCATCGTGTCGCGCATGAAATTGCGCGCCTGATAGTTGCGCACGCCGGTCCACGGCAGCGAGCGCTGCGGTGCGTCGGCGAGATCGTCGATGCTTGCTTCGTCCGGTTCGGACTTCATCAGCCAGTATTGCATGGTCGTGGTCGACGCAGAAAAGGCTGCTACAAAAGAAAACGGCACCGGGACTTGCCCGATGCCGTTGGATAGGCCCCCACCTTGGCCGCTAGGCCGGCATCCTGAACCTGAGGTTCAGAATTGGTCGCAGTTAGCAGCACTTCGGGTACATCAGACAGAGTGACGCGCGCGCCCGTGCTACAAATTTCCGCAACCGTGCACATGGCATTGGTTCAAGGAATATATGACCTTGGCGAACCAGGCAGGGAAGCTGACTGAACTGTGATTCGATGCGCCAATTTGACCACCGTTGACCGTCGAGATCAAGGGGAATCGACGCATCGTTTGAAACGTTACTGCGTCTCGTGCTGTGCGAGCACCGCGCCGAGCTGTTCGTTCATCTGGTGCATTGTACGACGGATTTCCTCCGCCGGAAATGCTTCACCATGCCGCACGCTCGTTTGCAGCCGCAGCAATTCCGATGCGAGCGACAGCGCCGCCATCACCGCGATGCGATCGGTGCCGCGCACCGAGCTGTTCGAGCGGATTTTCGACATTTCGGCGTCGACGCGCGCGACCGCTTCGAGCAGCGCCGCTTCGGTCTCGGCCGAACAGGCGAGCCGATAGGGCTGACCGAGAATCGAGACTTCGATCTGCTTGGTGCTCATGCATGTTCTCCGTGGCTGGCCGTGTCATCGCCATCCGTGCGCGCCTGCGCATCCAGCAGGTCGAGCTGGTTGTCGGCTTGCTCCGCGCCCTTCGAGCGCGGCAGCTTTTCGAGAATCGCGTTCAGTTTCACCTGGGCGTCGTCGATCTTCGCCGACAACGTGTCGCGCTCGGCCGCGAGCGCATTGCGTTCGTCGCGCAGCTGCGCGAGCTCCGCGCGGACCGTGTCCGCTTCCGCGCGCAATTGCGCGACCTGCTCCTCGAGCGCGAGCCGTTCCGAGTGATAGCGCTTGTTCAGCGAAATCAGACGGCCAATATTTTGAGATAGGGTTTCGAGTTCGTTGAGCATTTGCTGCGTCCTCTAAAGACCCAGCATTTTAGCGCGGAATAACGCGCAATCCGACATCTGTAACGTTTCCAGTCGTAACACCCCTGCTTCTTGCCGCGAATAGGCGCGTCCCGCGCGGGTCCGGACGCTTCCTTGACGCTCGCGCGACCGGCTCCTAAACTGGCGCCGCCTCGGTGCTCGCGCGCAGGACGCGCGGTTAAACGGGAAGCAGGGTGCGGGCTCCAGGAGCGCGCCGACCTGCGCTGCCCCCGCAACGGTAAGCGGCCGCGTCGCGTGACGCAGGCCGGCTCGGGCGCGTTTCGCATGCAGTCGCATGCGGGCGCGGGCCACTGCGCGTCATCGCGCGGGAAGGCGAGCCGGACCGCCGCCAGCCCGGATACCGGCCGAGACGGGGAGCCCGCACGGGCTCCATGACGCGCGGCCTGCGGGGAAGCGGGGCGCGCAATGTTTCACGGAACGTTTCTTCGATGCCGACCCCAATCGTCCGCCACGCGCCGCTGTCGCGCCCGGCCGGCTCCCGCAAGCGGATGTGCCGCGCGTCGTGCGCGCGGCCGGGCGCGGCATGAGCGCCGCGCGCGCCGCCGCGATCTGGGCCGCGCTGGCCGCCGTGGTCGCGCTGCTGTTCGTCGCGTCGCTGTCGATCGGCAGCGTGCCGATGTCGCCGTGGCAGGCGCTCGCGTCGCTCGTGCCGCACGGCGGCGATACCCTGTTCGCCGATATCGTCCGGACGCTGCGCCTGCCGCGCGCGCTCGCGGGTTTCGCGTGCGGCGCGCTGCTCGCGCTGGCCGGTGCGCTGTTGCAGGTGCTGCTGCGCAATCCGCTCGCGGAGCCGTACGTGCTCGGCGTGTCCGGCGGCGCGGCCGGCTTCGCGCTCGTCGCGATGATCGCGGGCGGCGCGTGGTGGCTCGTCGACGCGTCGGCGTTCGCCGGTTCGCTCGTCTCGGTCGCGCTCGTGCTCGGGCTCGCGAGGCGCGAGCTGTGGCGCGGCGAATCGCGCGACGCCTCGCCGCGGCTGCTGCTCACGGGCGTCGTGATCGCGGCGGGGTGGGGCGCGCTCGTCACGCTGTTGCTGTCGCTCGCGCCCGACGCGCGGCTGCGCGGCATCATCTTCTGGCTGACGGGCGACCTGAACGGCGCGACGGCGCCGTGGTTCGCGTGGGGCGCGCTGTTGCTGAGCGCATGCGTCGCGCTGCCGGCCGCGCCGCAACTGAACGTGCTGCTGCGCGGCGACGCGACCGCGCTCGCGCTCGGCGTGCCGGTCGCACGCCTGCGCGTGCGGATCTATCTCGTCGCGTCGCTGGCCGCCGCGGCCGCCGTGACGACGGCCGGTACGATCGGCTTCGTCGGGCTCGTCGTGCCGCATGGGTTGCGGCTCGCGTTCGGCAACGACCAGCGGATGCTGCTGCCGGCCGCGATGATTGCGGGTGGCGGCGGCGTGATGGCGGCCGACCTGCTGGCGCGCACCGCGATCGCGCCCGCGCAATTGCCGGTGGGCGCGATGACCGCGTTGATCGGCGTGCCGGTGTTCCTGTGGATGTTGCTGAGGAGACCGATGCGATGACGGGCGCCGCCGCACCGCACGCCGCTGCCGGCGACATGCGCTACAGGGCCGTCGAGCTGACGCTGAAGGCCGGCGCGCGCACGCTGCTCGAGCGCTTCACGCAGGCGTTCCGCCCCGGCGAGATCTGGTGTGTCGCCGGACCGAACGGCGCGGGCAAGACGACGCTGCTCGCCACGCTCGCGGGATTGCAGCCGCCGGCCGGCGGACACGTCGAGATCGACGGCCGGCCGCTTGCCGCGTGGCGTCCCGGGCAACTCGCGCAGCGCCGCGCGCTGATGCCGCAGCAATTGCACGATGCGTTCAGCGCGACCGTGTTCGACACGGTGCTGCTGAACCGCTTTCCGTATCTCGGCGGCTGGGGCTGGGAGCGCGACGGCGACCGCACGGCCGCGCGCGATGCGCTCGCGACGTTCGACCTGAGCGCGCTCGCGTCGCGCGACGTGATGTCGCTGTCGGGCGGCGAGCGGCAGCGGGTCGCACTAGCCGCGACGCTGTGCCAGGATGCGCCGCTGATGCTGCTCGACGAGCCGCTCGCGCATCTCGACCTGCATCACCAGATCGACTGCCTGACCGCGTTGGCCGCGTGGCTCGCGGCAGGCCCGCGCACGGTGATGTTTTCGTGTCACGACCTGAACCTCGCGCGGCGTTTCGCGACGCATGCACTGTTGCTCGACGGCCGCGGCCATGCGTGGGCCGGCCCCGTGCACGACGTGCTGACGCCCGAGCGCGCGAGCGACGCGTTCGGCTATCCGCTCGTGCTGATCCGCGAGAACGGCCGCGATGCGCTGCTGCCGGCATGGCCTGCGCGACAATGACCCTTTCCGTTCCGATTTTTCCGATGCGCGGCGCCTGCCGCGCCCACGACACGGCTCCCCGATGACGACTCCGACCTGTTTCCCGCCCGCGATCGCGCCGCTCGACGACGCGCTGCGCACGCGCCTGCAACATGTGATCGACCACAAGACCAAGCCGCCCGGCAGCCTCGGCCAGCTCGAGGCGCTCGCGCTGCAGATCGGCCTGATCCAGCGCACCGAGCGGCCGGTCGTGCAGCGTCCCGTGACGATCGTGTTCGCGGGCGACCACGGCATCGCGGCCGAAGGCGTCAGTCCTTATCCGCAAGCGGTGACCGCGCAGATGGTCGCGAACTTCCTGGCCGGCGGCGCGGCGATCAACGCGTTCTCGGGCGTCGCGCAGAGCACGCTCGAGATCGTCGATGCGGGCGTCGCGTCGCCGCTGCCGCCGTCGGAGCGGCTGGTGTCGCTGCCGGTCGCGCGCGGTACGCGCAACTTCGCGACGGAACCGGCGATGACGCGCGAAGAAGCGATGACGGCGCTGGCCGCCGGCGCGGCGCGCGTGCGTCTGCACGCGTCGCTCGGCACGAACGTGATCGGCTTCGGCGAGATGGGGATCGCGAACACGTCGTCGGCCGCGTGCCTGATGAGCCGCCTGCTCGACGTGCCGATCGACGCATGCGTC
Source organism: Burkholderia sp. MSMB2157WGS (assembly GCF_001532755.1). Classification (NCBI taxonomy): domain Bacteria; kingdom Pseudomonadati; phylum Pseudomonadota; class Betaproteobacteria; order Burkholderiales; family Burkholderiaceae; genus Burkholderia; species Burkholderia sp. MSMB2157WGS. The sequence continues at coordinate 64,712 of NZ_LPJG01000010.1, read as the reverse complement.
GGTCGCGGCACGGGGCTCGACGACCAGGGCCTCGCGCACAAGCGCGCGGTGCTCGGCCGCGCGCTCGTCAAGCACGCGCATGCGATCGCGCCGCTCGACGTGCTCGCGACGTTCGGCGGCTTCGAGATCGCGATGATGGCGGGCGCGTACCTCGCGGCCGCGAGCGAGCGGATGACGATTCTCGTCGACGGCTTCATCGCGAGCGCCGCGCTGCTCGTCGCCGAGCGCATCGCGCCCGGCGTGCGCGACTACTGCGTGTTCTCGCATACGTCGCACGAGGCCGGCCACCGGCGCATGCTCGAGCATTTCGGCGCGAAGCCGCTGCTCGCGCTCGACCTGCGGCTCGGCGAAGGCACGGGCGCCGCGCTCGCGCTGCCGCTCGTGCGCGCGGCGGCCGCGTTCCTCGCCGAGATGGCGAGCTTCGAGTCCGCCGGCGTCGACGATCGTGACGCCTGAGCGCGCGCGCGGCATGCGGGCCGAACTGCGCTACTTCTTCGTCGCGCTCGGCTATTTCACACGCGTGCCCGTGCCGCGCTCGATCGGCTACGCGGCTGGCGATCTCGATCAGGCCGCGCGTTATTTCCCGCTCGTCGGCGCGTGCGTGGGCGCATGGGGCGCGCTGGTCTATCTCGTCGCACTGCGCGCGCTGCCCGTGTCGATCGCGGTCGGGCTGTCGATGGCCGCGACGCTGCTCGCGACCGGCGCATTCCACGAAGACGGCCTGGCCGACAGTTGCGATGCGTTCGGCGGCGGTTACACGCGCGACGACGTGCTGCGCATCATGCACGATTCGCGGATCGGCACGTTCGGCGCGGTCGCGCTCGTGATCGCGCTCGGACTGAAATGGCAGGCGCTGATGTCGATGCTGCCGTTGCGTGCCGCATGGACGATGATCGCCGCGCATGCGGCGAGCCGCGCGATGGCCGTGAGCCTGCTGATGTCGCTCGACTACGTGCGGCCCGAAGGCAAGGCGAAGCCGGTTGCGCAACGCATGGGCGCACGCGCGGCGTGCATCGCGGCGGCGTTCGGGATGCCGTGGCTGTTCTGGCCGGACTGGCGCATGGGCGTCGCCGCGTGCGTGGTGCTCGTGCTCGTGCGTGCGTGGCTCGCGCGCTATTTCGTGAAGCGGATCGGCGGCTATACGGGCGACTGTCTCGGTTTCGCGCAGCAACTGGGCGAACTGGCGCTCTATCTCGTGGTGCTCGGATGGACGTCGTCCTGATCCGTCATCCGGCCGTCGGCATCGAGCCGGGCATCTGCTACGGACGCAGCGACGTGCCGCTCGCCGAATCGGCCGACGACGGCGCGCAGGCCGTGCGTGCGCATCTGTCGGCACTCGGCGCGCCGTCACCCGAACGGGTCTGGACGAGCCCGCTCGCACGTTGCGCGTCGATTGCCGAACGGCTCGCGCGGGCATTCGACGTGCCGCTGCGGTGCGATGCCGACTGGCAGGAAATGGATTTCGGCGCATGGGAAATGCAGCGCTGGGACGCTATCGACCGCGCGGCCCTCGATGCGTGGGCGGCCGACCTGATGCATGCATGCGCGCACGGCGGAGAAAGCGTGGCGCGATTCGTCGCGCGGGTCGCGCGGCAGGCCGATACGATGGCGACGCTCGACGGCTCGCAATGGGTCGTCACGCATGCGGGCGTGATCCGCGCGTTCGCGTCGCATGTGTTGCGCGTGCCGCTCGACACGCTGCTGTCGCGGCCCGTGCCGACGGGCGGGGTCGTCTGGCTGCGCACGAACGACGACGCGCAAGCATGGGAAATCGTGCACTGGGACGCATGGGCGCACGTGCGTCCGCAATGAACGACGCCGCGCACGTTCGATCCGTCTCGGGCGCCGCACGCATCCGGCATCGGTGCACGACAATGCGCCAGCCGCCGGCAATCAGCGCGCCGGCCGCCGCGCACGCGCGGCATCCAGATCCTCGCACAGCGCGGCCGCGCCCTGCACGATCCGCGGCGACGGCCGCGTCAGCAGATCGCCGTCGATCGCGAACAGGTTGTGGCGCGCGACGGCCTTCAGCGCGGGCCATGCACGCCACCGCGCGAGGCTCGGCAGCGGTTCGGTCGAACGGGTCGCCCCCGCGCTCGTCGTCACGATCGCTTCCGGATTCGCCGCGAGCACGGCCTCGTCGGTCACGGTCGGCGCGAGCGGCTTGAGCGACGCGAATACGTTGCGGCCGCCGCACAGTTCGAATACTTCGTCGATCAGGTGCGCGCCGTTGAGCGTCGTCAGCGGGCGGTCCCACACCTGGAAGAACAGCGTGACGGGCGGGCGTGCCGCGTAGCGTGCGCGTAGCGCCGCGAGGTCCCGCGTGAACGCAGCGGCGGCGGCATCGGCGGTCGGTTGCGTGCCGAGCAGCGTGCCGAGCCGGCGCAGCGACGACGACACGTCGTCGAGATGCTTCGGTTCGCTGAAGAACAGCGGGATGTGCAGCGCGCGCAGCGCATCGGTCTGCCGCTCGGCGTTGCCGTGCCGCCAGACGACGATCAGGTCGGGCTTCAGCGCGGCGATGCGTTCGAGATCGAGCGCCTTGTTGTCGCCGACGCGCGGCACCGCTTGCGCGGCGGCCGGATAGTCGCTGTACGTGACGGTGCCGACGAGCTTCGCGCCGCCGCCGGCCGCGTAGACGAGCTCGGTCGCGTGCGGCGCGAGGCTGATCACGCGCTGCGCGGGCGCGGGCAGCGTGACCGTGTCGCCGGCGTCGTCGCGCGTCGCGACATCGGCGTGGACGAGCGGCGCATGGGCGAGCGCCGCCAGCAGTGCGGCCGGCGCGAGCCGGCGGAACGGGCGCGGCCTCATGCCGGGACTCGCTGCAGCAACGGCACGCAATGTGCGAGCGCATCGCCGAGGCGCCGCCATTCGGCTTCGCTGCCCGGCAGGCCGACGCGCACGCTCGACGGGGTCGGGAAGTGCCGCGTCCAGATCCCGCGCGCGGCGAGCGCAGCATGCAGCGCCTCGGCTCGCGGGTCGTCGGTCCAACTGAAGAGCGGTGTCGCGCGAACCGCGAAGCCGTGCGTGCGCAGCAGCGCGGCCAGTCGTTCGCCGTCGGCCGCGAGCCGCTCGCGGGCGGCCGCTTGCCACGCGCGATCGGCGAATGCCGCGGCGACCGCGTGGCGTGCGGGGCCGCTGACCGTCCACGCGCCGAGTCTGTCGCGCAACGCGACGACGCGGTCGGGGCACGCGAGCACGAAGCCCGCGCGGATTCCGGCGAGCCCGAAGAACTTGCCGACCGAGCGCAGCACGACGAGGCCGGGACGATCGACCTGCGGCGCGAGCGATGGCGTGGCGCCCGTATCGGCGAACGCTTCGTCGACGATCAGCGTTCCGCCGCGTGCCGCCAGTTGCGCATGCCAGCCGAGCAGGCGCGCGGTCGGCACGAACTCGGCGGTCGGATTGTTCGGATTCCCGACGATGACGTGGCGCAGCGTCGCGGGCAGCGTATCGGCGCGGATGTCCAGCGCGACGACACGATGGCCGTGGCGCGCGAACGCGGGCGCATATTCGCCGTACGCGAGCGCCGCGACGCCGGCGTCGCCGGCCGGCAGCAAGCCGGGCAACGCGCGGATCGCGGCCTGGCTGCCGGCGACCGGCAGCACGTGCGCGGCATCGGGCGCGCGGTAGTACTGCGCAGCGCAGGCCGCGAGGCCGTCGCCGTCGTCGGGTAGTCGGCGCCATGCGTCGGCCGGGACGGGCGGCACCGGGAAGCCCGCCGGATTGATGCCGGTCGACAGGTCGAGCCACGCGTCGTACGGAATGCCGTGGCGGCGGGCGGCTTCGTGCAGGTTGCCGCCGTGCGCGATGGATGAATCAGACATGATGGGTGGCCATGACGAGTGCGCCGCTCGCGACCAGCAGCGCGAGCCACAGGGCGAGCGTGCGCGTGACGAGCGACAGCGCGGCGACGATGTGGACGGCAGTTGCCGTGGCGCCGGTGCCGAGCGCTGGGCGATCCTCGATCTCGCCGTGATAGACGGCCGGGCCGCCGAGCTGCACGTTCAGGCTGCCGGCACCCGCGGCCATCACGGGGCCCGCGTTCGGGCTGTCCCAGTGGCGCGCTTGCGTGCGCCAGCAGCGCCACGCGGCGGCCGTGTCGCCGAGCAGCGCGTAGCTCGCGGCGGTGAGGCGTGCGGGCATCCAGTTCAGCGCGTCGTCGATGCGTGCGGCGGCCCAGCCGAAGGTCAGGAAGCGCGGCGTGCGATAGCCCCACATCGCGTCGAGCGTGTTCGCGAGCCGGAACAGCAACGCGCCGGGACCGCCCGCGACGACGAACCAGAAGAGCGCGCCGAAGATCGCGTCGTTGCCGTTCTCGAGCGCCGATTCGACGGCCGCGCGCGACAGCGCGCCTTCGTCCGCGCTGCCGGTGTCGCGCGACACGATGCGTGCGGTCAGCGTGCGCGCCGCGTCGAGGTCGCGCCGCAGCAGCGCGGCGGCGATCGGCGCGACGTGGTCGGCGAGGCTCTTCGCGCCGAGCGCGAACCACAGCAGCGCGACGTGCAGCGCAGCCGCGAACGGCCACGGCAGCGCGCAGACGAGCCAGGCCGCGACGGCCACCGGCGGCACGACCGCCGCGAGCCATGCGGCGACGCCGACCAGGCGGCCGCGCCGGCCCGTGTTCAGCGCGGCTTCGATGCGCGCGGCGACGCGGCCGAACGCGACGAGCGGATGCCAGCCGGCCGGCTCGCCGATGGCGCGGTCGACGAGCGCGGCCGCGACGGCGAGCATCGCGACGACGGGCAGCGACAGCATCAGCATGGCTGCGCGCTCGCCTTGAGATCGAGCGGCAGCCCGGCAACCAGCAGCGTGACGCGCGTCGCGAGCGCGGCGACGCGCTGGTTCAGGCGCCCGAGCTCGTCGACGTAGCGGCGCGTGACCGACCCGAGCGGCACGACGCCGAGCCCGATCTCGTTGCTGACGACGATCACCTTCGCGCGCGCGCCGCGCAACGCGTGCTCGAGCCGCTCGACGTGCGTCGCGTACTGCGCGTCGTCGAGCGGGTCGCCTTCTGCGGGGCACAGCAGGTTCGTGAGCCACAGCGTCAGGCAGTCGACGAGCAGGCACGCGTGCGGATCGTCGAGCCGCGCGAGCGTGCCCGCGAGATCGACGGGCGCGTCGGCGAATCCCCAGTCGGCCGGCCGGCGCGCGCGATGATGCGCGATGCGTTGCGCGAATTCGGCATCGGCGGCGGTCGCGGTCGCGATGTAGGTGACGGGGCGGCCGCTGTCGGCGGCGAGCCGCTCGGCATGCGCGCTCTTGCCCGAGCGCGCGCCGCCGAGGACGAAGGTGAGGTCGTGCGGAATCATCGCGTGATTGTAACGGCGCGCGCGACCCGCCGCGGGCGATAATGCCGCCTTTGCTTCGCGACGACCTTTTACACGATGAATGCACCCGAGCCGCGGCCGCGCGGCACGCTGATGATCCAGGGCACGACGTCCGACGCGGGCAAGAGCACGCTCGTCGCGGGCCTGTGCCGCCTCGCGCGCCGCGGCGGCGCACGCGTGGCGCCGTTCAAGCCGCAGAACATGGCGCTCAACAGCGCGGTGACGGTCGACGGCGGCGAGATCGGCCGCGCACAGGCGTTGCAGGCGCTGGCCGCCGGCGTCGCGCCGCATACGGATTTCAATCCGGTCCTGCTGAAGCCGACGAGCGACCGCGGCGCGCAGGTGATCATTCACGGCAAGGCGCGCATGAACCTCGACGCGCGGGCGTATCACGACTACAAGCCGGTCGCGTTCGATGCGGTGCTCGAATCGTATGCGCGCCTGCGCGCCGGGTACGACACGGTGATCGTCGAAGGCGCGGGCAGCCCGGCCGAGATCAACCTGCGCGACGGCGACATCGCGAACATGGGGTTTGCCGAGCGCGTCGACTGCCCGGTCGTGCTCGTCGCCGACATCGATCGCGGCGGCGTGTTCGCGCATCTGGTCGGCACGCTCGCCTGCCTGTCGGACAGCGAGCGCGCGCGCGTGCGCGGCTTCGTGATCAACCGCTTCCGCGGCGACCTCGCGCTGCTCGAACCCGGGCTCGACTGGCTGCGCGCCCGGACGGGCAAGCCGGTGTTCGGCGTGCTGCCGTACCTGCACGGGTTGCTGCTCGACGCGGAGGACATGCTGCCCACGCAGGCGCGCAGCGCCGCCGCTCGCGGCGATGCCGGCGTGTTGCGCGTCGTCGTGCCCGCGCTGCCGCGCATCAGCAACCACACCGATTTCGACCCGCTGCGCGCGCATCCGCAGGTCGAATTCACGTACTGGAAGAGCGGCCCCGTGCCCGACGCGGACCTGCTGATCCTGCCCGGTTCGAAGAGCGTGCAGCGCGACCTCGCGTGGCTGCGCGACACGGGCTGGGACGCGCTGATCCGGCGTCATCTGCGCTACGGCGGCAAGGTGATCGGCATCTGCGGCGGCATGCAGATGCTCGGCCGCACGCTCGACGATCCGCTCGGCCTCGAAGGTGCGCCCGGCAGCGTGCCGGGGTTCGGGCTGCTCGATTTCGACACGACGCTGCAACCCGACAAGACGCTGAAGAACGTGACCGGGCAACTCGCGCTGCCGGGCGAGGCAGCCGTGCGCGGTTACGAGATCCACATGGGCGACACGCGCGGGCCGGCGCTCGCGACGCCCGCGCTGACGCTGGCCGCCGATGCCGCGCAGGATGGCGTGCGTCCCGACGGCGCGATGTCGGCCGACGGCCAGATCCTCGCGACCTATGTGCACGGGCTGTTCGACGCGCCCGACGCGTGCGCGGCGCTGCTCGCGTGGGCGGGGCTCGATGGGGCGGCGCGCATCGACTACCCGGCGCTGCGCGAGGCTTCGCTCGAGCGGCTGGCCGACACGTTCGCCGCGCATCTCGACCTCGACGCGCTGTACGCCGAGTTTCGGTGACGGCGGGCCGGTCCGCCCTCGCTTTTTCCGCCCGATCGCGTACAACGAAGGAGGGCGGAGGTCCGCCCGCAGGAGGGCGACGATGAAGGTTCGATGGTGGTGGAGCGTGCTGCTTGCGGCGCTGCTGGGCGCGTCGGCGGCGGCGCATGCGTACGATTCGTATGCGCCGGGCGGCGGCCAGTCCGGCGGCGACGCAACGCAAGGCAAGAGCGGTTACTGAGCAGGACGGAGGGCATGTTCGGTCATGCCCTTTTTTCGCTTCGATTCGTTCTGGATAAGAATCAATTTAATCGGCATGGCGTGTTTATCGGACGAATCGATTCGAATAGAGTGCGATCCATTCCCATCCACTCCCGAAGGAAGCCGTCATGAACGCCAACCGCCTGAACGATTTCGCCGCGACGCTGCTGCGCGTCGCCCTCGGCGTGCTGTACCTCGCGCACGTCGCGCAGAAAGTATTCGTCTTCACGCTGCCCGGCACCGCGCAGTTCTTCGCGTCGATCGGCTTGCCGGGCTGGCTTGCGTACCTGACCACGTTCGTCGAACTGGCGGGCGGCCTGGCGCTGCTCGCGGGGTTCCGCGTGCGCATCGCCGCGCTGGTGCTGCTGCCGTTCATGCTCGGCGCGCTCGCCGCGCATCTGCCGAACGGCTGGAGCTTCTCGTCGCCGCACGGCGGCTGGGAATATCCGGCGTTCTGGGCCGTCACGCTGGCCGTGCAGGCCCTGCTGGGCGGCGGCGCGTTCGCGATCGGCGCGGCGGAGGCCGCGGCCGGGCGCGCGTAACGTGAAGGAACGCGCACGAAAGCGGCCCGCGGGTCGCCGCGACCGGTTCCGGTGACACCCCGTTTGCCGATATCATCGCTCCCTGTATCCGCAATCGAGCGGCGCCTGCCATGCGGCCGGCGCCGCGCGGCTTTATCGGGGGAATTCATGACGGTCATCGTGGTGGCGAATCCGAAGGGCGGCGTGGGGAAGAGCACGCTGTCCACCAATCTAGCCGGCTATTTCGCGGCGCAGGGCGCGTGGGTCGCGCTGGCCGACCTGGACCGGCAGCAGTCCGCGCATGCGTGGCTCGACCTGCGGCCGGCCGGCTTGCCGACGATCGAGGCGTGGGATCTCGATCCGGACGCGCCGTCGAAGCCGCCGCGCGGCCTCGAATATGCGGTGATCGATACGCCGGCCGGCCTGCACGGCACGCGGCTGAACGTCGCGCTGCAACTGGCCGACAAGGTGATCGTGCCGCTGCAGCCGTCGATGTTCGATATTCTCGCAACCCAGCAGTTTCTGGAGCGCCTCGCCGGTGAGAAGGCCGTGCGCAAGGGCGGCGTCGAGGTCGGGATCGTCGGGATGCGGGTCGATGCGCGCACGCGCTCGTCCGATCAACTGCACCGGTTCGTCGAAGGGCTCGGCCTGCCGGTGCTCGGCTACGTGCGCGACACGCAGAACTACGTGCAGATCGCCGCGCACGGCCTGACGCTGTGGGACGTCGCGAAAAGCCGCGTCGAGAAGGATCTCGAACAGTGGCGGCCGATCGTCGAATGGGCCGAGCGCCGCATGCCGAAGGCCGACAAGGCCGCGAAAGCGTCCTGACCCGCCCGCGCGCGGGCCGCGCTGCAGGCGGCGAGCGCGGCGGATTCCGTCAAAAGGACAAAGGGCCTGATCCGGCATCGCGCCGAATCAGGGCCTCCGTCCGTATGTGGCGGCTCGGTGTGGGCCGCCGGGCGCCCGCCGCATCGCGGCGACACCCGGCGTGTCGCGACACCCCGGCGGCCGCGCGGATCAGCTCCAGCTCTGCGTCGGCACGTGGTCCCGGTGGCCCTTGATCTTGTTGCCGTCGTCGATGAACACGAGCTTCGGCTTCCAGCCGGCCTGCAATTCGGCTTCGTCGACCATCGCGAACGCCGCGATGATCACGAGGTCGCCGAGCTGCGCGCGGCGCGCGGCCGAGCCGTTCAGCGAGATCATCCCGCTGCCGCGCTCGCCCTTGATCGCGTACGTCGAGAAGCGCTCGCCGTTGTTGATGTTCCAGATGTCGATCCGTTCGTTTTCGATCAGGCCCGCCGCTTCGAGCAGGTCTTCGTCGATCGCGCACGAACCTTCGTAATGCAGTTCGCAGTGCGTGACCGCCGCACGGTGGATCTTCGATTTGAGCATGTGGCGCTGCATGGTGTCTCCGGTGAGGCGTCGTGAGAGGCGCGGGCGGGCGCCCGTCAGATTTCCAGGTTGTCGATGAGGCGCGTCGCGCCGAGCTTCGCGGCCGCGAGCACGACGAGCGGCTCGCCGGCTTCGAGTTCGGCGGCGCTCGGTGCGATCAGGTTCGCGCGGCGGCGGATCGCGATGTAGTCGGGCACCCAGCCGCGTTCGGCCAGGTGCGTGTGCGCGTGCCGCTCGAGCTTGCCGAGATCGCGTTCGCCGCCGAGCACGCTGTCGCGCACGCGCTGCAGCGTTTTCGCCAGTTCGGGCGCTTCCTTGCGCTCGTCGGTGGTCAGGTAGCGGTTGCGCGACGACAGTGCGAGGCCGTCCTCGTCGCGCACGGTTTCGGCTGCGACGATGTCGACCGGCAGCGCGAGCTGCTGGCACATCCGGCGCACGATCATCAACTGCTGGTAGTCCTTCTTGCCGAACACGGCGACGCGCGGCTGCACGCAGGACATCAGCTTCGTGACCACCGTGCACACGCCGGCGAAGAAGCCCGGACGGAATTCGCCTTCGAGAATCCCGCCGAGATCGTCCGGCGGCAGCACGCGGTATTCCTGCGGCTCGGGGTACATGTCGCGCTCGGTCGGCGCGAACAGCACGTACACGTTTTCCTGCTGCAGCTTCTCGATATCGTCCTGGAGCGTGCGCGGATACTTGTCGAAATCCTCGTTCGGGCCGAATTGCAGCCGGTTGACGAAGATGCTCGCCACGACCGGGTCGCCGTGCTGGCGCGCGAGGCGCATCAGCGACAGGTGCCCTTCGTGCAGGTTGCCCATCGTCGGCACGAACGCCGTGCGGTTCTGTCCGCGCAGCTGGTCGCGCAGTTCCTGGATCGAGCTGATGACTTTCATGATCGGGTAACGGGTTCCTCGCGCAGGCGCGCGTTGACGCCGCGGCAGCGGCGTCGGGGTCGAAGCGGAGAACGCCGGCGCGCGGGCGGCGCATCGGGCGTCGGCGGATTGTAGAGGATTTGGCCGCGGCACGCATCGATAAAAGAACGATCGTTCACTTTTTATCGAGGCGTGCCCGACACCCGCCGGATGGCCACTCGCCGCGGCGCAGCGGCGAGCGTCGGAACGAACCGGGAACGGGAAGCGGCGGGGGCGGCCCTTACGCGGGCAGGTACGCGAGGCGCACGTAGATCGGCGCGAACGGCTCGGCCTGCGTGATCTCGAGCAGCGATTCGCGCGCGAGTTCGAGCATCGCGATGAAGTTCACGACGACGACCGGCACGCCGCGCGACGTGTCGAACAGGTCGGCGAACTCCATGAAGCGCGCGTTCTGCAGCCGGCGCAGGATCAGGCTCATGTGTTCGCGCACCGACAGCTCCTCGCGGGAGATCTTGTGATGCTGGACGAGCTTCGCGCGCTTGAGCACGTCGGCCCACGCGGCGCGCAGATCGTCCGAATTCACGTCGGGAAAGCGCGGCGTGACGCTTTGCTCGATATACACCTCGGCGCGCAGGAAATCGCGGCCGAGCTGCGGCAACTGGTCGAGCCGCTGCGCGGCGAGCTTCATCTGCTCGTACTCGAGCAGCCGGCGCACGAGTTCGGCGCGCGGATCCTCGGCTTCCTCGCCGGTGTCGGCCTTCTTCACCGGCAGCAGCATCCGCGACTTGATTTCGATCAGCATCGCAGCCATCAGCAGGTATTCGGCCGCCAGCTCGAGATTCGATGCGCGGATCTGGTCGACGTAGCCCAGATACTGCGCGGTGACCTGCGCCATCGGGATGTCGAGCACGTTGAAGTTCTGCTTGCGGATCAGGTATAGCAGCAGGTCGAGCGGGCCTTCGAACGTCTCGAGGAACACCTCGAGCGCATCGGGCGGGATGTAGAGATCCTGCGGCAGCTTGAAGAGCGGCTCGCCGTACAGGCGAGCGAAGGCCGCGACACCGTCGACCGTGTCGGGCGTCGAATCGGCGCCCGCGGGCGCGGCGATCGCGTCGTCCTGCCGGGCGGCGCTGGCCTCGTCGGCGGCGCTCACGTCGTCAGAAGTTCTGGTAGTAGACGTACGGCGTTTGCTTCACGCGCGATTCCTGCTGCTCGGCGCGCTCGTCGAGATCGATCGGCTGCTTGTCCCACAACAGGGAACGGCCCTTGCGTTGCTCTTCCTCGAGCGTCGGCTTCTGCTGCTTGAGCTGGTTCAGGAACTGCGTGACGTCGGACTGGTACGGCATGGCTGGATCTTCCGTTTCGGGCGGCGCACGATGCGCCGGATTCGCGATGGCGGGATTTTACCGCATCGCGGGGAACAGCCGGCGCCAATCGCGCGTCGAAACCGCGGGCGGTGCCGGCGGGCCGACGGCCATTGGGCGGCGGCCCTGTCGGGCGCTGGCACTCTTTCACAATCGTTTGGCTGCGACGCCCGCGCCCTGTGGTCAAATACAGGGTTTTCCACGAAACCGTAACGATCCAGGACGGCGAGGTCATATTTGGCGGGGCAGTCGAACCAGCAAGCACACACGGCACATGACGCGGGCCCGCGCGCGGCACGCGATCGCGCCGGCGCCGCGGCCCGCGTCGCGCGGGCGGCCCTCGCGGGTTGCCTGGCCGCGTGCTTCGCGCTGCCGGCCCACGCGAAGTACGACGTCGACATCGACGCGCCGCGCTCGATCCGCAAGCTCCTCAAGACCCATCTCGATATCGCCCGCTTCGCCAAGCGCGACGACATCAGCGACGACCAGTTCGACTTCCTCGTGACCGCCACGCCGCAGCAGGTGCGCGATCTGGCCGCGACGGCCGGCTATTTCTCGCCGGTCGTGCGTACCGACGTGCGCACCCGCGACGGCAAGCGCGACGTGCGCATCGCGGTTGATCCGGGGAAGCAGACCGTCGTGTCGACGGTCGACCTGGCGTTCAAGGGGCCCGTCGAAACCGAGGATCCGGCGCAGGAGACGGCCACCCGTTTCGCGTTCTCGATGAAGCCGGGCGACCCGTTCACGCAGTCCGACTGGGACGACGCGAAGGGGGCGGCGCTCCGGCAGTTGCAGGCGCGCCGCTATCTCGGCGCGAAGATCGCGTCGTCCGAGGCGCGCATCGATCCGCGCACGCAGCGCGCGACGCTCGCGGTCACGTTCGACAGCGGCCCGACGTTTACGATCGGCAAGGTCGACGTCGACGGCGTGCGCCGTTATCCGGAAAAGATCGTCACGAACGTCAATCCGCTGTCGGAAGGCGAGATCTACGACGTGCGGCGGATCAACGAATTGCAGCGGCAGTTGCAGAACACGCCGTACTACGCGAGCGTCGCGATCGACGTCGGCGACGACACGTCGAAGCCCGAGCGCACGCCCGTGCACGTGAAGGTCAGCGAGTTCCCGTACAACAACATCCGCGGCGGCGTCGGCTTCGCCACCGATACCGGGCCGCACGTGCAAGGCTCCTATACGTATCTCGACACCTTCGGCGCCGCGTGGCCGCTGACCGTATCGGGCCGGCTCGACCAGATCCAGCAGTACGGGCAGGTCCAGCTGTCGATGCCGCCGGGCGAGAAGGGCTGGACCAACAGCGTGCTCGCGTCGTACACGAACACCAACGTGTCCGACACGCGTATCTACAGCGCGCGGGTCGGCGTGCAGCGCACGCGCACCGGCCAGTTCATCGACTATTCGTATTCGCTGATGTATTACCAGGACCGGCTCGACCAGAACGGCGCGGGGCCGACCACGAGCCGCGCGCTCGTGCCGCAATGGGCGTGGACCCGCCGCAACGTCGACGATCCGCTGTTTCCGCGTTCGGGCAACCTGATTCACGCGGAGGCGGGCTTTGCGGTCAAGCACGTGCTGGCCGACGAAACCTTCATCCGCGGCTACGCGCGCGGGCAGCAGTACCTGCCGATCGGCAAGCGCGACCTGTTCGTGTTCCGCGCGGAGCTCGGCGGCGTGTTTACGAGCGGCAGCTCGACCGGCGTGCCGGCGTCGCTGCTGTTCCGCGCCGGCGGCTCGAATTCGGTGCGCGGCTACGGCTACCAGAGCATCGGCAACAGCGTCGACGGCTCCGTTCTGCCGACCAAGTATCTGGTGACGGGCACGGCCGAATACCAGCACTGGTTCAACCGCGACTGGGGCGCCGCGACGTTCTTCGACATCGGCACCGCGACCGATGCGTGGGGCGAGCGCGTGTTTTACTCGGGCGTGGGCGTCGGGGCGCGCTGGCGCAGCCCGGTCGGCCCGATCAACGTCGACGTCGCGTACGGGTTGCGCAACCACAGCGTGCGCCCGTATCTGACGCTCGGCATCGCTTTCTGAACCTGTCGCCCTATTGACGACGACCCGCACGACGAACCGCATGACGAAGGACCCGAACGACACGCCGCCGCCTCACGATCCGGATTCGCCCGACGGCGCGCCCGACACGCCGCCGCGCGCGCCGCGCCGCGGCCGCGCGTGGCGTGTCGTCGCGTGGACGCTCGCGACGGTCGTGCTGCTCGTCGTGCTGGCGGCGGCGCTCGTGCTGGGCGCGGTGACGACCGAGCGCGGGACGCGGCTCGCGTGGCAGGCGGCCGGCAAGGTGCTCGGCACGCGGCTCGCGGGCACGCTCGAAGGCGGCTCGCTCGCGACCGGCGTGCGCCTGCGCGGGTTCGCGTGGACCAGCCCCGACGGCACCGGCACCGAGATGCGCATCGACCGCCTCGACGGCCGCTGGGCGCTGACGCGTGCGCCGTGGCGGCTGTCCGTCGCGTATCTGCGCGCCGGCACGATCGACGTGCGGATCGCGCCGGGGCCGTCGACGCCGAGTACGATGCCGCAGGACCTGAGCCTGCCGCTGCAGGTGCGGATCGACGACCTGCGCGTCGACCGCCTCGCCATTCACGAGGGCGGTTCGACGACGCAGCTCGACCATCTCGCGCTGAACGGCCGCAGCGACGGCCGTCACCATGAACTCGTGCTCGACGGCGTCGACACGCCGTACGGCGCGCTGACCGCGCGTGCGAAGCTCGACGGCGTGAAGCCGTTCGCGCTGACGGGCGAAGCTACCTATGCAGGCAAGCTGTCCGACGAAGCGGTCGACGCGCGGGCCCGCGTGTCGGGCTCGCTCGAGGCGCTCGTCGCCGAGGTCGATGCGAGCGGGATGAAGCTGAACGGGCGCGCGCACGTCGAGGCCGCGCCGTTCGGCGCCGTGCCGCTCACGCGCGCGACGCTCGCGTTCGATCACGTGAACCCGCAAGCGCTTTCGCCCGGCGCGCCGGCGGCCGATCTTGCGGTGCGCGCGGAACTCGCGCCGGTGACCGCGCCGGCAGGTTCGGCGCCGGCGAAGGGGTTCGCGGTGACGGGCCCGGTGTCGATCGTCAATGCGAAGCCGGGCACGCTCGGCGACCATCTGCTGCCGCTGATCGACGCGCATGCGAACGTGCATCTCGACGCGCACGCGCAACGGATCGACGGCCTCGCGCTGAAGCTGATCCGCGACGGCAGCGTGACGGGCGGCGGCACGCTCGTGGGCGGCAAGGGCCGCTTCGACCTGAAGGTCGCGAACCTCGACCTGAACGCGTTCGTCGCCGAGCTGCGGCCGATGCGCCTTGGCGGCCCGCTCGGCGTCACGCTCGCGGGCGACGCGACGACCGTCGATTTCGACCTGAACGACCCGAAGCTCGCGCTCGGCGCGCGCGCCAAGGTCGCGCTGACGCAGAAGCAGACCGTGCTGACCGACACGCGCGTGACGGCGGCCAAGGGGCGCATCGACCTGACCGGCGTATTCCGCCACGACGCGCATTCGAGCTACGACGCGAAGGCGACGCTCACCGCGTTCGATCCGCTGCTGCTCGCCGCGACGAGCGCACCGAAGGCGAGCGGCGGCAAGGCGCCGGCGAAGGCCGGCAGGGCGCCGGCCAAGCGCGGCGAGACGCGCGTGTCGGGCACGTTGACCGCGTCGGGCGCATTTGCGCCGCAGGTCTCGACGAAGGCGACCTTCAAGCTCGCCGACAGCCTGTACGACGGCGTGCCGCTGACCGGCGCCGGCGTCGTGCAGCTCGCCGGCTCGCGGATCCTGCCGAGCAACGCGACCCTGTCGATCGCCGGCAACCACGTCGACCTGCGCGGCAGCTTCGGCGTGCCCGGCGACCGGCTGCGCTTCGTCGTCGACGCGCCGCAGCTCGACCGGCTCGGCTTCGGCGTCGAAGGGCTCGTGCAGGCGCAGGGCGACCTGACCGGCAGCTTCGCGCATCCGAACGTGACGGCCACCTACAAGGCCGAGCACGTCGTCGTCGGGTCGAACCGGATCGGCACCGCACAGGGCCGCGCGGACATCCGCGACGGCGCGCACGGCGCGCTCGTGTTCACGGCGGACGCGGCCGACATCGCGCTCGGCTCGTTCAAGCTGAAGTCGTTGCGCGCGAACCTCGACGGCACGCGCGCGAAGCACACGTTGGACGCGTCGGCGCTCGGAGCGGCCGGCGGCCGCGTGATCGACCTGACGCTCGCGGCGAACGGCGGCGTGGTCGAGAACCGCGACGGCATGCGCTGGGACGGCACCGTTACGCGTCTCGCGAATCGCGGCACGCCGGCGCTCGCGCTGCAGGCGCCGCTGACGATATCGGCCGGCGCCGGCCGCGTGACGCTCGGCGCGACGCGGCTCACGCTCGAAGGCGCGGCGATCGACCTGAAGTCGTTCGTGTTCGATCGCGGCCAGATGCGTTCGGCCGGTTCGGTGAGCGGCGCGTCGGTCGCGCGTTTCCTCGAGGTCCGCCAGGAACTGACGGGACAGCGGCCGCCTGTGCGCACCGACGTCGTGCTCGATGCCGACTGGGATTTCTCGCTCGGCGCGAACGCGACGGGTTACGTGCAGGTGAAGCGCCGCGGCGGCGACGTGACGATCGAGACCGGGCGCGGCATCGCGTCGCTCGGCCTGACCGATCTGTCCGCACGCGCGAGCTTCGCGCCCGGGAACCGCCTCAACGTGACGGCGCTCGCGAAGGCGAGCCGGATCGGCACGCTCGATGCGAACGTCGCGGTGCCGTTCGCGCTGCGCGACGGCGTGTTCGGGGTCGTCGACGACGGTCCGCTGTCGGGCCGCATCGATGCCGACATCCCGGCGCTGAAGACCACCGGCAACCTGTTCGGGCCGAGCTACCTGCTCGGCGGACGCGCGGCGCTGAAGCTGACGGTCTCCGGCACGCCGGTGAAACCGAACCTGTCGGGGACGCTGACGGGCGACGACCTGTCCGCGACGCTCATCGACCAGGGCGTGCAGCTGAAGGACGGCATCGTGCGCGTGAAGCTGTCGGACAACCTCGTCGAATTCCAGCAGGTCGAATTTCACGGCGGCGACGGCACGCTGCGCGCGCTCGGCCGCGTGCGCCTCGACGGCGAGGCGCCCGACCTGACCGCCAGCATCGTCGCGGACAAGCTCGAACTGTTCGCGGCGCCGGACCGCAAGCTGTCGCTGTCGGGCAAGGCCACCGTCGCGAACGACGGGCCGCGCGGCGCGTTGTCGATCGACGGCAAGTTCGTGGTCGATCGCGCGCTGTTCGACCTGCCGGAGCAATCGGCGCCGCACCTGTCCGACGACGTCGTGATCGTGCAGCCGGACGGCACGGTGCGCGGCGAGACGCCGACCGGCACTGCGGCCGCGAAGCCGAAGCCGGTCGAAAACAAGCCGGCGCCGTCGCTGGCGCCGCGCGCGAACATCGACGTCGGCCTCGGCAACAACTTCCGCTTCAAGGGGCACGGCGCCGATCTCGGGCTGCGCGGCACGATCACCGTGATGAGCGCGCCGGGCGTGCCGCTGCGAGCGGTCGGCAACGTGCGCGTGACCGAAGGCTCGACGTACACGACGTTCGGCCGCAAGCTCGCGGTCGAGAACGGCTTCTTCACGTTCAACGGCCCCGTGTCGAACCCGGGCGTCAACATCCTCGCGATGCGGCGCAACCAGGAGGTCGAGGCCGGCGTGCAGGTGACGGGCACGATCCAGTCGCCGACGGCCAAGCTGGTGTCGGAGCCGAACGTCACGGACAACGAAAAGCTGTCGTGGCTGCTGTTCGGGCACGGCACCGACCAGGGCAACAACGTCGGCCAGCAGGGGGCGATGACCGCGGCGCTCGGGCTGCTCGGCAGCGTGACCGGCAAGCGGGTCGCGCAGACCTTCGGTCTCGACGAGGTCTCGGTCGGCCGCAGCGAAGTCGGCCTGACCGATCCGCAGGTCGTGCTGGTGTCGAAGGCGATCAACGAGCGGTTCGTGCTCGGCTTCGAGCAGGGGCTGCAATCGGCGAGCAACGCGTTCAAGGCGACGATCAACCTGACGCGCTTCTGGTCGGTGTCCGCGTACGGCGGCACGTTCCAGGGCGTCGACTTGAACTACACGCGGCGTTTCGACCGCTGGTTCGGGCAGCGCTGAGCGCGGGCGCGGCGTAGCGGGCGGCAATGAAAAAGCCCCGCACGATTCGACATCGTGCGGGGCTTTTTTGCGCCGGCAGCAGCGCGTTCGGCTTACTTCACGCGCATGCCGGGCTTCGCGCCGCTGTGCGGTTCGAGGATGTAGAGGCCCGGTTCCGCCTTTTCGTCGGCGGCCGACGCGGCGAGCACCATCCCTTCGGACAGGCCGAACTTCATCTTGCGCGGCGCGAGGTTCGCGACCATCACCGTCAGCTTGCCGACGAGCTGCTCCGGCTGATACGCGGACTTGATGCCCGAAAACACGTTGCGGGTCTTTTCCTCGCCGACGTCGAGCGTGAGCTGCAGCAGCTTGTCCGAGCCTTCGACGGCCTGGCACGCGACGATCTTCGCGATGCGCAGGTCGATCTTCGCGAAATCGTCGATCGAGATCGGCGCGTCGTCGGCGCCGTTCGCGGCGGCCGGCTTCGCGTTCGCGTTGGCATCGCGCTTCGCATGCTTCGCGGCGTTCGCGCTCGCGGCCGCTGCACCCGTTGCTTCGGCCTGCAGCGAATCGCGGTTCGCGGCCAGCAGCGCTTCGATCTGCTTCGCATCGACGCGCGTCATCAGGTGCTGGTACGCCTTGATCGGCTGCGCCGACGACAGCGGCTTCGCGGCATCGGCCCACACGAGCGGCGCGATCCCGAAGAACGCCTCGACCGCTTCGGCGACGCGCGGGATCACCGGCTTCAGTGCGAGCGACAGCAGGCGGAAGGCTTCGAGGCTCACGCTGCAGGTTTCGTGCAGCGCGACCGCGTTGGCCGGATCCTTCGCGAGATCCCACGGCTTCGCGCCGTCGACGTACGCGTTCACTTCGTCCGCGAGCTCCATCGTGTGGCGCAGCGCGCGGCCGTATTCGCGTGCTTCGTAGTTCGCGGCGATCTGCGCGATCGCATCGCGCAGCTTCGCGACGAGCGGATGATTCATCGCGCTGTCCTGCACGCGGCCGTCGAAACGCTTGATCAGGAAGCCGGCCGCGCGACTCGCGATGTTCACGTACTTGCCGACGAGATCGCTGTTCACGCGCGCCTGGAAGTCGTCGAGGTTCAGGTCGATGTCTTCCATCGTCGCGTTCAGCTTCGCGGCGAAGTAGTAGCGCAGCCACTCGGGGTTCAGGCCCGTGTCGATGTAGCTCCGCGCGGTGATGAACGTGCCGCGCGATTTCGACATCTTCGCGCCGTCGACCGTCAGGAAGCCGTGCGCGAACACGTTGGTCGGCGTGCGGTGGCCCGAGAACTCGAGCATCGCCGGCCAGAACAGCGTGTGGAAGTACAGGATGTCCTTGCCGATGAAGTGATATTGCTCGGCCTTCGAGCCCGGGCGGATCCACGCGTCGAAATCGATGCCGTTGCGGTCGCACAGGTTCTTGAAGCTCGCGTAGTAGCCGACCGGCGCGTCGAGCCACACGTAGAAATACTTGCCGGGCGCGCCGGGGATCTCGAAGCCGAAGTACGGCGCGTCGCGCGAGATGTCCCAGTCGGCGAGCTTGGCTTCGCCGGCGTCGCCGAGCCATTCGCGCATCTTGTTGGTCGCTTCGGGCTGCGCGAGACCGCTCACCCATTCGCGCAGGAACGATTCGCAGCGCGGGTCGGACAGGCGGAAGAAGTAGTGCTTCGAAGTCTTGCGCACCGGCGTCGCGCCCGACACGACCGAATACGGGTTCAGCAGATCGGTCGGCAGGTACGTCGAGCCGCACACTTCGCAGCTGTCGCCGTACTGGTCCTTCGCGTGGCACTTCGGGCACTCGCCCTTGATGAAGCGGTCCGGCAGGAACATTTCCTTGACCGGATCGTACGCTTGCTCGATTTCGCGTTCGGCGATCAGGCCGGCTTCCTGCAGCGCGAGATAGATCTTCTCGCTCAGCACGCGGTTCTCGTCCGAATCGGTCGAGTAGAAGTTGTCGAACGACACGCCGAAGCTGTCGAAGTCGCGCTTGTGCTCGGTCCACACGCGGTCGATCAGCTGCTTCGGGGTCAGGCCTTCCTGCTCCGCGCGCAGCATGATCGGCGTGCCGTGCGTATCGTCGGCGCCGATGTAGTAGACCTCGTGGCCATGCATTCGCAGCGCCCGCACCCAGATGTCGGTCTGGATGTACTCGACCAGGTGGCCGATGTGGATCTGCCCGTTGGCGTAGGGCAGTGCGGACGTAACGAGGATCTGGCGGCCGCCTTGCGGCGCCGCAGCCTGCACGGAAGTGAGGTCGGATGCGGACATAGGGTCTGGAGAAGAACAGCGGGAAAAACGACGGGAAACCGCGATTCTAGCAGGGGCAAGGGCCAGCGCGGCGGGCACGCGCCGCGGACCGGGCGGCAGAAGGGGCGAGGCCGCGCAGGTGGCGCGCCTGACAGAGCCATGCTGCGTTGCAGCACGAATTTCGCGGACAAAAAAAACCGGGGCGGATACGGCCCCGGAGCAACAACGACAAGAGGAGAATGGTGACGCGCCGGCAACACCAGCCGCGTACCGTAAATACTGACCACGGCCTGCGACAGAAGTTCGAAAAATTTTTCGATTTGTTACCGGCCCCGCCGAAAGCCTTGTGAGGCGGGGCTGTGCGGGCAGGACGCCCGCACGTTTCCTCTCGTGGTCGCGCTTACTGATGCTGTTGCGGCGCGCGCAGGTAGATCTCGACGCGGCGGTTTTGTGCGCGGCCGGCTTCGGTCGCGTTGTCCGCGATCGGGTTCGATGCGCCCATGCCTTGAGCCGACAGACGGCCGCCGTTCACGCCGCGCTGCACGAGCGCGTTCACGACGCTTTGCGCGCGGTTCTGCGACAGCGTCTGGTTCAGCTGCGCCGAGCCCGTGCTGTCCGTGTAGCCGACGATCGACGCCGTCACTTGCGGGTTCTGGTTCAGCGTCGTCGCCAGGTCGTTCAGCAGCGGCGTGAACGCCGGCGTGATCGCGTACTGGTTCGTCGCGAACGTGACCGAGCTCGGCACGTTCAGCTTCAGCGAGCCGTCCGGCTGTTCGGTGACCTGCGTACCCGTCTGCGCTGCCGACGGTGCGAGCTTGTTCTTGATCGCTTGCCAGTTGTAACCCGTCACGCCGCCGACCAGTGCGCCGACGCCCGCGCCGATCGCCGCGCCCTTGCCGCCGCCGGCCAGTGCGCCGATCCCTGCGCCCAGCGCCGCGCCCGTGCCGGTGCCGACGGCCGTATTGTTGCCCTGCTGCGTGGCGCAGCCTGCCAGCAGCGCGCCGGCGAGTGCGAAGACGGACAGGCGAGTCGCGATTTTCATGTTCATGTTGGATTCCTCTCTTGGTTGAACGAGTCGACAACGACGACAAACAACAGCTACGGCTCCCTGCGCGGGCCGGCCGAAAAAGGAAGGCCGGCCTGCGCTCGCGGCAGCCGCCGAGGCGGTCGCATGCCCTGTCCGTCAGCGTGGCTGTTCGGGCAGTGCGACGCGTCAGCCTCTACAATATAGGCGGTAAGCGGCCGATTTGGCCCTATAGCGTGCCGCACGCGAAGAGTGCGCCGGGTCGCGCGTTCGCGCAATGGCGTGCAACAGATTCTTTCACTTTTCCCGTTTTTCGCAGCGTAATTTGATATTTTTTGACGTTTGCGCGCGAGAAAAACGTTTTCACGGAGTTTCGATGAGCATTGACCGGGCACAAGTCGACGCCGCGCTGGCGGCAGTCGTCGACCCCAATACCGGCCGGCCGTATACGGCGAACAAGGGCGTGCGCAACGTCGCGATCGACGGCGATGTCGTGGCGCTCGACGTGGTGCTCGGTTATCCGGCGCGCAGCCAGCACGACGACGTGCGCGCGCGCGTCGCCACGGCGCTGCAGGCCGTGCCGGGCGTGCGCGACGCGCGCGTCGCCGTGTCGCAGGAGATCGTCGCGCATACGGTGCAGCGCGGCGTGAAGCTGTTGCCGAATGTGAAGAACATCGTCGCGGTCGCGTCGGGCAAGGGCGGCGTCGGCAAGAGCACGACGGCCGTGAACCTCGCGCTCGCGCTCGCCGCGGAAGGCGCGTCGGTCGGCATCCTCGACGCCGACATCTACGGCCCGTCGCTGCCGACGATGCTCGGCATCCACGGCCAGCGCCCCGAGTCGCCGGACAACCAGTCGATGAACCCGCTCGTCGGCCACGGGCTGCAGGCGAACTCGATCGGCTTCCTGATCGAGGAGGACAACCCGATGGTGTGGCGCGGCCCGATGGCGACGTCCGCGCTCGAACAACTGCTGCGCCAGACCAACTGGCGCGAGCTCGACTACCTGATCGTCGACATGCCGCCCGGTACGGGCGACATCCAGCTCACGCTCGCGCAGCGCGTGCCCGTCACCGGCGCGGTGATCGTCACGACGCCGCAGGACATCGCGCTGCTCGACGCGAAGAAGGGGCTGAAGATGTTCGAGAAGGTCGGCATCCCGATCCTCGGCATCGTCGAGAACATGAGCATCCACATCTGCTCGAATTGCGGCCACGAGGAGCACATCTTCGGCGCGGGCGGCGCGGAGCGGATGGCGAAGGATTACGGCGTGAACGTGCTGGGCAGCCTGCCGCTCGACATCGCGATTCGCGAGCGTGCCGACGGCGGCACGCCGACGGTTGCGGCCGAGCCGGACGGCGCGCTCGCGCGGCGCTACCGCGATATCGCGCGCGGCGTCGCGCTGGCGATTGCCGAGCGATCGCGCGACATGACGTCGAAGTTCCCGTCGATCGTTGTTCAAAATACGTAAAACCCTTGCGGGGCGGGGCCTCACGCTGTTTACGGCGCCGCGAGGCGCGGTATCATGGCGACTTTTCCCGGGTCCCTTTACCCACCCGGCACGGCCGTCGTCTCGAACGGCCGCCAGCCGGTATGAGGATCGAATGAAACAACGACATCACGGCGTGCGCGCCGGCCGCGCGCGGCGCGCGCTGCTGGCCGCCGCCGCGCTGGGCCTGCTGGCCGGCTGTACCTCCTTTTCCTCGTCGCACGAAAAACGGGCCGACGCGCAACTGCAGCCGACGGTCGGCTCGCAGGCGCGCGGCGCGGTGACGTTCGTCGAGCGCCCGGACGGCGTGCAGGTCACCTACAACCTGGTCGGCCTGCCGCCGAACAGCGATCACGCGCTGCAGGTGCACGAACGCGGCGACTGCAACGCGGGCGACGGCTCGAGCGCCGGCCAAGTGTTCGCGCCGGCCGCCGACCGGCTGCGCGCGGGCGCGCGCGTCGCCGGCGATCTCGGCAACATCCATGCGGATGCGAACGGCGTCGCGGCCGGCTTCATCGTCGCGCCCGATCTGGCCCTCGACGGTGTGCGCTCGGCGATGAACCGCGCGGCGCTGGTGCACCGCGACTCGAGCGACCCGGCGTTTCCGCAGCATGGCGCGGGGCCCGCGCTGGCTTGCGGCGTGATCCGTTGACGGCCGCCGCGTGCGTGAGCCGATGATCGCGTAAAATGTGCGCCTTTCCCGGCCGCCGCCTGGCGCGAGCGGCCCTTCCCGACTGTCACGCAGCGTTTCCTGGCGCCCCGATATGAAACGACCCCAACGCTCACTTCGTTCGCTGTCCCACGAGGGGACGGTCAGCCCCTCCGGGACGGCCCTGCGGAGGCTGGCATGAGCATCAAGTCCGACAAATGGATTCGGCGCATGGCCGAAGAGCACAAGATGATCGAGCCGTTCGTGCCCGATCAGGTCCGCGCGTCCGAGGACGGCCGCCGGATCGTCAGCTACGGCACGTCGAGCTACGGCTACGATATCCGCTGCGCGGACGAATTCAAGATCTTCACGAACATCAACTCGACGATCGTCGATCCGAAGAACTTCGACGAGGGCTCGTTTGTCGATTTCAAGGGCGACGTGTGCATCATCCCGCCGAATTCGTTCGCGCTGGCCCGCACCGTCGAATATTTCCGCATCCCGCGCACCGTGCTGACGGTCTGCCTCGGCAAGTCGACCTACGCGCGCTGCGGGATCATCGTCAACGTGACGCCGTTCGAACCCGAGTGGGAAGGCTACGTCACGCTGGAATTCTCGAATACCACGCCGCTGCCCGCGAAGATCTACGCGAACGAAGGCGTCGCGCAGGTCTTGTTCTTCGAGAGCGACGAGGTGTGCGACGTGTCGTACGCCGATCGCGGCGGCAAGTATCAGGGTCAGCGCGGTGTCACGCTGCCGAAAACCTGATCTGGTTGCATAACGTCTCACCAGTTTCCGGGTGACCGCTGCGCGTGACGCGCCGCGGTCGTTCTTTTTGGAGAATCGCCCATGAAGTTTCGTTTCCCCGTCGTCATCATCGACGAAGATTTCCGCTCCGAGAACATCTCGGGCTCCGGCATCCGGGCGTTGGCCGAAGCGATCGAGAAGGAGGGCGTCGAAGTCCTCGGCCTCACGAGCTATGGCGATCTGACGTCGTTCGCGCAGCAATCGAGCCGCGCGTCGTGCTTCATCCTGTCGATCGACGACGACGAACTCATGCTCGGCGAAACCGGCGCGGACGGCGAGCTGCCCGAGCTCGCGACCGCGATCATCGAGCTGCGCGCGTTCGTCGCCGAAGTGCGCCGCCGCAACGCGGACATCCCGATCTTCCTGTACGGCGAGACGCGCACGTCGCGACATCTGCCGAACGACATCCTGCGCGAACTGCACGGCTTCATCCACATGTTCGAGGACACGCCGGAGTTCGTCGCGCGCCACATCATCCGCGAAGCGAAGGTCTATCTCGATTCGCTCGCGCCGCCGTTCTTCAAGGAGCTCGTCAAGTATGCGGACGAAGGCTCGTACTCGTGGCACTGCCCCGGTCACTCGGGCGGCGTCGCGTTCCTGAAGAATCCGCTCGGCCAGATGTTCCATCAGTTCTTCGGCGAGAACATGCTGCGCGCGGACGTCTGCAACGCGGTGGACGAACTCGGCCAGTTGCTCGATCACACGGGCCCCGTCGCGGCGTCCGAGCGCAATGCGGCGCGCATCTTCAGTGCCGACCATCTATTCTTCGTGACCAACGGCACGTCGACGTCGAACAAGATCGTCTGGCACGCGACGGTCGCGCCCGGCGACATCGTGCTGGTCGACCGCAACTGCCACAAGTCGATCCTGCACGCGATCACGATGACGGGCGCGATCCCGGTGTTCCTCACGCCGACGCGCAATCATTTCGGCATCATCGGGCCGATCCCGCGCGACGAATTCAAGCCGGAGAACATCCGCAAGAAGATCGAGGCGAACCCGTTCGCGCGCGAGGCGATGCGCCAGAACCCGGACATGAAGCCGCGGATCCTGACGATCACGCAGAGCACGTACGACGGCGTCGTCTACAACGTCGAGATGATCAAGGACCTGCTCGGCGACCTGCTCGACACGCTGCACTTCGACGAAGCATGGCTGCCGCACGCGACGTTCCACGATTTCTACCGCGACATGCACGCGATCGGCGACGGCCGTCCGCGCACGGGCGCGCTCGTGTTCGCGACGCACTCGACGCACAAGCTGCTCGCCGGCATCTCGCAGGCCTCGCAGATCGTCGTGCAGGATTCGGAGAACCGCACGTTCGACAAGCATCGCTTCAACGAGGCGTACCTGATGCACACGTCGACGAGCCCGCAGTACGCGATCATCGCGTCGTGCGACGTCGCGGCCGCGATGATGGAGCCGCCGGGCGGCACCGCGCTCGTCGAGGAATCGATCGCCGAGGCGATCGACTTCCGCCGCGCGATGCGCAAGGTCGACGCCGAATACGGCGACGACTGGTTCTTCAGCGTGTGGGGGCCGGACAACCTGTCCGAGGAAGGCATCGGTTCGCGCGAAGACTGGATGCTGAAGCCGAACGACCACTGGCACGGCTTCGGCCCGCTCGCCGAAGGCTTCAACATGCTCGACCCGATCAAGGCGACGATCATCACGCCGGGGCTCGACGTCGACGGCGAGTTCGGCGAGACCGGCATTCCGGCCGCGATCGTCACGAAGTACCTGGCCGAGCACGGGATCATCGTCGAGAAGACCGGCCTGTACTCGTTCTTCATCATGTTCACGATCGGCATCACGAAGGGCCGCTGGAACTCGATGGTGACCGAGCTGCAGCAGTTCAAGGACGACTACGACAACAACCAGCCGCTGTGGCGCGTGCTGCCGGAATTCGTCGCGCAGCATCCGCGCTACGAGCGCGTCGGCCTGCGCGACCTGTGCACGCAGATCCACGACGTGTACCGCGCGAACGACATCGCCCGCCTGACGACCGAGATGTACCTGTCGGACATGGAGCCGGCGATGAAGCCGTCGGACGCGTTCGCGAAGCTCGCGCACCGCAAGATCGACCGCGTGCCGCTCGACGAGCTCGAAGGCCGCGTGACGAGCATCCTGCTCACGCCGTACCCGCCGGGCATTCCGCTGCTGATCCCGGGCGAGCGCTTCAACAAGACGATCGTGAACTACCTGCGGTTCGCGCGCGACTTCAACGAGCGTTTCCCGGGCTTCCACACCGACATCCACGGCCTCGTCGCGGAAGAGGTGAACGGCCGCGTCGAGTACTTCGTCGACTGCGTGCGCGACTGATGGCGACGCACGGACGACTCCGGACGATGCGCGCGGCGCTGGCCGCGCTCGTCGTCTGGGCGGCAGGATTGATGGGGCTCGCAGGCGCGGGTGTCGTGCATGCGGAAGTCGCGGCGGCCGACCCGATCGACGTCGCGATGCGGCAGTGCCTCGCGCGGCGCGACCGGTCGTCGCCGGCCGGCCAGATCCAGTGCATGGGCGAAGCGCAGCAGCAGTGGCAGGCAGTGATGGACGGCGCGTACCAGCGCCTGTCGAAGGATGCGCCGGCCGACGCGAAGCGCGGCTGGCAGGAGAGTCAGCGTCGCTGGCTCACGTGGCGCAAGGACGAAGTGCAACTGCTGAAGGCCGTGTACGACACCACGCGCGGCACCGCGTATGCGATGTCGAGCGCGGACCTGCAACTGCAGCCGGTGCGCGATCGCGCGCTGGCGCTGCGCGGGGCGGCCGACCGCTATGCACCGCCGCCCGCCGCCGTGCCGGTCGCGGCGACGAGCGGCGCGCAGGGCGGTGCGGCTGCACCGGCCGGCGCCAAGCCGGCGAACGCGCCGCGCGATCCGGCGATCCGCCGCGTTCGGCCGTGCGCGCAGGACGCCGCGTGCGAACACGCGCTGTTCGACCTGAACCGCTATTACCAGAAGCTGCGCCGCAAGATGCCCGCGCATTCGGCCGCGACGCTCGTGCGCGCGCAGCGCGCGTGGGTGGCGTTCCGCGATGCGACGGCGCCGCTCGTCGGCGAGGACGGCCGCGTCGACCTGATCGGTGCGCGCATCGCGACGATGAAGCGGCTGTCGGAGACGGCCGGCAACCGGTAGGCATCGCCGCGATGCCGATGATCCGGCGCGGCAACGCAAACGGGCACCTGAGGGTGCCCGTTTGCGTTGGCGGCCCGTGTGCGTCGCCTACGCGCTCTGCTGCGTGTCCAGCCGGCCGAACCACGTCGGCACGAGCGAGACCGCGTCGTCGAGCGACGCGAGCACGTGCAGGCTCAGCGCGACGATGTCGGGCGTCGGCGCCTTCAGGTCGGGCACGGTGACGACCGCGGCGCCCGCGCCGGCGGCCGACAGCGCGCCGAAGTCGCTGTCCTCGAACGCGACGCACGCGTGGGCCGGCACGCCGAGGCGCTCGGCCGCGAGCCGGTAGACGGCCGGGTCGGGTTTGCCGCGCGCGACTTCGTCGCCGCCCGCGATCGCGCGGAAGAACGGCAGCACGCCGACGGCGTCGAGCCGCGCGCGGATCACGTCGCGCGCGGACGACGACGCGACCGCGCACGGAATGCCGGCCTGCGCGAGCGTGTCGAGCAGCGCACGCGCGCCCGACTTCAGCGGAAACTTCGGATGGGGCTCAGGTGCGGCGAGTTGCTCGCGCACGCGGATGCGCACCGCGTCGAACGTGTCGGGGTCGCCGATCAGTCGCGCGAGGATCACCTGGCCTTCGGCGAACGAGCGGCCGACGATCTGCAGGTAATCGAGCTCGGTCAGCACGACGCCGTGCGCATTCGACACGTCGATCCACGTGTTCATGATGGTCCGCTCGGAATCGACGAGCAGGCCGTCCATGTCGAAGAGCGCGGCGGAAAAGGTCATCGGGGGCATCCGTGAAGCGGGGAAGGCGGCGGGCGGCGCGTCGGCCGCCCGAATGAAAAACGGACGCCGAAGGCGTCCGTCGGGGGCTGCAGCTCGTTACTTGCCCAGCGCGGCGCGGGCGGCGTTGACGGCCGCACGCACCTGGTCGGGCGCGGTGCCGCCCGGATGGTTGCGGCTTGCGACCGACCCTTCGAGCGTCAGGTAGCCGAACACGTCGTCGCCGATCAGGTGCGCGACGTTCGGCAGTTCTCGCTTCATCTCGTCGAGCGTCAGGTCGGCGAGGTCGATGCCGCGGTCGTCGCAGATCTTGACCGCGTGCGCGACGGCTTCGTGCGCGTCGCGGAACGGCAGGCCGCGCTTCACGAGGTAGTCGGCGAGGTCGGTGGCGGTCGAGAAGCCCTGCAGCGCGGCCGCGCGCATCGCGTCCGGCTTCACGGTGATGCCGGCGACCATCTCGGCGAAGATCCGCAGCGTGTCGGCGACGGTGTCGACCGTGTCGAACAGCGGTTCCTTGTCTTCCTGGTTGTCCTTGTTGTACGCGAGCGGCTGGCCCTTCATCAGCGTGAGCAGCGCCATCAGGTGGCCGTTCACGCGGCCGGTCTTGCCGCGCGCGAGCTCGGGCACGTCCGGGTTCTTCTTCTGCGGCATGATCGAGCTGCCGGTGCAGAAGCGATCGGCGATGTCGATGAAGCCGACGCGCGGGCTCATCCACAGCACGAGCTCTTCGGAGAAGCGCGACACGTGCGTCATCACGAGCGCGGCCGCGGCGGTGAATTCGATCGCGAAGTCGCGATCCGACACCGCGTCGAGCGAGTTCGCGCAGATGCCGTCGAAG
Organism: Burkholderia sp. MSMB2157WGS; assembly: GCF_001532755.1. Classification (NCBI taxonomy): domain Bacteria; kingdom Pseudomonadati; phylum Pseudomonadota; class Betaproteobacteria; order Burkholderiales; family Burkholderiaceae; genus Burkholderia; species Burkholderia sp. MSMB2157WGS. Next base: position 36,360 of record NZ_LPJG01000010.1, on the reverse strand, counting down.
CCGAGCGTCTTCGCGACCGCGTGACGATCGATCGGGTAGCTCGTGCCCGCGAGCGCGGCCGCGCCGAGCGGCAGGCGGTTCACGCGGGTGCGGCAGTCGCGCATGCGTTCGGCGTCGCGCGTGAACATCTCGACGTACGCGAGCAGGTGATGGCCGAACGTGACCGGCTGCGCGACCTGCAGATGCGTGAAGCCCGGCATGATCGTGTCGGCGTTCCGTTCCGCGAGGTCGATCAGCGCGCCGCGCAGGTCGTTCAGCAGGCCGCCGATGCGGTCGATCTCGCCGCGCAGCCACAGGCGGATGTCGGTCGCGACCTGGTCGTTGCGCGAGCGGCCCGTGTGCAGGCGCTTGCCGGCATCGCCGATCAGCGCGGTCAGGCGCGCCTCGATGTTCAGGTGAACGTCTTCGAGGTCGAGCTGCCATTCGAATTCGCCGCGCTCGATTTCGCCCTTGATCTGCGCCATCCCGCGTTCGATCGCGGCCAGGTCGTCGGCGCTGATGATCCGCTGCGCGGCGAGCATGTTCGCGTGCGCGAGCGAGCCGGCGATGTCGACGAGCGCGAGGCGCTTGTCGAAAAACACCGACGACGTGTAGCGCTTGACCAGCTCCGACATCGGTTCCGAGAAGCGGGCCGACCAGGCCTCGCCCTTTTTGTGCAGTTGGGACGTCATGGCGTTTCTTCGAAGGGGAGTTGGGCGGCGTGCGCCGCCGAGGGAATCCCGCGATTCTAACATTCGCGGGCCGGCCTACCGGCCCTTGCGGGCGCGGCCGGTGCTCAGTCGCGCACCAGCACGACGAGCTTCAGGTCCTCGCGGTGCGCGGGCTTCAGCGTGATCTGCTGGTACACGAGGCGGCCGTCGGCCGGGTGGTCGAATTCGCGCAACCCGCCTTCGCGCTCGAACACGTCCTGGGATGCCCAGTACTGCGCGAACGCGTCGCTGCCGGCCGTCAGCGCGTCGATCAGCGCGCGCGTCGGCGCATCGGTCAGGTGGCGGATCGCATCGGCGCGGAATTCGGCCGCGAGCCGCCGCGCGCGGGTTTCCCAGTCGACGATCAGCGTGCGGGCGGCCGGCGACATGAACGTGAAGCGCAGCAGGTTGCGGTCGTGCTCGCCGTCGAGCCAGCCGGAAAACAGTGCGGCGGCCGGCGCATTCCACGCGAGCGCGTTCCATTGGCGGTCGAGCACGTAGGCGGGCGTCGCGATCGCCGCGACGGTCGCGGCGAGCGTCGGCGGCAGGTCGCCGCCCGCGACATCGGGCTCGGCCGGGTCGCGCTGCGCGGCCAGCTCGAACAGGTACGCGCGCTCGGCCTTCGACAGTTGCAGCGCGACGGCGATCCGGGCGAGCGCGTCGGCCGACGCCGATACGGGCCGGCCCTGCTCGATCCACGTGTACCAGGTCGGGCTGACGCCGCACAGCTGCGCGACTTCCTCGCGCCGCAGCCCCGGCGTGCGGCGGCGCGGGCCGGGCGGCAGGCCGACCGCCTGCGGCGACAGTCGCTCGCGATGGGCGCGGATGAATTCGCCGAGCGCGCGAGCGGGCGTGGCGTCGAGCGGCGGGACGGGAGCGGAGGACGGCTGGTTCATGCGGAAACGGCGAAATGGAGACGAAGACGCGGCAACGATCCGTCTGCAACGATCAGACAGGTGGATCGAATACCAGAATAACTGCTTAACTTGTACTGGTACACGTGCGGGCCTATTGTAGCGGCTCGCGCGCCGGCAGGACACAGCGTGCGTCCCACGAGACGTTGCACGGGGCCGGATCGCGCGCGGGCGCGCCGGGTTCGGCCGGCTGCATCAAGAAAAGGAGCGAACGATGAAACACCACGACCAGGTCGCCGACGCATTCGGCACGACGGCCGCCGCCTATCTGACGAGCACGGTTCATGCGACGGGCGCCGACCTGCAGACGCTCGCCGACGCGGTGCGTGCGACGCCCGATGCGGCGGTGCTCGATCTCGGTTGCGGCGCCGGCCACGCGAGCTTCGCGGTCGCGCCGCACGTGCGCGACGTGGTCGCGTACGATCTCGCCGCGCCGATGCTCGCGACCGTCGACGCGGCCGCACGCGCGCGCGGGCTCGCGAACATCCGCACGCAGCAGGGCCCGGCCGAGCGGCTGCCGTTCGACGCCGCGACGTTCGACTGGGTCGTGAGCCGGATGAGCGCGCACCACTGGCACGACATGCGCGCGGCGCTCGCCGAGGTGCGCCGCGTGCTGAAGCCGGGCGGCCGCGTGCTGATGATCGACATCGCCGGCAACGACCACCCGCTCCTCGATACGTACCTGCAGGCCGCGGAAGTGCTGCGCGACGCGTCGCACGTGCGCGACTACCGCGCGGACGAATGGCTCGCGATGTTTCGTGCGGCCGGTTTCGACGCGCAGGTGCACAGCCGCTGGCGGTTGCCGATCGATTTCGACACGTGGGTCGCGCGCATCCGCACGCCGGCCGACAGCGTCGCCGGCATTCGCGCGCTGTGGGCGCATGCGCCGGACGAGGTGCGCGGCTATTACGCGGTGCAGCCCGACGGTTCGTTCGAGCACGATGCGTTGCTGATCGACGCGCGCTGAGCGTGCGGCGCACGCCGCGCCGTTTCTCGTCGCATGAAAAAAGCCGCGATACGCATGGGCGCGTATCGCGGCTTTCGTTGTCCCGGGCGGCGCGGAATGCACCCGCGCCGCGCGCGGATCAGCCGGTGTTGCGCAGGCCGGCCGCGATCCCGTTGATCGTCAGGTGAATCCCGCGGCGCAGCCGCGCGTTCGTGTCGCCCGCGCGGTGACGCTTGATCAGTTCGACCTGCAGGTGGTTCAGCGGATCGAGATAGGGGAAGCGGTTCTTGATCGAGCGCGCGAGCAGCGGGTTGGTCGCGAGGCGGCCTTCGTGCCCGGTGATTTCCGCGAGCGCCTGCGACGTGCGCTCCCATTCCGCGACGATCCGCTCGAACACGTGCTTGCGCAGCTTGCGGTCGGGCACGAGTTGCGCATAGCGCGACGCGACCGCGAGATCGGTCTTCGCGAGCACCATGTCCATGTTCGACAGCAGGTTCGAGAAGAACGGCCAGGTCTTGTTCATCTTCTTGAGCAGCGCGACGCGTTTCGCGCGTTCTGCGTCGTCGGACGCGCCGTCGAGATACGCGCTCACCGCGCTGCCGAAGCCGTACCAGCCGGTCAGCAGCAGCCGGCACTGACCCCACGAGAAGCCCCACGGAATCGCGCGCAGATCCTCGATCTTGCGCTGCTTCGGATCCTGCAGCTTGCGCGACGCCGGGCGGCTGCCGATGTTCAGCTCGGCGATCTCGGTGATCGGCGTCGACGCGAAGAAGTAGTCGGTGAAGCCCGGGGTTTCGTAGACGAGCGCGCGATACGCGGCCATCGCCGCGTCGGACAGCGTCTGCATCGCGGCTTCGAACGCCGGCAATTGCGCCGGCGCGTTCGACTGCGGCAGCAGCGACGCCTCGAGCGTCGCGGCGACGACCGTCTCGAGGTTGCGCCGGCCGATCGACGGGTTCGAGAACTTGCTCGCGATCACCTCGCCCTGTTCGGTCAGGCGGATCTGGCCGTTCACGGTGCCCGGCGGCTGCGACAGGATCGCCTGGTAGGTCGGGCCGCCCCCGCGGCCGACCGTGCCGCCGCGGCCGTGGAACAGCCGCAGCGTGATCTTGCGCTCGCGGAACAGGTCGACGAGCGCGAGCTCCGCGCGATACAGCTCCCAGTTCGACGTGAGGAAGCCGCCGTCCTTGTTGCTGTCGGAGTAGCCGAGCATCACTTCCTGTTCCGCGCCCTGGTGCGCGATCAACGCGTCGATGCCCGGCAGCGCGAAGTATTCGCGCATGATGCGCGACGCGTCGCGCAGGTCGGGGATCGTCTCGAACAGCGGGATCACCATCAGGCTGTTGCGCGCGTCGCCGCCCGGCACGCCGAGCGTGCCTTCGAGCAGGCCCGTCTCCTTCTGCAGCAGCAATACCTCGACGAGGTCGCTGACGGTTTCCGTGTGCGAAATGATGTAGTTGCGCACCGCGCGCGCGCCGAATTGCGCGCGGACCTCGCGCGCCTTCTCGAACACGCCGAGCTCGCTCTGCGCGAGCGCCGAGTATTCGAGGTACGGCGAGCGCAGCGGGCGCGGATCGGCGAGTGCGGCGAGCAGCACGCGCAGCTTGTCTTCCTCGGCGAGCGCCGCATAGTCGGCCTCGACGCCCGCGCGCGCGAACAGCTCGGCGACCACCGCCTCGTGGATGTCGGAGCTCTGGCGCAGGTCGATGCTCGCCAGATGGAAGCCGAACACTTCGGCCGCGCGCACGAGCGGCGCGAGGCGCGGCGCGGCGAGCGACGTGCCGTGGTGTTCGTCGAGCGACGCGGTCAGCACCTTCAGATCGGCAACGAACGCTTCGGAATCCTCGTACGGAATCGCGCGCACCGGCGGCGCGCCGCGGCCCGCGCTGCGCACGGGTACCGTGCCTTCGCCGACGCGCACGCGCGCGCTCGCGGCGAGCCGCGTGTAGATGCCGATCAGCGCGCGGCGATACGGTTCGTCGACACGGTGCGGCGACTGGTCGGGCGATGCTGCCGCGAGCGCCTTCACCGCGTCGCTCGCGCCGACCAGCAGGTTCGACACCGACAGTTCGGCGCCGAGCTTGTGCACCTGTTCCAGATAGTGCTCGAGGATCACCGCGGCCTGGCGGTTGATCGCCTCGTCGAGCGTCGCAGCGGTCACGTTCGGGTTGCCGTCGCGGTCGCCGCCGATCCAGCTGCCCATCTGGAAGAACGCAGGCACGCGGGCCGACAGGCCGTGCTCGGCGAGCGCGGCCTCGATGTCGCCGTACAGCGCGGGCAGCTCGTCGAGGAAGGTCGCGCGGTAGTACGACAGCGCGTTGTCGATTTCGTCGCCGACCGTCAGGCGCGAGTCGCGCAGCATGCGCGTCTGCCACAGCGCGGTCACGCGCGCGCGCAGCATTGCTTCGTTGTACTGGCGCTCGCGCGCGGTCAGTTCCTGGTCGCGCTCGGCGAGCAGGCGCGCGATGTCGTGCTGCGCGTCGAGGATGCTCTTGCGCTGCACTTCGGTCGGGTGCGCGGTCAGCACCGGCACGATCAGCGCATCGTCGAAGAAGCGTTGCAGCAGGCGCTTCGACGCGTTGCCGGTGGTTTTCAATTGATCGAGCGCGTACGCGACCGTGCCGGGCTGCGGCGCGGAGCCGGCCAGCGCGTGGATGCGGCGGCGGCGGTTGTGATGGCGGTCTTCCGCGATGTTCGCGAGGTGCGAGAAATAGCTGAACGCGCGCACGACGCTCACCGTCTGCTCCGGCGTCAGCTTGCGCAGCTTCTTCTCGAGCGTCTGCGCGGCTTCGCTGTCGTCCTCGCGACGGAACTTGACCGCGGTCTGGCGGATCGTCTCGACCACGTCGAACACGGTATCGCCTTCCTGTTCGCGCACGACGTCGCCGAGCAGGCGGCCGAGGAAGCGGATGTCTTCGAACAGCGGACGGTCCTTGTCGTCGCGCGCGCGGGTGCCGGCCTTCGTCGCGACGGTTGGGCGGGCGGCTGCGCCGGCGGCTTTCGTCGCCGTTTTTGTCTGACGTATCGGGTCTTTCGGTTTCGTTGCCGTGGGTTTCGTCGCCGTTTTCGCACGGCCGTTCGCGGCGGTGGCGAGCGTGCCCGTCGGGGCGTCGGAGGAGGGCAAGGCAGCATTGCGGCGCGCCGTACGCGCCGATCCGGAAGACTTCACGATGGGTTTCCTTGGGAAAGCTCGAGTCAAAAGGAACTGCGGAAACTGCGGGAACTGCGGTCAAGCAACCAGCTACGTGCGGCACATCCGCACCACGGCGCCGCGACCCGCACGGAGGCAGGCCGGGCGCAGGCTCCGGGCTCGGGCGGCCGGGGCGTGCGTGCTACCATTGTTCGGTCTTCAATCCCGTCCTTCGATGTTCCAGCAATGAATTCCGAGACCCCCGCGGCCGGGCCGCAACAGGCACGGCCGCCCGCGACGTTGACGATCGCTTCGCGCGAGAGCCGCCTGGCGATGTGGCAAGCCGAACATGTGCGTGATGCGCTGCGCAAATTATATCCAGCTTGTGACGTGAAAATCCTCGGGATGACGACGCGCGGCGATCAGATTCTCGATCGCACGCTGTCGAAGGTCGGCGGCAAGGGCCTGTTCGTGAAGGAACTGGAGAGCGCGCTGGCCGACGGCCGCGCCGATCTCGCGGTGCACTCGCTGAAGGACGTGCCGATGGCGCTGCCCGACGGCTTCTCGCTCGCCGCGATCATGGAACGCGAAGACCCGCGCGACGCATTCGTGTCGAACGACTACGCGTCGCTCGACGCGCTGCCGGCCGGCGCGGTCGTCGGCACATCGAGCCTGCGTCGCGAAGCGATGCTGCGTTCGCGTTATCCGCATCTCGAGGTCCTGCCGCTGCGCGGCAACCTCGACACGCGTCTCGCGAAACTCGATCGCGGCGACTACGCGGCGATCATCCTGGCGGCGGCCGGCCTGAAACGCCTCGGCCTCGACGCGCGGATCCGCACGCTGCTCGACGTCGAGGCCAGCCCGCCTGCGGCCGGCCAGGGCGCGCTCGGCATCGAGATCGCCGCGCGCCGCGACGACGTCGCCGCGTGGCTCGCGCCGCTGCACGACCCGCAGACCGCGCTCGCGGTCGAGGCCGAGCGGATGGTGTCGCGCGCGCTCGGCGGCAGTTGCGAGGTGCCACTCGCCGCGCACGCGGTGTGGCGTGCGGGCGAGCTGTACCTGACGGGCCGCGTGTCGACCACCGACGGCAAGCGCGTGCTGACGGCCGAGGAGTGCGGGGCCGTCGTGACCGTCGCCGATGCGCTCGCGCTCGGCCGCGCGGTGTCCGACGAGCTCGAGGCGCAAGGCGCGCTCGACATCGTCCAGGCGCTGCTCGCGGGCTCGCAGGCCGCGGGCAAGGGCGACGCCTGATGGCGGGCGGCGCGCGCGCGTTCACCGCTGTTCTGACGCGTCCGGACGGCCAGTCCGACGCGCTTGCGTCGCAACTGGCCGATGCCGGTTGCGACGTGCTCGAATTCCCGCTGATCGACATCGCGCCGGTCAACGATCCGGCGCCGCTCGACGCCGCGTTCGCGGCGCTGGCCGACTACGCGCTGGTGATTTTCGTGTCGCCGAACGCGATCGACCGCGCGCTCGCGCGCTACGGCGCGATCTGGCCGAACGCGCTGCCGGTCGGCGTGGTCGGGCCCGGCAGCGTCGCGGCGCTCGAACGTCACGGCATCGCGGCGCCCGCGCATCGCGTGATCGCGCCGCAGGCGCCGCCCGACGGCGGCGTGCCCCATTACGATTCGGAAAGCCTGTTCGCGAGCATCGAGGCCGCGTTCGGCGGCGCGCAGGCGCTGGCGGGCAAGCGCGTGCTGATCGTGCGCGGCGACGGCGGGCGCGAGTGGCTCGCCGACCGCCTGCGCGAGGCCGGGGCGGACGTCACGCTCGTCGCCGCGTACCGGCGCGTCGTGCCCGAGCCGCGCGTCGGCGCGTGGGAGCGCGTGCATGCGCTGCTCGACGGCCAGCCGCACGCATGGCTCGTCACGAGCTCGGAAGGCGTGCGCAACCTGCACGAGCTCGCGCGCGCCCACCTGAACGACGCCGAGATCGACGCGCTGAAGCATGCGCCGCTCGTGACGCCGCACCCGCGGATCGAGCAGACCGCGCGCGCATTGGGTTTTGATAGGATTACGCTGACCGGCGCGGGCGATGAGCGCATCGTCCGCGCGTTTCGAACGATGGCCGACGAGGCCGTCCAACCGGCGACAGCCGCACCGGTGACTAAACGCATGACAGATACCAACGATTCCAAAAGCGTCGCTTCCCAGCCGGCCGCTGCATCCGCACCGCCGCCCAACCCTCCTTATCTCGCGCCCGAGCCGCGTGCGCGCCGCGGCGGCAGCGCGGCGCTGTGGTTCGTCGTCGTCGTGCTCGGCTGCGCGGCGGGTGTCGGCGGCTACGCGCTGAACCGCAAGATCGATCGGCTCGACGGTACGTTCGTCGCGCGCCAGAAGGCGCTCGACGCGCAAGCGGCCGAAACGCGGATGAAGACCGAGCAGGCGCTCGCCGGCACGCACCAGGTCGACACGCAGCTCGCGCAGCTCGACGGCAAGCTTGCCGATGCGCAGAGCGCGCAGCAGGCGCTGCAGCAGCAATACCAGGACCTGTCGCGCAACCGCGATGCGTGGATGCTCGAGGAAGTCGACCAGATGCTGTCGAGCGCGAGCCAGCAGCTTCAGCTGACCGGCAACACGCAGCTCGCGCTGATCGCGCTGCAGAACGCCGACGCGCGTCTCGCGACGTCGCAGAGCGCACAGGCCGTCACGGTGCGCAAGGCGCTCGCGCAGGACATCGAGAAGCTGAAGGCCGCGCCGACAGCCGATCTCACCGGCCTCGCGATCAAGCTCGACGACGCGATCGGCAAGATCGACGCGCTGCCGCTGTCGGGCGAGGCGATCGTGCCGCACGCGGCGCCGAAGGCCGCGCCGGCCGACGCCGCTTCGTCGGTCGCCGCCGGCGAGCCGCGCTGGAAGGTGTGGTGGCACGACTTCTCGGCCGGTCTCGGTCAGCAACTGAAGGGCCTCGTGCAGGTGCGCCGGATCGACCACGCGGATGCGATGCTCGCGTCGCCCGACCAGGGCTACTTCGTGCGCGAGAACGTGAAGCTGCGTCTGCTCACCGCGCGGCTGTCGCTGCTGGCGCGCAACGACAGCGCGATGAAGGCCGACCTGCACGCCGCCCAGGCGTCGCTCGGCAAGTATTTCGATCAGGCGTCGAAGGACACGCAGACCGTCGAGGATCTGCTCAAGCAGGTCGACGGCGCATCGCTGAGCGTCGCGGTGCCGAACCTGAACACGAGCCTGAACGCCGTTCAGCAGTTCAAGAGCCGGGGGTAACGATGACGCTTCGAGGAATCGTCTGGCTCGCGGTCCTGTTCGCGCTCGCCGCCGCGCTCGCCACCGTCGGCCGTTTCGACGCGGGGCAGGTGCTGCTCGTCTATCCGCCGTACCGGGTCGACGTGTCGCTGAACTTGTTCGTGATCGCCATCGTCGTGCTGTTCATCGTCGTGTATGCGCTGCTGCGCATCGTGCGCAACATCTGGCGCATGCCGCAGCGGGTCGCCGCCTATCGCGCGCGCTCGCGCAACGAGAAGGCGCAGGCGTCGCTGCGCGATGCGATCGCGAACCTGTACGCGGGCCGCTTCTCGCGTGCGGAGAAGGCCGCGCGCGAAGCGCTGTCGGTCGACGCGAACCTGGGCGCCGCGAGTCTCGTCGCGGCCACCGCCGCGCATCGGATGCACGAGTACACGCGTCGCGACGACTGGCTGTCGAAGATCGACGCGCCCGACTGGCAGGATGCACGGCTGCTCGCCGCCGCCGACATGCGCGCGGACGCCCGCGATGCCGACGGTGCGCTCGCCGCGCTGGCCGACATGCAGGCCGGCGGCAAGCGCATCCACGCGCAGCAGGTCGCGTTGCGTGCGCAGCAGCAACTGAAGAACTGGGCCGAGGTGCTGAAGCTCGCGAAGGCGCTCGAAAAGCGCGAGGCGCTGCATCCGGCCGCGGCCGTGCGGCTGCGCCAGCAGGCGGCGGAAAACCTGCTGCGCGAACGCCGGCACGACCCGGACGCGTTGCTCGAAGTGTGGCAGTCGCTGTCGCCGGTCGAGCGCCAGTCGCCGCGTCTGGCCGATCTCGCGGCCGAGCTGCTCGTGCCGCTCGAGCGCCGCAACGAAGCGCGCCGGATCGTCGAGGACGCGCTCGCGCACAACTGGGATGCGCGCCTGCTGCGCCGTTATCCGGACACGGCCGGCGCCGATGCGCTGCCGCTGATCCAGAAGGCCGAAGGCTGGAAGAAGGATCATCCGGAAGATGCCGACCTGCTGTTCGCACTCGGCCGCCTCTGCCAGCAGCAGCAGTTGTGGGGCAAGGCGCAGTCGTTCCTCGAAGCGGCGCTGAAGCTGGCCGACAACGAGGCGCTGAAGGTGCGGGCGCATCGTGCGCTCGCCCGTCTGTTCGAGCATCTCGGCGAAACCGACAAGGCCGCGAAGCACTACCGCGAAAGCGCGCTCGCGATCACCGTGGTCTGACGCGGCGCTGCGCCGCGAGCGTAAAAGCCCCGAACGCCGAACGGCCTTCGGGGCTTTTTTTCGTCCGTCGCGACGCAGTGCGGACGCATCGCGCCGTCATCCGGTCGGCGAAGCATTCGGCCGCAGGGTCTTGCCTGTCCGGAATCGAAAACGCCCCGGCGGCCGGGCAGTGCCGGGCGTCGGGGCGTTTCGTGGGGCCGGCCGTCGACCGGCGTGTTCGATGCTTGGGCGCTTGATGCTCGGTACGTCCGGCGCGCCTTTACGCGCCGCGCGTCACTTGTCGACGAGCCGCTTCGGCACCGACAGCGCGAGCAGCCCGCCGAGCACGAGGAACCCGGCCAGCATGTACATGCCCGCATCGTTGGCGCCCGTCGCCTGCTTGAGCCAGCCCATCAGGTACGGGCTCAGGAAGCCGGCGAGGTTGCCGATCGAGTTGATCATCGCGATGCCGGCCGCGGCGGCCGTGCCGCCGAGGAACGCGGTCGGCAGGCTCCAGAACAGCGGCAGCGTCGTCAGGATGCCGATCGTCGCGAGCGTGAGGCCGAGCATCGCGAGCGCAGTCTGGTGCGCCCAGATCACCGACAGCACGAGGCCGAGCGCGCCGATCGCGGCCGGAATCGCGAGGTGCCAGCGGCGTTCGCGGCGCTTGTCCGCGCTGCGCGCGATCAGGATCATCGCGACCACCGCGGCCGCATACGGAATCGCCGACAGCAGGCCGATCACGATCGTATCGGTCACGCCCGTCGCCTTGATGATCGTCGGCAGCCAGAAGCCGACGCCGTAGAGCCCCATCACGAACGAGAAGTAGATCAGCGCCATCAGCCACACGCGCGGGCTCGACATCACCGCGCCGAGCGGCAGGTCTTCCTTGGTGGCTTCCTCGGCGTCGACGTTGCGGGCGAGCAGCGCCTTTTCTTCATCGGTCAGCCAGGTCGCCTTCGCGATCCGCTCGTCGAGCGTGAAGAACACGAGCACGCCGGCGAGCACCGACGGAATGCCTTCGAGCAGGAACAGCCATTGCCAGCCGTGCCAGCCGCTCACGCCGTCGAACGCCTTCAGGATGAAGCCCGAGATCGGCCCGCCGATCACGCCGGACAGCGCGACGGCCGTCATGAAGAACGTCGTCATCCGGCCGCGCCGGTGCGCGGGATACCAGTAGGTGAGGTAGAGGATCACGCCGGGAAAGAAGCCCGCTTCGGCGACGCCGAGCAGAAAGCGCATCACGTAGAACATCGCGGGTGTCGTGACGAACATCGTCAGGATCGAGATCACGCCCCACGTCGCCATGATGCGGGCGATCCAGACGCGTGCGCCCACGCGGTGCAGGATGATGTTGCTCGGCACCTCGAACAGGAAATAGCCGAAGAAGAAGATCCCGGCGCCGAGCCCGTACACGGTATCGCTCAGGTTCAGGTCGCTCGCCATCTGCAGCTTCGCGAACCCGACGTTCACGCGGTCGAGATACGCGACCACGTAGCACAGCAGCAGGAGCGGCACGAGTCGCCACGACACCTTGCGGTAGGTTGCTTCCTCGAATGCGCCGGACGAGCCCGGCAGCGACTGCGTCGATGTTGCCATGTTGTCTCCTGTCGATCAGGGTGGGCGCTCGAGCGATTGTCCGGATCCCGTGCGCCACTGTCGTTGTCGTTGGCCGGAGCAGACGCAGCGGTGCGTCCGAGCCGGTTTCGTGCGAAGCAAGAGAATGATCGTGATGCCCGGTACGGCTAGATGCAGCGCCCGCCGTCGACTTCGAGGCAGACGCCGGTGATGAATTCGGCCTCGTCGGACGCGAGGTACAGCGCGGCGTTCGCGATGTCCTGCGGCGTCGAGAAGCGGCCGAGCGGGATCGTCGCGAGGAAGCGGCGGCGATTTTCCGGGGTGTCCTCGCAGCCCATGAACTCGGTCATCAACGCGGTTTCGCCGAGTACCGGGTTGATGCAGTTCACGCGGATGCGGTCGGCGCCGAGCTCGGCCGCGAGCGACTTGCTCGCGGTGATCATCGCGCCCTTCGTGCTGTTGTACCAGACGAGGCCCGGGCGCGGCCGCACGCCGGCCGTCGACGCGACGTTCACGAACACGCCGCCGCCCTGTGCGCGGAAGTACGGCACGAAGGTCTGCACGCACCAGAACAGGCTCTTCATGTTGACCGCGTACACGCGGTCGAATTCGGCTTCCGTCACGTCGAGCACGGGCTTGTTGCGGTGCGTGGTGCCGGCGTTGTTCACGACGATCTGCACCGCATGGAAATCGTCGAGCGCCGCCTGCAGCAGCGCGCGCCAGTCGTCCTCTTTCGATACGTCGCCGGCCACCGCGATCGCCTTGCCGCCCGCGAGCGCGATCTCGCTCGCGACGCGCTCGGCCGCCGCGCCGTTCAGGTCGTTGACGACGACGTTCGCGCCTTCGCGCGCATACGTCTTCGCGATGCCTTCGCCGAACCCCGAGCCGCCGCCCGTGACGATGGCCGTCTTGCCGCTCAACCGCATGGTGTGTCTCCTCATATCTTCGATTTGCTTCGAACTTCAGTTGTGGCCCGCCGTGAGGCGGGCTGCCTGACCGGTTGGCGGCCATGGCACAGCGTGTGTCTCATGCGAGCCATTGAGTTCGAATCACGGCTGTGCCGGTCATGAGAGTCGTCGTGCGTCGGCAGGCGCCCGGGCGTTGCCTGCCGACTGTCGCGCGCCGTGCGTTCAGCCGTGCCGGATCGCGATCGTCTTGAGCGCGGTGAAGCCGTAAAGCGCCTCGAAGCCTTTCTCGCGGCCGTGGCCCGAATGGCCGACGCCGCCGAACGGCAGCTCGACGCCGCCGCCCGCGCCATAGTTGTTGATGAACACCTGGCCCGCGCGCAGGCGCCGCGCGAGCCGCATCTGGCGTGCGCCGTCGCGTGTCCAGATGCCCGCGACGAGGCCGTACGGCGTGCCGTTCGCGAGCGCGACGGCTTCGTCCTCGTCGACGAAACGCATCGCCGCGAGCACGGGGCCGAACACTTCCTCCTGCGCGAGCCGATGCGCCGGCGGCACGTCGCGCAACAGCGCGGGCGCCTGGTAGAAGCCGCTTTCGGGCGCGTCGGCGACGACCTGCCCGTGCGCGGCCATCGGAATGCCGTCGTGCTGCGCGTCGGACAGGAAATCCCACACGCGTTGCTGCTGCTTCGCGTTGATCAGCGGGCCGCAGTCGAGATCGGCGCGGCTCGGGCCGACGCGCAGCCCGTTGAACGCGGTGGCGAGGCGCTCGACGAGCGGCTCGTATACCGCGCGCTCGATCAGCACGCGGCTGCCGGCCGAGCAGGTCTGCCCGCCGTTCTGCACGATCGCGGACACGAGTACGGGCAGCGCCGCGTCGAGATCGGCATCGGCGAACACGATCTGCGGCGACTTGCCGCCGAGTTCGAGTGTGACCGGCACGTGATTCTCGGCCGCCATCTGCGTGACCAGCTTGCCGGTGGCCGGGGACCCCGTAAACGAGATGTGGTCGATGCCCGGATGGCGGGCGAGCGCGGCGCCCGCTTCATGGCCGTAGCCGGTGACGACGTTGAGCGCGCCGGCCGGCAGTCCGGCTTCGGCGGCCAGTTCGGCGACGCGCAGCACGGACAGGCACGCGTCCTCGGCCGGCTTGACCACGCAGGCGTTGCCGGCCGCGAGCGCCGCGCCGACGCTGCGCCCGAAGATCTGCATCGGGTAGTTCCACGGCACGATATGGCCCGTGACGCCGTGCGGCTCGCGCACCGTCAGCACCGTGTAGCCGGCCTGATAGGGGAGGGTTTCGCCGTGCAGCTTGTCGGCGGCGCCCGCGTAGAACTCGAAGTAGCGCGCGAGCGCGGCTGCATCGGCGCGCGCCTGCTTGAGCGGCTTGCCGGTGTCGCGCGCCTCGATCGCGGCGAGTTCCTCGAGATGGTCGGCCACGCGAGCCGACAGCCGCATCAGTACGCGGCCGCGTTCGGCGGCGCTCGCGGCGCCCCACGGGCCTGCGAAGGCGTCGCGGGCCGCGGCGACCGCGCGTTCGACGTCGGGCGCCGTGCCGCGCGCGATCGTCGCGAACGGCTGGCCGTCGGACGGATCGACGACCGCGATGGTTTCCAGTTGCGCGGGCAACGTCCATTCGCCCGCGATGAAGTGCTTCGCCTCTTCCATGCCTGCTCCTGTCGACCCAAGTTAGCGCTTTAGCGCTTACTTGGGTCCCATGCAACGCGGTCGACCCAAGTTAGCGCTTTAGCGCTTGCTTGGGTCCCATGCATCGCGGTCGACCCAAGCTGGCGCGTTGGCGCTTGCCCGGATCCCGTGCTTTGCGGTCGACGTGCAACGCCGCCGCCGGTTCGACGGCCGGACATCCGGAACGATTATCGCGCCGATCGTCATCCGGACGCCACCGGTCGATTGGCTATAATGGCGCATTCCTTTTGGGGGACGCCTGCGGCGATGCATCGGCCGAGGCGCCCTGTCCCGAATTCCCATCGACCTACAGAGAGTGCTCATGAGCTTCAATCATGTTCCGGCCGGCAAGGACCTGCCGCAAGATTTCAACGTGATCATCGAGATTCCCGCGCAAAGCGATCCGGTGAAGTACGAGGCGGACAAGGAACTGGGCCTTCTCGTCGTCGACCGCTTCATCGGCACGGGCATGCGCTACCCGGTGAACTACGGCTACATCCCGCAGACGCTGTCGGGCGACGGCGATCCGGTCGACGTGCTGGTGATCACGCCGTTCCCGCTGCTGGCCGGCTCGATCGTGCGTTCGCGCGTGCTCGGCATGCTGCAGATGACGGACGAATCGGGCGTCGACGCGAAGCTGATCGCAGTGCCGCACGACAAGATCTGCCCGATGACGGCGAACCTGAAGACGATCGACGACGTGCCCGAGTACCTGAAGGACCAGATCAAGCACTTCTTTGAGCAATACAAGGCGCTCGAGAAGGGCAAGTGGGTGAAGGTCGAAGGCTGGGCCGGCATCGAAGCCGCGCACAAGGAAATCACCGACGGCGCCGCGAACTACAAGAAGTAAGCGGCGTGCCGGCCGACGGCCGGCGCGTACGGAACGAACCGCGCGTGTCTCTTCAGGAGACCGCGCGGTTTTGTTTTGCGCGCACGGTTTTCCTGCGGGTGGACGGGGAGACGGGCGGCAGTGGGGTGGCCGGTGCCGGCTTCGCGCGTTTCGCGCGGGGCGGGGCAACGGCCGGAGCGATCGCCGCGGCGGCTTTCGTGGCCGCCGGTCGGCGCCGGCCCGGTGCGGAAGCGGCGTCTTCGCGTACGTTCGCGGCCGCTGCGGCGGCAGCCGGGGCCCTTCTTTTCGACTGCGTGGAGGAGGGCGAGCGTGCCTTTTTTACCGGTGTGCCACGCGACGCGGTCTTTTTTGCGGCGGCATCACCGTCGGTTTTTGCATGTTTCGCGTCCGGCGCGGCTTTATTTGCCTTCGTCGACTTCGACGCTGGTTTGCCCTTCGCAGGCTTCGCGGCCGTTGCGGATCCGGCACGTTTCCCGGTTTTCGCCCTTTTCGCGGTGGCCGCCTCCGTTGCGGCCGTCTTCTGCGCATCGTCGACGTTTTCCGCCTTCCTTTTCTTCCGCCCGCGCGCCATCGCGTTCGTCCCGGCCGTGTCGCCGCTTTCGTCGAGCGTGATCGCCGCCGGCAACACCGATTCCAGCGTCCGCAAACCGGCCGCCAGCTCGCGCTTTTTCGCGGGCGTGAGCCGCTTCACCCAGTATTCGGCGCGCGACGCGCTCGACCGGTCGGGCAGCGGAAACGACGCGAGCACCGCGCGCGGCTTGCGCGAGCGCGTGTAGCGCGCGCCCTTGCCGGACGCGTGTTCGTCGAAGCGCGCGGCGACATCGGTCGTGATGCCCGTGTAGACGCTGTCGTCGGCGCATTCGATCAGATACAGAAACCAGGACATGGCAGGGCGGCGGGATGCGAAGCCGCCAGTGTCTCAGAAAAAATGCGCGTCAACGCCACCGGTCGCCATGCCCGTCGCGAAAGCGGCTCGGCGCCGCACCGAGTTCGCGCGTGAAGAAGCGCGTGAACGCGCTCGTCGAACGGAAGCCGACGCGCACGCCGATCTCGCCGATCGGCAACCGCGTGTTGAGCAGCAGGTCGCGTGCCTCGCCGAGCCGCGCCTGCGCGACGAGCGCGTGGAAACCGACCGCTTCGCGATGCAGGCGCCGGCGCAACGTCCAGCGCGACATCGCGAAGCGCGTGCATACGTGCTGCATCAGCGTATCGGTCGGCACGTCGGTGTCGTCGGACGTGCGCAGCCAGTCGCGCACGCATTGCTCGACCGACGCGCCGAACGTCGAACGTGCGCGCACGCGCTCGCGTGCGGCGTCGGCCGCATGACGCTGGATGCCGGCGAGCGGCGCGTTGTAGCGCTCGAACGGCGTGTCGAAGCGCGCGGAGCGCAGCACGATGCGGTTGTGCGCGGCATCGAACGACACCGGCGCGCCGAGCATGTCGCGCAGCGCGGCAACGGGCGCGAATGCGCGGCCGGCGAATGCGGCGTCGTCGACGTGCACGTGCGGATCGTACAGGCGCGCGAGCGCCGCGAGGATCGCGAGATTCGCGAACGCGCTGCCCGCGTGCCGGCCGTCGCCTTCGTTCACGTACTCGAGCGCGATCGCGTCGCCGTTCTCGTGCGCGAACACCCAGTCGACGTTGCCGATCAGCTCGCGATAGTGCAGGTAGCCGTGCAGCGCGTCGCGCAGCGTCGCGGCATTGCACGTGATGCCCGCGAGTTCGGGAAACGGCACGAGCCACGGCACGACCTGCGGCGGCGGGCGATGCCACGACAACGGCCAGCCGCTCGTCAGTTGCATCGCGGCCACGTGCCGGTCGCCCGCGATGCGGCGCGTGTCGTCGGCGAGCTCGGCCGGCCCGATGCCGAGCGTTTCGTAAAGCGGTGCGGGATCGATGCCGTTCGCACGCGCGTCTTCGCACAGCCAGCGGTAGATCCGGACGGATACCGATTTCTGTTGCAACTCCATGTCTGTCTCCCTGTCGTCATGCCGTTCGGGTTTGTCCCCGCTGCGAGAGGTCAACGCATGCTCCTGCCGGTCAAGCGTGGTGACCGATCGATTTTTAGACTTGGACGCTGGAGTGAGACGACAAGTACTAACAGAACGATTCTGGAGGATCAATGAAAACTTCGCTGTTCCGGTATTCGACGATTGCGTGCGCATGCGCGCTCACGGTGTTGCTCGCATCGTGCGGCGGCGACGACATTCATGCCCCGACCGACCCCGACGCGGCAGCCGACCAGCGCGCGGCGGCCCTCGTCGCGCAACTGACGACCGACGAAAAGCTGCAGCTCGTGCATGGCACCGGCATGCCGGCGCTCGGCCTGGGCGGCCCGTTTCCGGCCGATGCGCTGAACGGCGCGAGCTATATCCCGGGCGTGCCGCGGCTCGGCATTCCGGCGGTCAGCAGCGCCGATTCGGCGGGCGGCGTGAACGTGAAGAACGCACGCGTCACCGCGCTTCCCGCGCCGGTCGCGCTTGCGGCGACGTGGGACCCGGCGCTCGCGGGCGCCTACGGCACGCGCATCGCGCTCGAGCTGCGTGCGCTCGGTTTCGCGGAGGGGCTCGGCGGGGGCGTGAACCTCGCGCGCGAGCCGCGCAACGGCCGCACCTTCGAATACATGGGCGAGGACCCGGTGCTCGCGGGCACGCTGAGCGCCGCGCGCACGCAGGCCACGCAGGCGCAGAAGGTGGTCGCGACGATCAAGCATTTCGCGTTCAACGACCAGGAAACCAACCGGATGACGGTCGATTCGGTCGTCGACGAGCGAACCATGCGCGAGGCGGAACTGCTCGCGTTCGAGATCGGCGTGAAGGACGGCCAGCCGGGCAACGTGATGTGCTCGTACAACAAGCTGAACGGCGTATATGCGTGCGAGAACCCGTATTTGCTGACGACGGTGCTGAAGAACGAGTGGGGTTTCAAGGGCGTCGTGCAGTCCGACTGGGGCGCGACGCACTCGACGGTCGCGGCCGTGCAGGCCGGGCTGGACGAGGAACAGCCGGGCGCGGCCGACGACGGCAACGCGCCGCTCGGCTCGTACTTCAATTCGAAGCTGCGCGCGGCGCTGCAGGCCGGCGGCGTGTCGGTCGCGCGGCTGAACGACATGGTGCAGCGCAAGCTGCGCACGCTGATCCGCATCGGCGTGATGGACGCGCCGCCGAAGCCGGGCGGCGCGATCGACGAAGCCGCCGGCAATGCCGATGCGCTCGCGATCGCACGGCAAGCGGCGGTGCTGCTGAAGAACGCGGCCGCGCCGGGCGACACGCAGCCGGTGCTGCCGCTCGCCGCCGGCGCGCTCAAGTCGGTCGTCGTGATTGGCGGCCATGCGGACGCGGGCGTGCTGTCGGGCGGCGGCTCGGGGGCGGTGCCGGCGATCGACGGCAATGCGGTGACGTCCTGCCAACAACCGGCCGGCATGCTGTTCGGCGGCTGCGCGACCTGGTACAAGTCCGCGCCGCTCGCGGCGATTCGCGCGAAGGCGCCGAGCGCGTCGGTCAGCTATCTCGACGGGACCGACGCGAATGCCGCGGCGAGCGCGGCCGCACAGGCCGATGTCGCGATCGTGTTCGCCACGCAGTGGCAGACGGAAGGGCTCGACCTCGCGAGCCTGTCGCTGCCCGATGCGAAGGCGGACCCGTACAACCAGCAATACGACCAGAACGCGCTGATCGCCGCGGTCGCCGCGAAGGCCAGGCGCGTGATCGTCGTGCTCGAGAACGGTAGCCCGGTGCTGATGCCGTGGCTCGCGAACGTGCATGGCGTGCTGGACGTGTGGTATCCGGGCGCGCAAGGCGGCCAGGCGATCGCCGACCTGCTGTTCGGCGACGCGAATCCGTCGGGCCGGCTGCCGCTGACGTTCCCGAAGCAGGAGGCCGACCTGCCGCAGCCGACGATCGATCCGTCGAACCTGCAGAACGTTTATGCGGAAGGGCTCGCGTACGGCTATCGCTGGTTCGACGCGAAGGCGATCGAGCCGCTGTTCCCGTTCGGCTACGGGCTGTCGTACACGACGTATGCGTTGTCGGCGATGTCCGCGCAGGCCGACGCCGCCGGCAACGTGACGGTCGGCGTGACGGTGACGAATGCCGGGGCGCGCGCCGGTACGCATACGGTGCAGATCTACGCGGCGCTGCCCGCGTCGCTCGGCGAGCCGCCGAAGCGGCTCGTCGGCTGGACCAAGGTCGCGCTGCAGCCGGGCGAGGCGCGCACGGTCAGCGTCGCGGTGCCGGCGCAGCGCTTCGCGGTGTGGGATGCGAGCGCGCACGCGTGGCGGGTCGGCGCGGGCAGCTACGGGCTGTCGGCGGCCGCGTCGTCGCGCGACCCGCAGGCGCTGTCGCAGACGGTGACGCTCGCCGCGCACTGAGCCGGCGGCGGCCGTGCGGCATGCGGCGAGCCCATGCATGGCTTCGCCGCATGCCGGTGCGCGGGATGACGCTAGCGGGCGCCGCGCCGAAACGGATCGTGCTCGCGCAGTTCGTCGACGTACGCGTGGATATGCTCGGTCTCGCGTTCGAGAAAGCGCGCGACCGCATCGGAAAAAGCCGGATGCGCGAGCCAGTGCGCGGAGTGCGTGACGGTCGGCAGGAAACCGCGTGCGAGCTTGTGCTCGCCCTGCGCGCCGCCCTCGAACGTGTCGAGCCCGGCCTCGATGCAGAATTCGAGCAACTGGTAGTAGGCCGTTTCGAAGTGCAGGCAGGGCACGTGCTCGATCGCACCCCAGTAGCGGCCGTACAGCGTGCCGCCGCCGTGTTCGCCGCGCCGGTAGACGGCGAGCGCGCTCGCGATTGGCCGGCCGTCGGCTTCCGCGATCACGAGCAGCAGGTTCTCGGGCATCGTCGCGCCGATCGTGCGGAAGAAGTCGAGGTTCAGGTACGGGCTCGAATAGTGCTCGCGGTAGGTCTGCCGATAGCAGCGCGAGAAGAAGCGCCAGTCGGCGTCGGCGATTCGATCGCCGGTGAGCCGCCGGAAGGTCACACCCGCGTCGTGCACCTTGCGCCGCTCCGCGCGGATGTTCTTGCGCTTCTTCTGCTCGAGCGTGCCGAGGAAATCGTCGAAGTGGCGGTAGCCGTCGTTGAGCCAGTGGAACTGCACGCCTTCGCGCAGCATCATCCCCATCGATTCGAGGAGCCGCGCTTCGTCGCCGGTCGGAAACAGCACGTGCAGCGACGACACGTCGCTCTGCTCGGCGAACGCGAGCAGCGTGGCCGCGAGCCGGCGGCGCGCGTCGTCGTCGGCCGCGAGCAGCCGCGTGCCCTGCACCGGCGTGAACGGCACCGCGCACAGCAGCTTCGGGTAATAGGGCAGGTCGTTGCGCTGGTACGCGTCGGCCCACGCCCAGTCGAACACGTATTCGCCGTACGAATGCTGTTTCGCGTAGACGGGGGCGGCCGCCGCGAGGCGGCCGGTGCGCGCGTCGGTCAGCGTGACGAAGTGCGGCGACCAGCCGGTGTCGTCCACCGCGCAGCGCGCGACGTGCAGTGCGTCGAGGAATTCGTGGCGCAGGAACGGCGTGGGCTGCGCGTCGCGCGCGAGCAGCGCGTTCCATTCGTCGGCTGGCACCTCGGCGGGGGACGACAGGATGCCCGTGCGATAATCGATGCGTTCGTGTTTCAAGCGTGAATCCGTACCGTTGGATGTTGCCGGGTGCGGGCCGCCATGGCCCGCGCCCGGGTCGATTTCGTCAGCCGCTCGAGGCGCGCCGCCGGGTTGCGCCGATCCCGCCATGAAGACCCGACTCGCTCTCGCCCAGATCAACGTCACCGTCGGCGATTTCGCCGGCAACGTCGCGCGCATCGTCGCGGCCGCGCGTGCCGCGCACAACGATGGTGCGCAGCTGATGGTCGCACCCGAACTCGTGCTGTCCGGCTATCCGCCCGAAGACCTGCTGCTGCGGCCCGCGTTCTACGCGGCGGCCGCCGCCGCGCTCGACGCGCTCGCCGACGCGCTGAAGGCGTTCGACGGGCTCGCGGTGCTGGTCGGCCATCCGATGCGGGGGTCGGGCGGCGGTGCGGGCAGCGCGTCAGCCGTCGATGGTAATGCAAACCGCCCGATCGAGCGCGGCGTGCCGCCCACCGACACCTTCAACGCGGTGTCGCTGATCGTCGGCGGCGAGATCGTCGGCACCTACCGCAAGCAGGATCTGCCGAACGCCGAGGTGTTCGACGAGAAACGCTATTTCGCGACCGACACCGAGCCGCTCGTGTTCGAGCTGAACGGCGTGAAATACGGCGTGATCATCTGCGAGGACGCGTGGCATGCGTCGGCCGCGCAGATCGCGAAGGCGGCGGGCGCGCAGGTGCTGCTGATCCCGAACGGCTCGCCGTATCACATGAACAAGGAAGCGGTGCGCATCGACATCCTGCGCGCGCGGATTCGCGAGACCGGGCTGCCGATGGTGTACGTGAACCTCGTCGGCGGCCAGGACGAACTCGTGTTCGACGGCGGGTCGTTCGTGCTCGACGCGCAGGGTGCGCTCGTCGCGAAGATGCCGCAGTTCGACGAGGGGCACGCGATCGTCGAATTCGACGGTGCGCGGCCGCTGCCCGGTGCGATCGCGCCCGAGCTGTCGACCGACGCGCAGGTGTATCGCGCGCTCGTCACCGGCGTGCGCGACTACATCGGCAAGAACGGCTTTCCCGGCGTGCTGATCGGGCTGTCGGGCGGCGTCGACTCGGCGCTGGTGCTGGCCGTCGCGTGCGATGCGCTCGGGCCCGAGCGCGTGCGCGCGGTGATGATGCCGTCGCGCTTCACGGCCGACATCTCGACGACGGACGCCGCGGAGATGGCGCGGCGCGTCGGCGTGCGCTACGACGAGATCGCGATCGCGCCGATGTTCGATGCCTTCCGCGCCGCGCTCGCGGGCGAGTTCGCGGGCCGCGCGGAAGATGCGACGGAGGAGAACATCCAGGCACGCATCCGCGGCACGCTGCTGATGGCGCTGTCGAACAAGTTCGGCTCGATCGTACTGACGACCGGCAACAAGAGCGAGATGGCGGTCGGCTACTGCACGCTGTACGGCGACATGGCCGGCGGGTTCGCGGTGATCAAGGACATCGCGAAGACGCTCGTGTACCGGCTGTGCCGCTATCGCAACGCAACGGCCGATTACGGGCTGCGCGACGTGATTCCCGAGCGGATCCTGACGCGCGCGCCGTCGGCCGAGCTGCGCGAGAACCAGACCGACCAGGACAGCCTGCCGCCGTACGACGTGCTCGACGCGATCATGCGGATGTACATGGAGGAAGACCGGCCGCTCGCCGAGATCGTCGCGGTCGGCTACGCGCGGGCCGACGTCGAGCGCGTAACGCGGCTCATCAAGATCAACGAATACAAGCGCCGGCAGGCGCCGATCGGCATCCGCGTCACGCATCGCGCCTTCGGGCGCGACTGGCGCTACCCGATCACGTCACGCTTTACCGAACGGCTCGATTGAGCGGCGCTGGGCCGGATGCGGCCCGCCGGCTTACAATCGAGAAAGCGATTTTTCATCCAAACGAGCATTGGGGGACAACCACCATGAAACGCATTACCGCCATCATCAAGCCTTTCAAGCTGGACGAAGTCCGCGAAGCGCTCGCCGAAGTGGGGCTCACGGGCCTGACCGTGACGGAAGTGAAGGGCTTCGGTCGCCAGAAGGGCCATACCGAGCTGTATCGCGGCGCCGAATACGTCGTCGACTTCCTGCCGAAGATGAAGATCGAGGTGGTCGTCGCGGAAGCGCAGGTCGATCAGGTGATCGACGCGGTGATCGGTGCGGCGCGTACCGGCAAGATCGGCGACGGCAAGATCTTCGTGTCGGACGTCGAGCGCGTGATCCGCATTCGCACCGGCGAAGAGAACGAAGCGGCCGTCTGAGCGCTGCGTTCGCGCCGTTCGGTCACGCGCGGCCGCTTCGGCCGAGCGCGCGCCGGGTCGCACGAACCCGCCGCCCAAGAAAAAACGGTGCGGATACCCGGTTGGGTACCGCACCGATACGCGCCTCTCGCAGCAGCGTGGAAAGTGTTGTCGAATCGTTCTTTGACGGCGCCTGATCAGAACAGGTGCTGGATGCCGGCGTAGACGCCGGTCTGGCTGCCGCCCGGATGCGGGTTGCCGGTCGACACGGCCGTGCCGGCGTTGTTCGCGTTCAGACCGAAGTTGGCCGTCGAGCTGTTACGCACCGTCGCGACCTGCAGGTCGAACAGCGTGCGCTTCGAGATGTTGTACGAGCCGCCGACCGTATAGATGTTCGCGTTGCCGCCGCCGTGGTTCGCGTTCACGTGATACACGGCCGCGATCAGCGCCGCTGCCGGCGTTGCTTGCCACGTCACGCCGCCCCACACCTGTTGCGTACCCGTCACGCCGGCGTTCACTGCCGGGCCACCGCTGCCGTCGGCGCGCGATGCCTGGTAGGCCGCCTGAACCTTGAACTGGCCGAGGAACACGTTCACGCCCGCGAAGTATTCACGCGAGTAGTTGAACACGTCCGAGAAGCGGCCGTTGCTGTCGCGCGTTTCGTCGTAGATGCCGCGCAACTGGAACAGCGAGTTCGTGTAGGTGACCTGACCGCCCATTGCACGGCCCGGTTGGCCGGCCGTCGTGTTGCCGTTGAAGCTGGTCGAGTTCGAGAACGAGAACTGGCCGTAGAAGTCGAGGCCGTAGAGCGACGGCGACTGGTACGACACGTTGTTGCTGGTCTTGTTCCAGTTACGGCCGCGTACCAGCGAGGCCGTCGACCACGCCGACTGGCCGAACGGGTCGAAGTCCCACACGCCGTTGGCGATCGCGAGTTCGCGACCCAGCAGCAGCGTACCGTAACGGTCGTTGGAGATACCGACGGTCGCGAAACGATCCCAGATCGAGCCGCTGAAGCCGCCCGTCATCGTGTTGAACGCGCCTTCGAGGTGGAACAGGACCTTGTTGCCGCCGCCGATGTCCTCGCTACCCTTCAAGCCCCACAGGCTCGTGCCCCAGTCGCCGCTTTCCGCGCGCACTTGGTGGCCGTTCTGCAGGCCGTTCATGTACTCGATGCCTGCATCCAGGCGGCCATACAGCGTGACGCTGCTCTGCGCGTGCGCCGTCACCACCCCAGCAGCCATCAGCGCGGCCGCGACCAAAGCTTTCTTCATCATCTCCTCCATACCCTGTCAAAAAGTCAACCCAGACTGCACGAGATGCCCGGAGCGCGAGCGCCGGGCAAAAGCGGGATAACCAGGGAGACCTCGTGCAGGGCCGGTAAGCGCGGCACGCGGGCAAGCAGACGGAAAACCGTTGAGCGGTCCCGCGCAGCCGGGTCGGCCTGCGGGGTCTCCTTGTTGTGTCGTGAAGCTAAACTACATTTCACGAACTTCGTTTTGCTACTTTGGTTACTAATTTAGCAAAAATACAATTTTGTGGCGACGGAAATCGTTGTTTGACTAACCGCTGTCGCCAAATTGCCATGCAACACGCTGCGCAACAGGGGGGCCAAGGGTGCTCGATTGCCGGAAAACCCTTGTCCCGCAAGGCAGACATGGATTTCGCAGGCATGGGTCAAGGATTGCCACTATTGACGTTGCCGAGGCGCCGGCGTAAGCGCGAAAGTCGCGAAATTGGTAAGTATTTCGTAATGATTCGGGCGATTGCCGCCGTCGTCGATCGATGTCTGAAATGCCCGTCGCGCAACGCGTCGCGCTTAGGCCGGGCGCGGTCGTGCGTCGAGCAACTGGGCGCGAATCCAGCGATGCGCATCGGTGCGCGCGTGCTTCGCATGCGAGTAGACCTTCACCGTGTAGCGCGGGATCTCGAACGGCGCCGGGAAGATGCGGATCGGCGCCGCGTGGCGCAGCGCCTGCGCGGCGCGGTTCGGTACGGTCATCAGCAGCGCCGACTCCGCGATCACGAACGGCGCGGCCAGCACGGTCGGCAACTGCACGGCCACCTGCCGCGCGAGACCGAGCCGGTCGAGCACGTGGTCGACGACGCCGCGCGCTTCGTTCCACGGCGTGACGACCACGTGGCGGGCCGCCAGATACTGGTCGAGCGTCAGCCGCCGACGGATGTCCGGATGCGTGGCGCTCGCGATCACGACATAGTCGTCGGAGAACCAGTCGAAATCCTCGATGCCGGGCGCGTCGGCCGCCGATTCCTCGTGGTAGCCGAGCGCGAAGTCGATGCGGCCGGCCGCGAGCTCGTCGACGGAAATCTTGCGGTCCGAATGGATGACGCGGATCCGCAGGTGCGGCGCGACGTGCTGGATGCGGGCCAGGAACGCCGGCAGCACCGCGAACGCCGTGTAGTCGGTCGCAGCGAACACGAACGTTCGGTCGCTTTGCGCGGGATCGAAGCGGCGCGCGCGGGCGAGCCCCTTCGACATCGCGTCGAGCGCGTCGCCGGCCCACGTGGCGATGTCGTCGGCGCGCACGGTCGGCTGCATCTCGTTGCCGAGGCGCACGAACAGCGCATCGCCGATCGCGTCGCGCAGCCGCGCGAGCGCATGGCTCAACGCCGACGGGCTCAGCGCGAGTTCATGCGCGGCCGCCGCGACCGACCGGTGGCGGTACAACGCGTCGAACACGAGCAGCAGGTTCAGGTCGAGGCGGCGCAGGTCGGGATGCATCATGTTCAGGTCGGAATGAAAAGACTGCACTTCCTGCAGTTGTGCCGTGAACGTAGCATGTCGATCCGACCGGCGCCAGGTGCGACAGCGCCGGCGCCGTATTCCGTTTTCCGTCCGGGCCGAAGGAGGGCTCCCCACCGTGCAAATCGATATCCGTTCCGCCACCGTCGCCGACGCGCCGCTGATCCTGCGCTTCATCACCGAACTGGCCGTCTACGAGAAGGCGCAACACGAAGTCGTCGCGACGCCGGAATCGCTCGAGCGCAGCCTGTTCGGCGAAGGCTCGCCGGCGCGTGCGCTGATCTGCGAGGTCGACGGCGAGCCGGCCGGCTTCGCCGTGTATTTCTTCTCGTATTCGACGTGGCTCGCGCGGCAGGGGCTGTATCTGGAGGATCTGTACGTATCGCCGCGTTTTCGCGGCGCCGGCGCGGGGCTGCGGCTGCTGAAGGCGCTCGCGCGGATCGCGGTCGAGTCGGGCTGCGGGCGTTTCGAATGGAGCGTGCTCGACTGGAACGAGCCGGCGATCCGCTTCTACGAGCGCGTCGGCGCGGCGCCTCAGAGCGAATGGGTGCGTTACCGGCTGGCGGGCGACGAATTGCGCGCGTTCGCCGACGGCGCGCCGGTGAGCGCCGCGTAAACGCAAAACGGGCGCCGCGCGGCGAACCGCGGGGCGCCCGTTCGGGCGTCGTGCGTGACGGACGCGTTACTTGAGGCTGCCCGACAGGAAGCCGCGCAGGCGCTCACTCTTCGGATTGGCGAACACCTCGGCCGGCACGCCTTCTTCCTCGACGCGGCCCTGATGCAGGAACATCACGTGATTCGACACGTTGCGCGCGAAACCCATCTCGTGCGTGACGACGATCATCGTGCGGCCTTCCTCGGCCAGCTTCTGCATCACCTTCAGCACTTCGCCGACCAGTTCCGGATCGAGCGCGGAGGTCGGCTCGTCGAACAGCATCACGTCCGGATGCATCGCCAGCGCTCGCGCGATCGCGACACGCTGCTGTTGGCCGCCGGACAGATGCGACGGATACTGCTTCTCGACGCGCGGCGCGAGGCCGACCTTCTCGAGGTATTCGCGCGCACGGTCCTCGGCTTCCTTCTTCGGGATGCCGAGCACGTTCACCGGCGCTTCCATCACGTTCTCGAGCACGTTCATGTGCGACCAGAGGTTGAAGTGCTGGAACACCATCGACAGCTTGGTGCGCACGCGCTGAAGCTGCTTCGAATCGGCCGCGCGCAGCGCGCCCGTCTTGTCGAGCGCCGTGCGCACTTCCTCGCCGTCGACGAAGATGCGGCCCGCGTTCGGCTGCTCGAGGAAGTTGATACAGCGCAGCATCGTGCTCTTGCCGGAACCGGACGAGCCGATCACGCTGATCACGTCGCCCGAGTTCGCCTTCAGCGACACGCCCTTGAGCACCTCGTTGTCGCCGTACCGCTTGTGGAGATCGTCGACGAAAAGCTTTTGATTCTGGGAGTTCATCAGTATTCCTGCGGAAACTTACTTGCCTTGCGGGCGCAGATACGCGAGCCAGCGGCGCTCGGCCTGGCGGAACAGCCACACGAGCGTGAACGAGATCACGAGGTAGAGCAGGGCGGCGATGCCGAACGCGTGGAACGACATGTAGGTCGCCGAGTTCACGTCGCGCGCGATCTTCAGGATGTCCGGCACGGTCGCGGTGAACGCCACCGTCGTCGCGTGCAGCATCAGGATCACTTCGTTGCTGTACAGCGGCAGCGCGCGGCGCAGCGCCGACGGCAGGATCACGCGGCGGTACATCGTGAACGTGGACATTCCGTATGCGCGCGCGGCTTCGATTTCCCCGTACGACGTCGCCTTGATCGCGCCCGCGAAGATTTCGGTGGTGTATGCGCAGGTGTTCAGCGTGAACGCGAGCAGCGTGCAATGCATCCCGTCGCGGAAGAACGCGTCGAGCATCGGCGTGCCGCGCACGACCTGCAGGCTGTAGAGGCCCGTGTAGCAGAGCAGCAGCTGCACGTAGAGCGGCGTGCCGCGGAACACGTACGTGTACAGCCACACGGCGCCCGACAGCCACTTCTTCTTCGACACGCGCGCCACGGCGAGCGGCACCGACAGGCAGAAGCCGAGGCCGATCGACACGACCAGCAGCCACAGCGTGATCGCGACGCCGGTGATGCGATAGCCGTCGGTGTAGAGATAGTTGCGCCAGTATTCTTGGATGAGTTCGATCATAGGTCAGCCTTGCGGACGCCGGTCGAGTAGCGCTTTTCGAGCCACATCAGCACGAAGTTCGAAATCGTCGTGATGGCGAGGTAGACGGCACCCGCGATCAGCGTGAAGAAGAAGAACCGCAGCGTGCCCTTGCCGGCGTCCTGCGACGCCTTCACGACGTCGGCCAGGCCGATGATCGACACGAGCGCGGTCGACTTCACGAGCACCTGCCAGTTGTTGCCGATGCCCGGCAGCGCGAAACGCATCATCTGCGGGAACATGATTCGCGTGAACACCTGCCAGTTCGTCATCCCGTACGCGCTGCCGGCCTCGAGCTGGCCGCGCGGCACCGACAGGAACGCGCCACGGAACGTCTCGGTGAAGTACGCGCCGTAGATGAAGCCGAGCACGAGCACGCCGGCGAGGAACGGATCGATGTCGATCTGGTCCCAGCCGAGCGCGTCGGTCGCCATGTTCAGCCAGATCTGCAGGCTGTAGAACAGCAGCAGCATCAGCACGAGATCGGGTACGCCGCGGATCAGCGTCGTGTAGAGGGTGCCGACGCCGTTCGTCACGCGATTGCGCGACAGTTTCGCGCCGGCGCCGAGCAGCCCCAGCAGGAACGACAGCGCAAGCGAAAGCACCGCCAGTTTGACGGTTTGCCAGGTGCCGGCGAGGATCAGCGGGCCGTAGCCTTGTAGAAACATATGGGGTCCCTGGTGTGGTCCCTGAGGGCGCACGCAGTGCGCCGCGAAAGACGCGCCCGCCAAGCTGCGCGGAACGCCCCGTGCGTATCATGACCGTCCGCCCCGGCAACGGGGCCGGGCCCGCCCGTCGCGCGAGCGGCGGGCAAGGGAGCGGGCGGCGCGTGGTTGACTGCCTGTACTGCCCGGACGCGGGGCCGCCCCCGCATCCGCTGCTGCTTCACGTCGGCGCTCAGCGAGCCGGCGCCGAATAGACGCTGAACGAGAAGTACTTGTGCGACAGCCGGTCGTACGTGCCGTCCTTGTGCATGTCGGCCAGCGCCTGATTGATCTTGCGCTTCAGGTCGGTATCTTCCTTGCGCAGGCCGATCGCGGTGCCGTCGCCGATCGTCTTCGGATCCTTCACCTCCGGCCCGGCGAACGCGAAGCCCTTGCCGCGCGGCGTGCGCAGGAAGCCGTAATCGGCCTGCAGCTCGTCCTGCAGCGTCGCGTCGAGGCGGCCCGAGCCGAGATCGGTATAGACCTGGTCCTGATTCTGGTAAGGAACGATCGTCACGCCCTGCGGTTCCCAGTACGCCTTCGCGTAGGTTTCCTGCGTCGAACCCTGCTCGACGCCGACGCGTTTGCCTTTCAGCGACGCGACCGTCGGCAGCAGCGGCGAGCCGGTCTTCGCGATCATGCGCGCGGGCGCGTCGTACACCTTGTCGGAGAAGTCGATCTGTTCGCGGCGCTTGTCCGTGACGGTCAGCGACGACACGATGACGTCGTACTTCTTCGCCTTCAGCGCCGGAATGATCCCGTCGAGATCCTGCGCCACCCACACGCATTTCACGTTGATCCGCTTGCAGATTTCCTTGGTGAGATCCACGTCGAAACCGACGATCTCGCCGCTCGGCGCGGTCGACTCGAACGGCGGGTAACTGGCATCGACACCGATCCGCACGGTCTTCCACTCCTTCGCGAAGGCGCTGCCCGCCACGAGGGCGAGGGCGGCGCACAGGGCGGCCTTCTTCATTTCCATCCTTCTGTTGCTGACTTTCCGGGGGCGCTCGCGGCCGGTCGGACCGGGCGCCGCGGCGTATTCTAGACGGCCAAAAATCGCCGATCGGCGCTCTGGCGTTGGCGGCTGCCGGAACGGCGAACGCCAAAAGGGCGGTATTTTACCCGAACGCGATACCCGGAAAACGGCAATCCGGCACGGTCGACCGATTCCTCGATTCGGCTGTTGCGGCAATCGTGGCATTCGGGGCGGATATTCCGGCAATTGATTGCGCGAATGCAACGATGCGGTGCGCGGGCGACGGATTGTGGCGTGTTCGACCCCACCCTACAGTGGAGGTAAACCCGAACCGACACTCTGCGTCCCGAACGTTCACCCCATGTTCCAGATCCTGCGCGCCGAAGACCGCTGCCACACGCGCCACGGCTGGCTCGAATCGAGTCACAGTTTTTCGTCCGCGTGCCGCTCGGCGCCTGCCCATGTGCCGGTGCGTCCGCCCGTCGGCGCGCTGTGCGTGCTGAGCGAGGACCTGATCGCGCCGACGCGCGGGTTCGGGATGCAGCCGCGCCGCGACGTGGAGATCGTCACTTACGTGCTGGACGGCGCGCTCGCGCACCGCGACAGCCTCGGCTGCGGCGCGATCGTCCGTGCCGGCGGCATCCAGCGGATGAGCGCCGGCACGGGGCTCGTGCATAGTGAAACCAACGCGTCGCGCGATCGGCCGCTGCACCTGTTGCAGATCTGGCTGCAGCCGGCCGAGCGGGGCGGGCGGCCCGGCTACGAGGAACGGCGTTTCGCCGACGACGAGAAGCGCGGCCGGTTGAGGCTCGTCGCGGCGCCCGACGGCGGCGACGACGCGCTGTCGATGCGGGCGGACGCCCGCATCTTCGCGGGGCTGATCGACGGCGACGAGACGACCGCATTCGACGTGCCGGCCGGGCGCAGCGTCTACGTGCACGTGGCGCGCGGCGAGGTCGAGGTCAACGGCCGCGCGCTGGCCGTCGGCGACGGCGCGCGGATCGGCGGCGTGGACGCGGTGGCGTTCGCGCGCGGCCGGGCGGCCGAGGTGCTGCTGTTCGACGTCGCCTGAAACGAAAAGGGGAACGCAGGCAGGTGCCTGCGTTCCCCTTCCGCGCCGCTGCGGGAGCGGCCCGCCGGCTTACTGCGCCGGCGCCGACGCGCTCTTGGCGGCCGCGCGATGCTGCTCCCAGCGCTCCTTCATCTTCTCGTGGCGCTGCTCCATCTTCGCGAACTGCTGCTTGAGCGCCGTGCTGACCATCGTCTTCTGCGAGTCGTTCAGCCCGTTGTAGAACGTGAGCCACGCGGCGGACGTCTGCTCGCGCAGTTGGGCGTTCTGCGCCTCCGCCTGCTGGCGTGCCGAATGCATCGCGCTCAGGTCGAGGATCGGCTGGTTCTGCTGCGCCTTGAACTGCTCGCGCATCTGCTCGTGGCTCTTGCGCATCGCGTCACGGTTCTGCTTCATCGTGTTGACGGCCGCCTGCCATTGCTGCTCCTGCGACGCGTTGAGCTTCAACTGATCGTGCAGTTTCATGATCGCGCCGAACGGGCCGCCTTCGTGGCCGTCATGCATCCGGTGCATGCCGGGGCCGCCCGGCGGCGGCATGTCGTTGGGCTGCGCGGCATGCGCGGTGCCGAATGCGAGAGCGAGCACGGTGGCGGCCGCGATGGCCACGCGGGAAGTCTTCTTATACATTTCAGAAACTCCTTGTATCCAAAGGGTCCGGCGATGCGGTGCCGGGAAAGCCGGGTACCGCATCCGGTAAGACGCAGGTTAGCGATCCGGGCCCCGACGGGTGTTACGCGGGGTGGCGGCCCGGTTACCGTGCATTACAGTTCCCTTGCGCGGTAACCCGCAGTAACCCTTTCGCCCCTTTGTTTCGTTCTTCCACTCCGCCCTCGCGCGATAAACTTCGAGCCATGACTACCCAGATCCTCATCGTCGACGACGACCAAGAACTCCGAGACCTGCTGCGCGACTATCTCGTGCGCCAGGGGATGGAAGTGTCCGTGCTGCACGACGCGGCGACGCTCGAGAAACGCCTCGAGCGCGAACGGCCCGACCTGATCGTGCTGGACCTGATGATGCCGGGCGTGGACGGCCTGACCGCGCTGCGCCAGTTGCGCGCGGCCGGCGACGACATCCCCGTGATCATGCTGACCGCGCGGGCGGACGACGTCGACCGCATCGTCGGGCTCGAGCTCGGCGCGGACGACTACCTCGGCAAGCCGTTCAACCCGCGCGAGCTGCTCGCACGCGTGCAGGCCGTG
This sequence comes from Burkholderia sp. MSMB2157WGS, assembly GCF_001532755.1. Lineage (NCBI taxonomy): Bacteria > Pseudomonadati > Pseudomonadota > Betaproteobacteria > Burkholderiales > Burkholderiaceae > Burkholderia > Burkholderia sp. MSMB2157WGS. Next base: position 4,506 of record NZ_LPJG01000010.1, on the reverse strand, counting down.
TTGCGCCGCCGCCGCGCGACGCCGTCGGCGGCCGCGCCCGAGCAGCGCGAGCCGTTCGCGTTCGGCCGCTTCCTGCTCGACTTCCAGGCGCGCACGCTGTCGGTCGACGGCAAGCCGGCCACGCTGTCGAGCAGCGAATTCGCGCTGCTGAAGATCTTCGTGAACCACGCGCTGCGCACGCTCACGCGCGAGCGGCTGCTCGAGTTGCTGCACGGGCCCGAGTACGACGGCACCGACCGCGGCATCGACGTCCAGGTGTGGCGCCTGCGCCGCATCCTCGAAACGGATCCGTCGACGCCGCGCTTCATCCAGACGGTCCGCGGGCGCGGCTACGTGTTCGTGCCCGATGGCGAGGCCCATGCGCAAACCCATTGATTCGCTGTTCGGGCGGCTGGCGCTGCTCGTCGTCGGCGTCCTGCTCCTGTCGCACTTCGCGTGGTTCTTCGCGATGCGGCTCGAGCGCAACCAGATGCAGACGCGTTATGCGGTCGAGGAGGCGGCGTTCCTCGTCGATGCGGTGCGCCAGCACGTGGCGCGCACGCCCGACCAGCCGCTGCCGTCGCGCGTGCGGCTCGTGTCGCCGGACAGCGCCGACGTGCCGAAGGGCGGCGATGCGGGGCTGCCGCCGCCGCTGAAGCGGTTCCGCGACGACGTGAGCGACCGCATGCCGCCCGGCACGCAGGTCGAGATCGGCACGCCCGGCCATCCGCCGGTGCTGTGGGTGAAGGAGCCGGCCGACCGCAACTGGATCGTGGTGCCCGTGCAGCCGCTGCGGCCGCCGCGCTCGCTCGACCGGATGCTGCTGTGGCTCGGTACGATCTTCTCGGCCGGCGTGATCGCCGCGCTGTTCGCGGCCTGGCAGTTGCAGCAGCCGCTGCGCTCGCTCGCGCGCGCGGTCGCGCGTTTCGGCCGCGGGCAGCCGGTGCCGCCGCTGCGCGAACGCGGGCCGCGCGAGCTGCGCCAGCTCACGCGTGGCTTCAACCAGATGGTGGAGCAGGTGTCGCAGGCCGAGAGCGATCGCGCGGTGATGCTGGCCGGCGTCGCGCACGACCTGCGCACGCCGCTCGCCCGGATGCGCCTGCGGGCGGAAATGATGGACGACGCGCGGCTGCGCGACGGCGTCGTGCGCGACGTCGACTCGATGTCGCACATCGTCGACCAGTTCCTGGTATTTGCACATGGCGGGGCCGATCGCAGCGAGCCGGTGCCGGTCGACCAGGCGTGCGAGCGGATCGCGCGCAGCTACCGCGCGGTCGCGCCGAACGCGCCGACGGTCCAGACGCGGCTGGAGGCCGATCCCGGCTTCCGGCTGCCGACGGCGACGCTCGACCGGATCCTGTCGAACCTGCTGGACAACGCGCATGCGTACGGCGCACCGCCCGTGCTCGTCGAGACGGCGCGCACGCCGACCGGCTACGTGCTTTCGGTCAGCGACAGCGGCGGCGGCATCGCGCCGCGCGACCTCGCGGCCGCCACGCGGCCGTTCGTGCGGCTCGATCCCGCGCGCGGCGGGAACGGCCACAGCGGGCTCGGGCTTGCGATCGTCGAGCGGCTCGTGCTCAGGCTCGGGGGCGCGTGCGACATCGGCAATCGCCCCGAAGGCGGTCTGCGCGTGTCGATGACGTTCCCGTTCGAGGTCGTGCCGAAGGACGACGAACGTCACGCACAGGCCGCATGAGCGGCCGCGGCGCCTGCCCCACCGGGCAGGCGCCGCGCGGCGTCATTCGCCGAACAGCGTGCCGAGCGTCTCGGCCGCGTTGCTGTCTATCGTGTTGTAGGTCACCGTGGTGGCCTCGAAGATGTAGACGGTCGTATACCGGCCGAGACGCTCCAGGATTTCCTCCTGCAGCGATTCCGGCACGACGTTCATGTTCAGGTACCACGCCGTGGACGACAGCCGCGTCTGGAACGACCCGTACTCCTGCATGAGTTCATAGAACGCATCGGCATCCTGATCGCGACAGACGATCACCAAGTTTCCTGCCATTCCCTTCCTCCCGCTCGTCGGTCGATCCCCGGGGCCTGTCGACACAAAATGCGTGCGCATTGCCGCGACACGGCCGAAACGACCCCCGGGGGCTAGCCCCGATCATACCTGCTTCGTCGTCTCCGGCTGCTGATGCCGGACACGGTTTGTGCCCGCGTGCGGGTGGCGGGTTCACGGCCGGCCCGGATCGCGGCATAATTCGGGCCTGCGTGCCGGCCGCGGGATTGCGGCCAGGCCGTTCCGTACCGCGCGCCCGCCATCCGCCCACGCGCCGGGCACGATCCCTGCGCTGCCTGCGCCGTCCGGGGACGGTTGTACCTGAAATACAGGTTGGTGTAGTGTCGTGCCGTCGCGGCCCGGCTCGACCGGCCGCGGCTGCGCATGCGTGCGTGCACGGCGCGCCGCGCGTGCACGAGATCGCCAGTCAATCGAATTACCGCGCCCGTGCGCTTTGCCATGAATCAACATCGACTGCCGGCTTCGATCGGCCTTACCGGGGAGGGCGCCTGATGAACGTCGGATTCTTCAATCCGAACCGGACCGCCAACGCATCCGCGTGGCGCGTGCTGCCGAACCGGTGGGACTTCATCGCATTTCCGCTGATCATCTGCCTGATCGCGATGGCGGTGGTCGGCTTTCACGAAACGATGGCGCCGATCGGCGTGCTGCAGACGCAGAAGATCTCGCTCGATCCGTCGAACCTGCCCGAATATGCGCTGCGCACCACGCTGCGGATGCTCGCCGCGATGGTCGCGTCGCTCGTGTTTACGCTCGTCTACGGCACGCTCGCCGCGAAAAGCCGCCGCGCGGGCATGGTGCTGATCCCGATCCTCGACATCCTGCAGTCGGTGCCGGTGCTCGGCTTCATCTCGTTTACGGTCACGTTCTTTCTCGCGCTGTTTCCGAGCCGCGTGCTCGGCGCCGAGCTGGCCGCGATCTTCGCGATCTTCACGAGCCAGGCATGGAACATGACGTTCAGCTTCTACCAGTCGCTGCGCACGGTGCCGCGCGATCTGGACGAAGTGTCGCGCGGCTTCCACCTGACGTCCTGGCAGCGCTTCTGGAAGCTCGAAGTGCCGTTCTCGATGCCGGGCCTGATCTGGAACATGATGATGTCGATGTCGGGCGGCTGGTTCTTCGTCGTCGCGTCGGAGGCGATCACGGTCGGCAACCAGACGATCACGCTGCCGGGCATCGGCGCGTATCTCGCGCAGGCGATCTCGGACAAGAACTTCGGCGCGATCGGCTGGGTGATCCTGACGATGACGGTCGTGATCCTCGCGTATGACCAGTTCCTGTTCCGCCCGCTCATCGCGTGGGCCGACAAGTTCCGGATGGAGAACACCGCGTCGGGCGACGCGCCGCAATCGTGGCTGCTCGACCTCGTGCGCCGCACGCGGCTGATCCATCAGCTGCTCGTACCGGCCGGCTGGTTTTTCGCGAAGGCCGCGCGGATCCCGCTGCGCCTGCCGCTGTCCGGTGCGATGCGCTTCACGTTGCCGAAAGTCGAGAAGAAGGCGTCGCGCACGGTCGACATCGCGTGGGCGGGGCTCGTGCTGATCGGCACCGCCTATATCGTATGGCGCGTCGTCAGTTTCGTCGCGACCGGCGTGACGATGGCCGAGGTCGGCCACGTGCTCGTGCTCGGGCTCATCACGCTGCTGCGCGTGGTCGTGCTGATCTCGATCGCGTCCGTGATCTGGGTGCCGATCGGCGTGTGGGTCGGGCTGCGCCCGAAGCTGGCCGAGAAACTGCAGCCGCTCGCGCAGTTCCTCGCCGCGTTCCCGGCGAACCTGCTGTTCCCGGTGTTCGTGATCGTGATCGCGCGCTTCCACCTGAACGCGGATATCTGGCTGTCGCCGCTGATCGTGCTCGGCACGCAGTGGTATATCCTGTTCAACGTGATTGCCGGCGCAACGTCCTACCCGAACGACTATCGCGAAGCGGCGACCAACTTCCGCATTCGCGGCTGGCAGTGGTGGCGCCAGGCGATTCTGCCCGGCATCTTCCCGTACTACGTGACGGGCGCGATCACCGCATCGGGCGGCGCGTGGAACGCGAGCATCGTGTCGGAAGCCGTGCAGTGGGGCAGCACCCGGATCGAGGCGCACGGCCTCGGCGCCTACATCGCGCAGACCACCGCCGCCGGCGATTTTCCGAAGATCATCCTGGGCATCGCCGTGATGTCCCTGTTCGTCACCTTGTTCAACCGCCTGCTGTGGCGCCCGCTGTATGCCTTCGCCGAAGCGAAGCTGCGGCTCGACTGAGACCGATTGAGAGCGAAACGCGATGCACAATCCGAATGCTGTAAACGCCCCCGTCCAGACGTCCCAGCCGCCGCGCCTCGGTGAAGAGATCCTGCGCGTCGATCACGTCTGCCGCGGCTTCAACAAGACGCAGGGCGAACTGCTCGTGCTCGACGACGCGAACCTGTCGCTGCGCGAAGGCGAGATCGTCGGCCTGCTCGGCCGATCGGGCTCGGGCAAGTCGACGCTGCTGCGCATCATCGCCGGCCTGAT
>NZ_LPJG01000009.1:0-67083 GCF_001532755.1 Burkholderia sp. MSMB2157WGS | reverse complement strand
CGCAGCAGCGTGGACTTGCCGCAGCCCGAGCTGCCGAGCAGCGCGAACAGCTCGTTCTTCGCGATCGTCAGGTTCACGTTGTCGACGGCCGTGCTGTCGCCGAACTTCTTCACGACGTTTTCGATGCGCACGAACGCGTCCGCGTCGCGGCGCGCACCGGCCGTGGCCGGTGCGGCGAGGGGCGTATGGATCATCGTCGCCCCCTCAACCGCCCGACTTCAGCTGCAGCCACAGCCGGTTCTGCATCCGGGCGATGTCCGCGCTTCTCGGCATCGCGAGCGCCGTCTTCGCGATCATGCCGTCGGACAGGTACACGCTCGGGTCCTGTACGAGCGCCGGCGTCACGAACGCGCGCGCGGCCTTGTTCGCGCTCGGATAGAAGATCTCGTTCGTGATCTCGGCGTTGGTCTTCGGCTCCTCGATGTAGTTGATCCACTTCAGCGCGGCTTGCGGGTGCGGCGCGTCCTTCGGGATCGCCATCACGTCGAACCACAGCAGGCCGCCTTCCTTCGGATTCACATAGCGGATCTCGTACGAACGCTTCGCGTCCAGCGTGCGCCGTCGCGCCACGGTGACGTCGCCCGACCAGCCGAGCACGACGCACACGTCGTTGTTCGCGAGATCGTCCGAGTAGCCCGCCGAGCTGAACTGCGTCACGTACGGGCGGATCTTCTTCAGCACGTCGTAGGCCGCCTGGTAATCGGCCGGATTCTTGCTGTTCGGATCCTTGCCCATGTACTGCAGCGTCGCCGCGAACGCGGCGTCCGGCGCGTCGAGCAGAGAAATGCCGCACCCCTTCAACTTCGCCGCGTTCGCCGGGTCGAACAGCAGCGCCCAGCTATCGGTCGGCGCGTTCTCGCCGAGCCGTTTGCGCACCGCCTCGACGTTGTAGCCGATCCCCGTCGTGCCCCATGCCCACGGCACGCCGTACTGGTTGCCCGGATCGACCTTCGCGATCATCTTCATCAGCACCGGGTCGAGATTCGCGAGGTTCGGAATCCTCGACTTGTCGAGCTTCTGGTACACGCCGGCCTGGATCTGTTGCGCGAGATAGTTGGAGGTCGGCACGACGATGTCGTAACCCGAGCTGCCCGCGAGCAGCTTGGTCTGCAGCGTATCGTCGCTGTCGTAGCTGTCGTAGCGCACCTTGATGCCCGACTGTTTCTCGAAGTTCGGCACGGTGTCCTTCGCGACGTACTGCGACCAGTTGTACACGTTCAGGTTGGCGTCGCCCGCGCGGGCAGACGGGCTGGCTGTGAAGGCCAGGCCCGCCGATATGACGAGCGCCGCGCGCAGGGCCGGTTGACGACGGATACGGACACGCATGGGGTTCTCCTTGTAATGGGGATCGGCCGTTGCGCCCGGTCCGGCGGGACTTGCGTCAACGCCGTCAAGCGGTGTTCAGCACAAGGAGCAATGTAGAGATCGCGGCGCGCAGCGTCAGTCCCGAAAACCGGGACAAGCGGCGAGATCCCTCGCGGCCGCTTGGGTGGATTCCGGATAGTCAGTCGAAAATTGTCGTGATACCTGTAACGCCACCTGAAAAACCTTCGATCCCGACGCCATGAGCGCTGCGCCGCCCGCCCCCGATCTGCCGCTGAGCCACGTCGCGTTCGTGACCGAAACGCTCGGCGATATCGCGCAAGCCGTCGGGACTCCGCAATTCATGCGGGTCGTCTACGACACGCTCATGCGCTACGTCGACTTCGACGCCGTGCATCTCGACTACGAACGCGGCACCGCGCCGGGCCGCCGCAGCGTCGGCTGGATCGGCAGCTTCGGCCGCGAGCCCGAGCTGATTGCGCAGGTGATGCGCCACTACTACCGCAGCTACGCGAGCGACGACGCGACGTACGCGGCGATCGAAACCGAAAGCGACGTACAGCTGGTGCAGGTGTCCGCGCAGCGCGTCGCGAGCGAACTCCGGCATCTGTTCTTCGACGCCGGCGACATTCACGACGAATGCGTGATCGCCGGCGTGACGGGCGGCACGCGCTATTCGATCTCGATTGCGCGCTCGCGGCGGTTACCGCCGTTTTCGCTGAAAGAGCTGAGTCTGCTGAAGCATCTGTCGCAGATCGTGCTGCCGATGGCCTCCGCGCACAAGCGCCTGCTCGGCTCGGTCTCCGCGGACGACACGTCACGCGACGAGTTCGATCTCGACCTCGTTGCGCAATGGTTGCCGGAATGGCGCGAACGGCTGACCGCGCGCGAGATGCACGTGTGCGCATCGTTCATCCAGGGCATGACGTCGGCCGCGATCGCGCAGTCGATGGGGCTCAAGACGTCCACCGTCGATACGTACGCGAAGCGTGCGTTCGCCAAGCTCGGCGTCGATTCGCGCCGGCAACTGATGACGCTCGTCCTGAGAAACGCGTCGCGGCGGCTCGACGCATAGGCCCCCGCCCGGGACGCCGGTCCGTTGCGCGCGCACCCATCGCCGCGCCGCCTCATAACGATCCGACAATTTATTGGTTCCCTTGACGATGCGTCGTCCGTATCGTGCACCGACTCGTCAGACCAATCGACCAACGGGGGAATCCAACCATGAAACAGATCCGGTCATTCGCGCTGCTCGCCTTGCCGGCCGCGCTCGCCGCCAACGGCGCCCACGCACAAAGCAGCGTCACGCTGTACGGGATCGCCGACGCGGGCATCGCGTACGTCCACAACGCGCAGAACGCGAACGGCAGCAACGCGTCAAGCCTCGTGAAGTTCAGCAGCGGCAATCTGTCGGGCAGCCGCTGGGGGCTGCGCGGCATCGAGGATCTCGGCAGCGGCCTGTCCGCGCTGTTCCAGCTCGAGAACGGCTTCAACATCGGCACCGGCGCGCTCGGCCAGGGCCAGCGCGAATTCGGCCGCAAGGCCGTCGTCGGCCTCGCGAGCAGCACGTACGGCACCGTGACGCTCGGCCGCCAGTACGATCCGGTCGTCGATCTCGTGCAGGGCCTCACGGAAGACAACTACTTCGGCGGCGTGTTCGCGACGCCGGGCGATCTCGACAACTACGACAACAGCCTGCGCGTCAGCAACTCGGTGAAATACACGAGCCCGCTGATCTCCGGCTTCCAGTTCGCCGCGCTGTACGGCTTCGGCGGCGTCGCGGGCGCGACCGGCAGCGGCCGCACGTACAGCTTCGGCGCGAGCTACGCGAACGGCCCGCTGTCGCTCGGCGCCGGCTACTTCTACGCGAACGGCGGCACGACGGTCGCGGGTGGCGTGCGCACGTGGTCGAGCAGCTCGGACACGCTGTTCAACACCGTGATCAACCAGGGCTTCTCGAGCGCGAAGTCGATCCAGATCGTGCGCGTGGCCGGCCAGTACGTGGCCGGGCCGGCGACCTTCGGCCTCGCGTACTCGAACACGCAATACGGCGCGGACACGCTGTCGGCATTCAACCGGAACGCGAAGTTCAACAACGGCTCGGCGTTCTTCAACTGGCAGTTCACGCCGGCGCTGCGCGCGGGCGTCGGCTACAACTACACGTCGCTGACGGGCCCGGCTTCCGCGCACTACAACCAGGTCAACCTCGGCGCGGACTACGCGCTGTCGAAGCGCACCGACCTGTATGCGCTGTTCGGCTATCAGAAGGCGAGCGGCAATACGCTCGACGCGAGCGGCAAGATCGTGAAGGCCGCCGCATCGGTCGGCTCGTACGGCGTGAATGCCGGCACCGATACGCAGGAACTCGCGATCGTCGGCATTCGCCACAAGTTCTGATCGTCACGTCGCAGGACGATCGCCGCAGGTCATTCCAGGGATCACAAGACGGACGAGGGTGGCAGTGCCCGCGGCGATCGATGCCGGGATCAGCGTGTAGCGTGACGTCCGGCAACGCAGTAGACAACTGCGGCCGTGATCCCGAAGATCAGATGGGCGATCAGCGTGATCGCGCCGCGCACCGGGATGAACCACGGAAAGATCGCCGTGAAGCCGTACAGGTTCACGCCGTACAGCAGGAGCCCGAACGCGCCGCCCGCAAGCAGCGCGGCCACGTACGACAGCCGGTGGACCAGCCGTGCCAGCACGGCCGCATAGACGAGCGAAAGCATCGCGTGCACGAACGTCGCCACGCCCATGACCGGCGGATCGAAGCCGCCGGACGTATCGAGCACGCTTCGCCCCATCACGATCGCGGCCGTGAGGCGTGCGTCGCGCAATAGATTTCGGACGGCGTCGTCGCCGGCGATTGCCCAGAGCAGCAACTCGACGACGGTCGATCCGACCGCCGCGCCGAACGCCGCCCAGAGCATCGGGACCACACTCGCTCGTTTCAATGGTCGTCCTCGTGGCGGGCCGGTCGATGCATCGAGCGAACCGCCGTGCAAACCCGGCTTACGACGCCCCTTCGCAGTCCGACCAGTACGCAAACGGGTCGCGATGTTTCGGATAGTGCTCGTCGAGCCATTTCAGCAGCGTCGCCCGCGCATTGTCCATGTCGGCCTTCAACGACGACGTCGTCAGCTCATGCACTTCGACGGACTTTTCCCGATCAACCACGAAGCAGTTCCAGTCGGGACCGTCGAGATCCGGATCGTCGGATGCCTTCGACGACTTCGTCCAACCGAAACGCTTGCGCGCATCGATGTAGTAGCGCGGATACACCTTCAGATACGACATCTCGCCGCCCTGCAGGCTGCTCTCGGCGCGCAGCACGTCGCGCTCGTCGACGATCTGCGTGACTTCGGGAAGCCGGCGGGAGCGCCATCCGGCAGGCAGCGTCGCCACCGCGCGGACGCTGTCGTAGGTGCCCCACTCGAGGCCCCACGCTTCGGCCATGCGTTTCATGAACGCGTCGGCGCTCGGATAACCGCGCAGCTGGATGCGGGTCGACAGCGTGACTTCCACTCCGCCGCGACCGCCGGATGCATTCGACACCTCGTCGTCCGCTTCGAACGGATTGCCCGGACGCGGCGATGCGCGCTTCGCGTCCGCAGGCGCCAGGCCGGAAAAAAGTTGATCCAGCGCCGCACGCGCTTTCGACGATTTGTCTGGTCTATTCATCGGTTCCCTTTTGTGCAAATTTGAACCCGTACTGCAATGGTTGGTGATTGCCCTGCCATCGGGCAAAGGCGCGATTCCGCTTCACTGCGGCGATCTCGCCGTTTTCCGCGGCTGCATTGTAACGATTCGGCGTCCTCCGCCGAACGAACGGAACGGGCGGCCCGTCGCATGCGTGACGCGCGTGCCGAAGCGGCCGCCTGCGCGAACCGCCGGGTGCGCGCTAGCGCAGCGCCTTCACCATCCGTTCCATCAACGCGAAGACCTCCGGCCGATTCTCGCCCTTCGCGTGCACGAAGTGATAGCTGAGCGGCGAATCGACCTCGTGACGGCTCACGCGCACGAGCGCGCTGCGCTGCAGATACGCATCCGCCAGCGGCGTTCGCGCAAGCGCCACGCCCAGCCCCGCTTCGGCCGCCGCCAGCACGAGGTTGTAATCCTCGAACCGGCGATCCTGCGCGCGCGGCTTGAACGGAATGCCGAGCGCATCGAACCACGTGCGCCAGCCGGTCACGTCGGAATCGTGCAGCAACGGCATGTCGAGCAGCGCGGCGTCGCCCGTTGCGCGGCGCATCCTGGCCAGTTGCGCGGCGAGCCGCGGATGCGCGACCGGATACAGCCGCTCCGGCATGAACGGGCGAGTGTCGAGCCGACGCCAGTTGCCGCGCCCGTACCGGATCGACAGATCCGCTTCGCCGCCGGCGATATCCACGTTGCGCAGTTCGATGCCGAGCTCGATGCGCAACGCGGGCGCTTCGTTCTCGAGCGCCTGCTGCCGCTCCAGCAGCCACAGCTGCGCGAATGCGGGCACCACGCTCATCCGGACCAGCCGCGGCGTGCGCGGCGTGCGCCACTGATCGGCCGCGCCGTCGATGATCGCGAACGCCTGCTCGATCCGGCCGACGAAGCGCTGCCCGTCCGGCGTCAGGCGCACGCCGCGCGCATGCCGTTCGAACAGCGCCATCCCGAGCCAGTTTTCCACGGCAGCCACCCGGCGGCTGATCGCGCCGTGCGTGACGCCGGAGACGTCGGCGGCCGCGAGAAACGAACCCTCGCGCGCCACCGTGCAGACCGTCTCCAGGCTCGCGAGCGGCGGCCGCGGGCCCGGCATCGGCGCGGCGGCCGACAGCCCGCCGGCCGCCTGACGCGCACGCGCCGAGCCGTCGGCCCGCCGCGATCCCGAGCTGTGAGCCATATTCATATCCGGGTGTTGATCTGTGCGCTAGCTTAACATCTCGCCACGCTGCACCATGGCCGCATGAATACCCTTTCTTCACCGACGTCGCGCGGCGCGCGACAACCGCTCGTCGCGGCAGCCGCGGTCGCGTTCACGATCGTCTCGTGGGCGTCCGCGTTCCCGTTCATCCGGATCGGCCTGCACGGCCTCGCGCCGCTGCAGCTCGCGGCCGCGCGCTTCGCGACCGCCGCATTGCTCGTGATCGCATGGCTCGCCTGGCGACGGCCGCCGCTGCCGGCGAAAGGCGATGCGTGGCGCTTTCTCGCGTGCGGCCTGCTCGGCATCGCGCTCTACAACGCACTGCTCAATACCGGCGAACGGACCGTGTCGGCCGGCGCGGCGAGTTTCATCGTGAACACGCTGCCGATCTTCACCGCATTGCTGGCCGCCGCGTTTCTGCGCGAGCGCTTCAATCGCTGGGGCTGGCTCGGGTCGCTCGTCAGCCTCGCCGGCATCGCGGTGATCGCGCAAGGGCAGCCCGGCGGCCTCGTCCTCGGCTCGGGCAGCACGCTGATCCTCGGCGCGGCGCTGTGTTCGGCCAGCTATTTCGTGTTGCAGCGGCGGCTGATTCCCGTGTACGGCGCGCTGCCGTGCACCGCGTACACGCTGCTGGCCGGCGCGGTGTTGCTCGCGCCCTGGCTGCCCGGCGCGCTCGTGTCGCTCGGCGACGGGTCGCGCGACACGGCGCTGGCCGTCATCGTACTCGGCGTCTTTCCCGCCGCGCTCGGTTACGCGACCTGGACCTTCGCGCTCGGCTACTTCGGCGCGGCGCGCGCGGCCAACTTTCTCTACCTGACGCCGGCGGTCGCGACGCTGCTGTCGGTGGTGCTGACCGGCGAGCTGCCGGGCATCGCGACGGCGTGCGGCGGCCTGCTGGCGATTGTCGGCGTGGTCGTCGTCGCATGGCGCGGACGGTCGTAGGGTCAGCGTGCGGCGAATGGCGCGGCCGACGCGACGCTCCGGATTTGCCGCGACGCCGGCCCCAAAGCGGCCCCCGTCTCTGCCGATCTCGATGGATGGTTCGGTCGGTGTAATCGCCACCCACTTGCCGGCGCGGCCGAACTTGACCGTTAGTTGCATAACGACAGCGATCGCGCTCGATGGAGCATGACCACGAAACCGGATACGCCGTTCGCCATTGACCAAACTGTGCAGACAAATCGACCGAACAGTTCCCGATTGACCGGGCGCCAGTGTCCATGGCTTCGCCGAGGCAACCGGCCGAATAATGGATGCGGCCGTAAGGCCAACGACAGCGAACCGCAATCCGGGGGCCGCCGCGGCGCATGATCTGCGGTATCCGGAAGCCTCGACATCCGCGCGCTGGCGCATGCCGCAGCGGTCCGCCATGCAGTGCGCCGCAGCACACGGAAGCGGGTTCCGATATATTCATACGAATTGCATGGCGTGCGGCACCCGCCCGCTCGCCCGGGCGGCAGGTCACCCGGCCGGACACCGTGCAAGCGACGCCCGTGACGGGTATGGAAAATCGTCCGATCGCCCCGGCCCGCGGCCGGCCGGTCGAGACGTCAATAGAAAGACATTCAATTCGGAGATGGCAGATGGAACGAAGCACTGTCGGCATGCGCTGCAAACCCCTGATCACCGTTGCACTGGCTGCCGCCGCGTTCGCGGCGGCGTCGAGCGCGATGGCCGACCAGGTCGTGAAGATCGGCAGCGTCGAACCGACGACGGGCGGCATCTCGCACCTCGGCAAGGACAACGAGAACGGCGCGCGCCTCGCGGTCGAGGAAATCAACGCGAAGGGGCTGACGATCGGCGGCAAGAAGATCACGCTGCAACTCGACGCGCAGGATGACGCGGCCGACCCGCGCCAGGCGACGCAGGTTGCGCAGAAGCTCGTCGACGACAAGGTCGTCGCCGTCATCGGCCACCTGAATTCGGGCACGTCGATCCCGGCCTCGAAAATCTACAGCGACGCGGGCATCGTGCAGATCTCGCCGTCGGCCACGAACCCGACCTACACGCAGCAGGGCTTCAAGACGACCTACCGCGTCGTCGCGACCGACGCGCAGCAGGGCCCGGCGCTCGCGAGCTATGCGCAATCGAAGGGCGTGAAGAGCGTCGCGGTGATCGACGACTCGACCGCGTACGGCCAGGGCCTCGCGAACGAGTTCGAGAAGAAGGCGAAGGCGCTCGGCCTGAAGGTGCTGTCGCACGACGCGACCAACGACAAGGCGGTCGACTTCCGCGCGATCCTGACGAAGGTCAAGGGCGAGAACCCCGACGCGATCATGTACGGCGGCATGGACGCCACCGGCGGCCCGCTCGCGAAGCAGGCGAAGCAGCTCGGCCTGCGCGCGAAGATCCTGTCCGGCGACGGCGTGTGCACCGACTCGCTGGCCGAACTGGCCGGCCCGGCGGCCGACAACGTGCTGTGCTCGCAGGCCGGCGCGGCGCTCGAGAAGATGCCGGGCGGCGCGGACTTCCTCGCGAAGTACCAGAAGCGCTTCAACCAGGGCATCAAGTTCGACGCGCCGTTCGCGTATGACGCGGTCTATATCGCGGTCGACGCGATGAAGCGTGCGAACTCGACCGACCCGGCGAAGATCCTCGCGGCGATGCCGGCGACGAAGTACGACGGCGTGATCGGCACGACGACGTTCGACTCGAAGGGCGACCTGACGCACGGCGTCATCTCGATCTACGGCTACAAGAGCGGCAAGAAGACCTTCCTCGACCAGGTGAAGATGTAACCCGACGCGGCGCCGGCACGACGGGAACGCCACCCGTCGGCGCCGGCGCCACGCGGGGCGAATTCTGATTCACGGAGACGAAGCATCATGTGTGCAATGGCGTATGCGGAATTCCAACAGGAGTTGAAGAAGGCGCAGTTGACGGCGCGCGAGTTCGCCCGCCTGATCCGGATGAACGAAAGCTCCATCACGAACTATTCGAGCAAGGGCACCGTCCCTTCCCACCTCGCGGTCATCGCGAAACTGATCGGCACGCTGGCCGCGCACGAGATCGACTTCCGGCGCGTGATCCGGCAAATGCGGATCGAGCCGAAACGGCCGCGCGGCGTCGGCGTGCTGCCCGCAGCGGACAAACCGCGGTCGCGGAAGACGGCGAAAGCCGACGCCTGACCCGCGCCGGCGAAGGTCGACAGCGGCACGGGGATGGCCGCTCGACGCTCGATCGACGCCTCCTCGGAGGGCCGCTCGGCCCGCACCGCCCCGTCGTCACCCCACCGCCCGCACATGATCGAGCAGCGCCTGCAACGGATGGCGCACCTGTTTCGACGACAGGCGCTTCACCTGGCTGCGGCACGAATACCCGGTCGCGAGCGCTTCGCCTTCCTCGTCCGGCGCATCGACGTGCGCGGCCCACGACTGCGCATAGATCGTCTTCGACGTCGCGAGATTGCGCGCCTCGTGCCCGTACGTGCCCGACATCCCGCAACACCCGGCCGCCTGAACCTGCAGGCGCAACCCGCGACGCGCGAACACCTGCGCCCATTGCTTGCCGCTGTCCGGCGCATTGGTTTTCTCGGTGCAGTGCGGCAACAACCGATATGAAACCGTCGCCCCTCCCGCACCGGCTTCCGGTAGCGCATCCAGCAGCCACTCCTGCGGCAGCGCGACCTTCGGCACGTCGGCGAGCCCCGTCACCTTCAGATATTCCTGCCGATACGTGAGCGTCATCGCCGGATCGAGGCCGACCAGCGCGACGCCCGAGCGCGCCAGCGCGGCCAGTTGCGTCGCGTTGCGGATCGCCGCCTTCGCGAAGGCTTGCAGAAAGCCCTGCACGTGCAGCGCCTTGCCGTTCGGCGCGAGCGGCGCGAGCCACACCTGATAGCCCAGGCGCGCCGCCAGCTCGATCAGCGTCGCCAGTTGCTCGGTATCGAAATAGCGCGTGAACGTATCCTGCACGATGACGACGCTGCGCGCCCGCTGCGCATCGCTCAGCGCGGCGAGCGCATGCGGGTCGGCCGGCTTCACGCGCCACGCGCGGATCACGGCCGCGAGATCGAAGCGGCTCAGCAGCGGGCTGTCGACCATGCCGACCTGACGCTCGAGCAGCGCCCGCACCCAGCCGGATCCCATCAGCCCGTTGTAAAGCGCGGGCACGCGCGCCATCCACGGCATCGTGAATTCGAGCGAGCCGATCAGGTAGTCGCGCAGCGGCCGCCGGTAGCGCTGGTGATACAGCTCGAGAAAGCGCGAGCGGAACTCGGGCACGTTGACCTTGACCGGACACTGTCCCGCGCACGACTTGCATGCGAGACATCCGGCCATCGCGTCGTACACCTCGTGCGAGAAATCCGTGTCGCCACGACGGGCGTGGCGGCTGTTGCGCCAGCGCTCGACCAGACCGCGCAGGAGCGGCTGCCGCGTGCGCGCCGCCGCGACGACGTCGACGCCGGCCTGCCCTTGCAGGCGCAACCATTCGCGCATCAGCGACGCACGCCCTTTCGGCGACTGCACGCGTTCGCGCGTCGCCTTCCACGACGGGCACATCGCGTCGTCCGGATCGAAGTTGTAGCACGCGCCGTTGCCGTTGCAATGCATCGCGGTGCCGTAGCTCTGCCACACGCGCTCGTCGATCTGCCGGTCGTGATCGCCGCGCGTCGGCACTTCGTCGATCTTCAGCAACCGCAGCGTGCGATCCGGCGGCGTCGCGATCTTGCCCGGGTTGAACTGGTTGTGCGGATCGAATGCGGCCTTCAACTGCTGCAGCGACGGATACAGCTCGCCGAAAAACGCCGGCGCATATTCGGAGCGCACGCCCTTGCCGTGCTCGCCCCACAGCAGGCCGCCGTGACGTTGCGTGAGTTCGGCCACCGCGTCCGACACGGGCCGCACCAGCGCCGCCTGCTTCGGATCCTTCATGTCGAGCGCCGGACGCACGTGCAGCACGCCCGCATCGACGTGGCCGAACATCCCGTACTGCAGCCCGTGGCCATCGAGCAGCGCGCGGAATTCGGCGATGTACGCGGCGAGGTTCTCGGGCGGCACCGCCGTGTCCTCGACGAACGGTTGCGGGCGCGCCTCGCCCTGCACGTTGCCGAGCAGGCCGACCGCGCGCTTGCGCATCGCATACACGCGCTTCACCGCATCGTCGCCGGCCGCCAGCGTATGGCCGAGACGCGTCACGCTCGTATCGGTGCGCAGATGCTCGACGAACGCGCGCACGCGCGCATCGACGTCGTGTTCGTCGTCGCCGCTGAATTCGATCAGGTTGATGCCGAGCGTCGGATGCGCGTCGTCCTGCGGGAAATACTCGGCCACGCTGCTCCACACGAAGTCCTTCATCGCGAGCATCAGCACTTTCGAGTCGACCGTCTCGATCGACAGCGGCCGGTGTTCGAGCAGCGCGCGCGCATCGCGCAGCGCGTCCATGAAGCCTGCATAACGCACGTTGACCAGCACCGAAAACTTCGGGATCGGCAGCACGTTGAGCTTCGCCTCGACGACGAAGCCGAGCGACCCTTCCGCGCCGCACAGTACGCTGTTCAGGTTGAAACGGCCGTCCGGTTCGCGCAGGTGCGCGAGGTCGTAGCCGGTCAGACAGCGGTTGAGCTTCGGAAACTTCGCGTCGATCAGCGCCGCCTTGTCGTCGCTGATGCGCCGCGCGGTGCGATACACGTGGCCGACGCGGTCCTGCCGCGCACAGCGGCGTTCCAGCTCCTCATCGTCGAGCGCGTCGCTGTGCAGCCGTTCGCCGCCCATCAGCACGAAATCGAGCGCGATCACGTGATCGCGCGTCTTGCCGTACGTGCAGCTACCCTGCCCGCTCGCGTCGGTGTTGATCATCCCGCCGACGGTCGCACGGTTCGACGTGGACAGCTCCGGCGCGAAGAACAGCCCGTACGGCTTCAGCGCCGCATTGAGCTGATCCTTGACGACGCCCGCCTCCACGCGCACCCAGCGCTGCGCGACGTCGATTTCGAGGATCCGGTTCATGTTCCGCGACAGGTCGACGACGATGCCGTCGGTCAGCGACTGCCCGTTGGTGCCGGTACCGCCGCCGCGCGCGGCCACCGCGACGTCGCGGTGCGCGGGCTCGGCCAGCAGCCGGGCCAGTAACTGGACGTCGTCCGCATGCGCGGGGCAGATCACCGCCTGCGGCAGGCGCTGGTAGATCGAGTTGTCGGTGGCCTGCACGGTCCGGTTCGCGTGATCCGCGCGGATTTCGCCGGCGAAGCCGGCCGCCTGCAGCGCGGCGAGAAAATCGCGGTAGACGTTCGCGGACGGGCTGGCGGGACGAGGCAACGGGACGATCGACATGGGGCGAAAACGCAATGTGGGTGGAGCAGGCCGGTTCGCGCGCACCAAAACATGATTTTTTGGCAAGTTTCCGCGCAACCGGGAATTCCAGTATCTTTCGATAATCCTCTATAAACAAACGAATTCTTCCCCGGCTAAACTTGCATAAAACTCATGAATTACCGCCGCCTCACCCCGTCGATGTCGCTGCTGCTCGTGTTCGAGGCCGCCGCGCGGCATGAAAGCTATACGCGCGCGGCCGAGGAGCTGTCGCTGAGCCAGAGCGCGATCAGCCGGCAG
Organism: Burkholderia sp. MSMB2157WGS; assembly: GCF_001532755.1. Classification (NCBI taxonomy): domain Bacteria; kingdom Pseudomonadati; phylum Pseudomonadota; class Betaproteobacteria; order Burkholderiales; family Burkholderiaceae; genus Burkholderia; species Burkholderia sp. MSMB2157WGS. The sequence goes on along the minus strand of NZ_LPJG01000009.1, from coordinate 54,315 downwards.
GTGCAGACGCTCGAGGATCAGCTCGGCGTGCCGCTGTTCCGGCGCGAGGGCCGCTCGGTCAAGCTGACCGACGTCGGCCGCCGCTACTTCGGCGAGCTGACCGGCGCGCTCGGACGCATCCGCGGCGCGACGTTGCAGGCGATGTCGCATCGGGCGGGCGCCGGCTCGCTCCGGCTGGCCACGTTGCCGACCTTCGGGTCGAAATGGCTGCTGCCGCACCTGCACGGCTTCTATGCCGCACATCCGGGCGTGACCGTGCACCTTCATTCGCGAATCGGCGCGATCGATTTCCTCAACGACGACCTCGACGCGGCGATCACCGTCGGCGCCGGCGACTGGCCGGGCCTGCATGCGCATCGGCTGTACAACGAGTTCCTGATCGCGATCGCGCCGCCCGTCGCGGGCAGCGGCCGCAAGGCCGACGCGCGCACGCCGGCCTGGGCCGCGAAGCAGACGCTGCTGGGCGTGACGAGCAATCAGCAGGCCTGGGCCGAGTGGTTCTCGCACTATCGGCTCGATCATCGCAAGATGCGCATCGGCCCGAGCTTCGAGCTGACGTCGCATCTGATCCAGGCCGTGCATGCCGGAATGGGGATCGGGCTGGTGCCGAAGGTGCTCGTGGAGGACGAATTGAGCCGTGGCGAGCTCGACTCGATCGGCGACGCGATCACCAGCCAGCGCAGCTATTACCTCGTCTACCCGCCGGGCAACGAAACGCTGCCGTCGCTCGTCGCCTTCCGCGAATGGCTGCTGACGTCGTGCTGACGCGCCGCCGGCGACGGGCCGGTCAGGCGCGCCATTCGCCGAGAATCTGCTCGGCGAGGTAGTCGCACGGCGGGCGCGCGGACTGCGCGCTGCGGGCGAGCACGACCTCGAGTTCACCGAGCGACGGTAGCCCGTGGCTCTCCGTCAGCTGCAACAGGTGATCGGGCACGCAGCAGCGCGCGAGCGGCGCGACGGCGAGGCCGGCCTCGACCATGCTGAGCAGGCCGAGAAAGCTCGGGCTTTCGTATGACATCCGGTACGGAATCTTCCGCCGGTTCAGCGCCCTGACCGCGTGATCGCGGGCCATGCTGCCGCCGTGCGTGAAAAACGCCACCGGCAGCGGCCGCTCTTCCCACACGTCGCGTGTCGGCGAGCCGGCCCAGACGAGCGGCTCCATCCGGATCAGCTCGCCCGTCACGCCCTTGATTCGCGTGAGGCACGCGAGGTCGACCGTGTTGTCCTTCAGCATCGGCACGAGCGCGCTGCTCGGCTGGCCGATCACGCGCACTTCCACGCGCGGATGCATCGCGGCGAACTTGCCGAGCACCTGTGGCAGCAGCGACGAGATGTAGTCGTCGGGCACGCCGATCGTCACGCGGCCGCGCATCTCCGGACGCACGACCGACGCCCACGCCTCGTCGCGCATCGCGAGCATCCGGCGGCCGTAATCGGCGAGCATCCTGCCGTCGTCGGTCGCCGTCACGTTGCGCGTGTCGCGGATGAACAGCGGCTTGCCGAGCGCGTCTTCGAGCGTCTTGATCTGCATGCTCACCGCCGACGGCGACCGGTGCACGGCCTGGGCGCCCTGCGCGAACGATCCGGATTCCGCGACGGCCACCACCATCGCGAGCACATCGAGGTCGAGCTTCTTCATGTCGATTCAGAAAAACTGATCAATCGATTCAGTTTATCCCGTTTTACTGTTCACCTCCATCGCCGGACAATCGACGCCATCGGCACTCATTCGATGCAGGAAGCGGAAAACATGCACACGTCCGGATCGCTCTACGGGTTTCTCGTCATCGGCGGCATGCTCGCGGTCACGCCAGGGCCGAACATGGTCTACGTGATGTCGCGCTCGATCGCGCAGGGGCGGGCGGCCGGGCTCATTTCGCTCGCCGGCGTGATGATCGGCTACCTGTTCTACATGTTCGCCGCCGCGTTCGGCATCACGACGCTGTTCATGAGCGTGCCCTATGCGGGCAGCGTGCTGGGCGCGGTCGGCGCAACCTATCTGCTGTACCTCGCATGGCAGGCGGTGCGGCCCGGCGGCCGCTCGCCGTTCGAGGTGAAGGCGCTGCCGGCCGAGCAACCGCTGCGGCTGCTCGCGATGGGCGCGACGACCAGCGTGCTGAACCCGAAGCTCGCGATGCTGTTCGTATCGCTGCTGCCGCAGTTCATCGACTACGGACGAGGCAGCGTGTTCGGCCAGTCGCTGTTTCTCGGCTCGCTGCTGATCGCCGCGTTCGCGTCGGCCAACGGGCTGGTGGCGCTCTGCTCGAGCGGCCTCGCGACGTTCCTGCACGGCCGCCCGACGCTGCTGCTCGCGCAGCGCTGGGCGATGGGCATCATCCTCGGCAGTCTCGGCGTGCAGATGGTGATCGAGGCATCGAGGCTGGCGGGCGTCGCGTGAACGTCACGCCGCCGCGCGGTCCTGCGCGATCGCGGACCACGCGCGTGCGTCGGACGGGCGTCACGCGGCAACGGCCTGCCGCCGCGCCTCCAGTTCGCGCACGAGCGGCAGCACGCGCCGGCCGAAGTATTCCACTTCCTCGATGAAGTGCAGGAAGCCGGCCAGCACGAGATCGACGCCGATCGCCTTCAGCGCGACGATCCGCTCGGCGATCTGCTGCGGCGTGCCGATCAGGTTCGTGCGAAAGCCGTCGTTGTACTGAACGAGATCCTCGAACGTCGATTTCGCCCAGTTGCCCTCGCCTTCGGGCGACGCCTTGCCGGCCTCCTTCACCGCATCGCCGAACGCGTGCACCGCTTCGACGTGCGCATGCCGGATGATGTCGTCGAGCACGGCCCGCGCTTCTTCCTCGGTGTCGCGCGCGATCACGAACGCATTGACGCCGATGCGCACGCGATGGCCGTTCGCGGCCGCCTTCGCGCGAATGTCGTCGATCTGCGCCTTCAGGTTCTCCGGCGTATTGCCGTTCGTGAAATACCAGTCCGACACGCTCGCCGCGTTGTCGCGCGCCGCGCGCGAGCTGCCGCCCTGGAAGATTTCCGGATGCGGCTTCTGCACCGGCTTCGGGCTCAGCGTGTAATCGTTGAAGCGGTAGAAGTCGCCCTTGAACGTGAAGTTGTCCTGCGTCCAGATGCCCTTGAGCGCCTGGATGAATTCCTTCGAGCGCCGATAGCGTTCGTCGTGCTCGAGCCACGGCTCGCCGATCGCGGTGAATTCGCCCTTGAACCAGCCGCTCACGACGTTGATCGCGATGCGCCCGTTCGAGATGTGGTCGATCGTCGCGAGCTGCTTCGCGACCACGGCCGGATGCCACGGCCCCGGCAGGATCGCCGCGAGCACCTTGAGCTTGGTCGTCGCATGCAGCAGCGCCTGGCTGAACGACACCGATTCGTGCTGGTATTCGGCGCCGTAGCCGGCCGTGAAGCGGATCTGGCTCAGCGCATAGTCGAAGCCGGCCGCTTCGGCCGTGCGCGCGAGCTTCTGGTTGTATTCGAGGCTCCAGTCGGTGCGCTGCTCGATCGTGCTGACGACGAGGCCGCCGCTGACGTTCGGCACCCAGTACGCGAATTTGACGCCGTCGGCGGAAGAGTCGGAAAGGCTCATGAAAGTGTCCTGGTCGAAGGGGAAACGAAAAAGCGGCTTACGCGGCCGCGGCGGAAAGCGCGTGCTGGCGCAGTTGCGGCACCGCGCGGTCGACGGCGAGCGCGATGCGCTCGCGCAACGCCGGGCTCGCGATCTGGTACCGGTCGAAATCGCTTTCGGATGCGTACACGCCGATCGGCAGCGTGCGCGCCTGGAAGAAGCTGAACAGCGGGCGCAGCTGGTGGTCGATCACGAGCGCATGACGCTCGCTGCCGCCGGTGGCCGCGAGCAGCACCGGCACGTCGACCAGCGCGTCGTGGCGCACGAGGTCGAACAGATGCTTGAAGAGGCCCGTGTACGACGCGCGATACACCGGGCTCGCGACGACGAGCGCATCGGCCGTCTCGATCGCGCGGATCAGCGCGTCGAGATCGGCCGGCACCTGCGCGCGCGTGAGCGCGCCGGCCAGCCGGCTGCCGATCTCGCCGAGTTCGATCAGCCGCGCGTCGATCGACAGCGCGGCGCCGAGCGCCGTGACGATCGCGTCGGTCAGCGCCAGCGTGCGCGACGGCCGCTGCAGGCTGCCCGATATCGCGACGACGTTGAGAGGGTGGCTCATGCGATGCGTTCCCGTGGTGAAGCCGCGTGCAGTGCGGCGATACCGGTTCGGGTCAGCAAGGAGCGTGCCATTGGCGCGGATGCGTGAAGGAAATTTCATCCGGATGACGAAATTTTTTGCCATCGCCCGCCGGCACTGGCGTTCCGCCAAATGCGCGATAGTGGCAAGCATCCCGGCTCACGCGTCACATCGATATTCCGCGCCACGATGAACCGGGCGCAGCGGATTTGCTGATGCACTGCTGATCAGGCAGCAACGCATCGCGCGCGCCAGCGTCGAATTCGACGCTTCGACGTCGTCGCACCGCCGCTCTTGCTCGCCATTGCAGGTTCCGCAGCAATCGCGCTTTGGTTATCAGAAATCGATGCTTTTCGCGCGCGGCGAAACGTTCAACACTCTGCTGACTACGCAGCAGCCACACCGCGGCGCCCGCCGGCACGGGCCCGCTTTGCCCGGCCATCCAACGGTTCATCGCCATGACTTCCATTTCCGCATCGCCGCGCCCGTTCAATCTTCGCGTCGTCGCCGCGTCCCGCGACCCGGCCGGACTTCAGCCCGCCGGGCACGCGGCGCCGGTGCTCACGTTGCCCGAACGTCACGCGCCGGCCCGCGCGCATGCGCAGGTGTTCGCCGATCCGCATTCGCTCGCGCTGCTCGAACAGGTTCGCCGCGTCGCGCCGAGCGACGCGAACGTGCTGATCGTCGGCGAGACGGGCACCGGCAAGGAGCTGATCGCGCGCCACGTGCACGCGCTCGGCGCGCGTCGCGACGGGCCGTTCGTCGCGGTGAACTGCGGCGCATTCTCCGACACGCTCGTCGACAGCGAACTGTTCGGTCACGAGAAAGGCGCGTTTACGGGCGCGTTCAGCGCGAAGCCCGGCTGGTTCGAAGCCGCGCACGGCGGCACGCTGTTTCTCGACGAAATCGGCGACTTGCCGCTCGCGATGCAGGTCAAGCTGCTGCGCGTGCTGCAGGAGCGCGAGGTCGTGCGGCTCGGTTCGCGCACGGGCATTCCGGTCGACGTCCGGGTGGTCGCGGCCACCAACGTCGACCTGCAGCAGGCGGTTGCGGCCGGGCGGTTTCGCGGCGACCTGTTCTACCGGCTCAACGTCGTGCAGCTCGCGGTCCCGCCGTTGCGCGAGCGCCCGGGCGACATCCTGCCGCTCGCGCGCCACTTCTTCGACATTTACCGCGACCGGCTCGGCGGCGGGCCACGCCGCATCGATGCGCGCGCCGAGCGCCGGCTCGAGGCACACGGCTGGCCCGGCAATATCCGCGAACTCGAGAACGTGATCCATCACGCGCTGCTGGTGAGCCGGCACGACGCGCTGCAGGACACCGACCTGCACATCGCGCCGTCGTGCCTGCCGACCGCTGCCGCGCCCGCAGCCGGTTCGTCCACCGACGCGCAGGCAGCGCTCGAACACGCGCTGCGCGACCTGTTCGACGAAGGGCACGGCAATCTGTTCGAACGTATCGAGGACACGGTGATGCGTGTCGCGTTCGAATTCAGTCACCGCAACCAGATCCGGGCCGCGCAGTTGCTCGGCATCAGCCGTAACGTGCTGCGTGCGCGGCTGATTCGCGCGAAGGCGATTTCCGCGCTGAAATAGCGGCGCCGCCGCTGCGCCCCCGGGCGCCATCGCGTCGCGATCTGCGCCGCGACGTCCGAACCTGATGTATCGTGGCGCGAAGCGCACGCTTCGTTGCCCGCCCCGCGTCCGGTCGCCCGTCATGCGACCGTCGGCGACCGGCAACGGGTCACGCACGATCCTCCGCAACACGAAAACGAAAGTCGTCCGGCGCCCGTGCGCGCCCGGCCGAACCCCGTTCACCCGTCCGGAATCCGTCGCCATGAAAAAGCTTGTGAACCGCCCGTCCGACGTCGTGCGAGAAATGCTGGAAGGCATCGCGCGGCAATCGCCGCATCTCGCGATCCTCGGCGACGAGCACGTGCTCGTCCGCCAGCCGCTGCCCGAGCCGTCGCAGCGGCCGGTCGCGATCCTGTCCGGCGGCGGCAGCGGCCATGAGCCCGCGCACGGCGGCTATGTCGGCGAAGGGATGCTGAGCGCGGCCGTGTGCGGCGAAGTGTTCACGTCGCCGTCGACCGACGCCGTGCTCGCCGCGATCCGCGCGAGCGCCGGCCCGAACGGCGCGTTGCTGATCGTGAAGAACTACACCGGCGACCGGCTCAATTTCGGGCTCGCCGCCGAGCTTGCGCGCGCGGAAGGCATTCCGGTCGAAACCGTCATCGTCGCCGACGACGTGTCGCTGCGCGGCCGCGTCGAGCGCGGCCAGCGACGCGGGATCGCCGGTACCGTGCTGATCCACAAGCTCGCGGGCGCTGCCGCCGCGCGCGGGCTGCCGCTCGCCCGCGTCGCGAGCATCGCGCGCGACGCGGCGGCCGAGCTCGGCACGATGGGCGTCGCGCTCGACGGCTGCACGATCCCGGGCGCCGACAAGTCCGGCTTCAGCCTCGCCGATCACGAGATCGAGCTGGGCCTCGGCATCCACGGCGAGAAAGGCGTCGAGCGCCGCGCGCCGCTGCCGGCCGATGCGCTGGCCGACACGCTGCTGTCGAGCATCGTCGCCGATCTCGTGCTCGACCGCGACGAACGCGTTGCGCTGTTCGTCAACGGCCTCGGCGCGACGCCGGACATGGAACTCGCGATCGTGCTGCGCGCCGCGTTCGACAACCTGAGCCGGCGCGGCATCGTCGTCGCCCGCGCGTGGGCCGGCACGTTCCTGTCCGCGCTGAACATGCCCGGCTGTTCGATCTCGGTGCTGCGGCTGAACGACGAGCGCGCGGCGCTGCTCGATGCGCCGACGCAGGCGCGCGCATGGCCGGGCGGCGGCCTCGTGAACACGCGGATCCGCGTGGCCGCGGCCGCGTCGCAGGACGCGCCACCGCCGCCGCTCGATGCGGCCGGTCGCGCGTGGGCCGCGCGCCTGCAACCGGCGCTGCACGCGGTCGCGCAGACGCTGATCGATCACGAGCAGACGCTGACGGATCTCGATGCGGCAGCCGGCGACGGCGATCTCGGCGCGAGCATGCGGCGCGCCGCGCAGACGATCCTCGAATTGCCCGACACCGCGTACGGCACGCCATCGGGTGCGCTCGCGGCGCTCGGCGCCGCGTTGCGCCGCGCGATCGCCGGCAGTTCCGGGCCGTTCTACGCGACCGCGCTGCTGCGCGCGTCGCGCCGGCTGGCCGACATCGCCGAGCCGTCGCCGCGCGACTGGGCAGCGGCATTCCGCGCGGCGGTGGATTCGATCGGCGAACTCGGCGGCGCGCGGGCGGGCGACCGGACGATGCTCGATGCACTGGTGCCGGCCGTCGACGCATTCAGCCGCGCGCTGGACGGCGATCGCGATCCCGCGAGCGCATGGATGGCGGCCGTCGAAGCGGCCGAGCAAGGTGCGCAGGAAACGGCGCGCATGACGCCGCGCGCGGGGCGGGCAAGCTATCTGGGCGAGCGGGCGATCGGTACGCCGGACGGCGGGGCGGTGGCCGTCGCGTACTGGTTGCGGGCGTTGCAGCCGCACGTCCGGTAACGACGCGCGGCCGCGTTCAGACGCCCTCGACCAGCACCGCGCGATAGCGGGCGCCCTTGAACCGATGCTGGACGACCCGCTGGTATTCGGGGCCGTGATACCACGCGTGCGCGGCCTCCTTCGACGGGAACTCGACGATCACGACGCCTTCCGGGCCGTCCCCCTCGAGAATTTCCTGCGGCCCGTATGCGGCGAGCACCTTCACCGGATGGCCGGCAAGGGTCGCACCGACCTGGCTCGAATAGGTGTCGAGCTCATGCTGGTCCTGCGTGCTTTCCCGCGTAAAAACGATGTAGGTCGCCACGATACGCGCTCCTGATGGAAGGTGAAAAAAGGGACGCCACGCGCTGCACGGTCCGATCGACCTGCATGGCAGCGTGCAGCTTACCGCCGTTCGCCGCCCGGCGCCGCGAAGCGCCAGCCGCGGCCCGCGCCAGCCCCCAGCCCGGCACGGGAAAACCCCGATCCCCACATCGTCCTATGACATCCGGCATCGCAAATTGGCGGGATTACTTTGATCCTCGTCGGCGCCCGCCCGGGCGCATGCTGATAGCGAGGATCCCTCATGCGATACGTGCCATCGTGGACTTCCGTTTCCGCCGCGTCGTCGACTCCCGACGACGCGACCACCCAACGCGGCGACGAGCCGCACTGTCTGCCGCGGGTCGCGATCGCGGCCGCCGCCCTCGGCAATGCGACCGAATGGTTCGATTACGGTATTTACGCGTACGGTCTCGCGTACATTTCCGCCGCGCTGTTTCCCGGCAACACCGCGAGCGCGACGCTGTTCGCACTCGGCACGTTCGCGATCTCGTTCCTGATCCGCCCGCTCGGCGGCCTGTTCTGGGGGCCGCTCGGCGACCGGCTGGGCCGCAAGCGCGTGCTCGCGCTGACGGTCCTGACGATGTCGGGCGCGACGTTGCTCGTCGGCCTGCTGCCGAGCTACGCGACGGCCGGCTGGCTCGCCCCGGCCGCGCTGATCGTGCTGCGCATGGTGCAGGGGTTCTCGACCGGCGGCGAATACGGGGGGGCGGCCACCTTCATCGCCGAATACGCGCCCGATTCGCGGCGCGGCCTGTGCGGCAGCTTTCTCGAATTCGCGACGCTCGCCGGCTTCTCGCTCGGCGCGTTCCTGATGCTCGGCTTCGCGCTGCTGCTCGGCGATTCGGCGATGCATGCGTGGGGCTGGCGCCTGCCGTTCCTGGTCGCGGCGCCGCTCGGCCTGATCGGCTTCTATCTGCGCTCGCGCCTCGAGGAAACGCCGGTGTTCCGCGAACTCGAGGAACAGGCGCACCGCCGCGAGAAAAACGTCGCCGCCGCGCTGCCGATCCGGTTGCTGCTGGTGCGCTACGCGAAGCCGCTGCTGCTGCTCGGCGGGCTCGTCGTCGCGCTGAACGTCGTCAACTACGTGCTGCTCGCGTACATGCCGACCTACATGCACAAGGAGCTCGGCGTCAGCGAGAACATGTCGCTGCTGATTCCGCTGATCGGCATGCTCGCGATGATGGTGCTGCTGCCGTTCGCCGGCTGGCTGTCGGACCGCGTCGGCCGCAAGACGATGTGGTGGATCTCGCTCGTCGGGCTGTTCGTCGCGGCCGTGCCGATGTTCACGCTGATGACGCACGGCCCGCTCGGCGCCTTCATCGGCTTCGCGGTGCTCGGCGTGCTCTACGTGCCGCAGCTCGCCACCATTTCCGCGATGTTCCCGGCGATGTTCCCGACCCACGTCCGGTATGCGGGAATGGCGATCGCGTACAACGTGTCGACGTCGCTGTTCGGCGGCACCGCGCCGATCGTCAACGACTGGCTGATCGGCAAGACCGGCAACGCGCTGATTCCCGCCTACTACATGATGGCCGCCTGCGCGGTCGGGCTGATCGCGCTGCTGGCGGTGATCGAGACGCGCGGGTGTTCGCTGCGCGGCGACACCCTTCCCGGTCAGCCGGGCTGACCCGCGCGCCGGCGGCGCCCGGCTTCCCATAAACGGCATCCATTGCATCGCCCGTCGTCCGGCAACGGACGGTGGGCGATGTGCATTTCGGGCGGCGAAGCCCCACTATCGGATTGTTGTCGCCCGGACAACACGATGTGCACGCGTGCAACGCTGTTGGCGTGTGTCGGCCGTCACTACAATCGCTGGCAACGTTCGATCGAAATCCGGTCGAACCGAAGCGCGCGATCGTCACGATCGCGCTCGCGAACCGCGCAGCGTCGCGCGGCTCGATCCCCACTCGACGAACAGGATTACTGAACATGAACGCACCCATCCGCAACGTCCAGCCCGTCATCGCCCGCCTGGGCAACGAAGGTTCGGGCGAGCTCGTTTCGTCCCGCTACGCCGTGCGCATCGGCGAAGTCGATGTCGTGCTGATCAGCGACGGCGTGCTGCCGCTGCCGACTTCCACCATGTCGACCAATGTGAGCGAAGCGGACCGCAACGCTTGGTTCGACGGCCGCTTCCTGCAACGCGACATGTTCGACTGGGCGCTCAACATCGCGCTCGTGCGCAGCGGCGACCGTCTGATCCTGATCGACTCGGGCGTGGGCGACGGCTTCGAATACTTCACGCGCGCCGGGCGCTCGGTCATGCGTCTGGAATCGGCCGGCATCGACCTGGCAGCGATCACCGATATCGTGATCACGCACATGCACATGGACCATGTCGGCGGGCTGAACGTCGAAGGCGTCAAGGCGAAGCTGCGCCCGGACGTCCGTATTCACGTATCGGCCGCGGAAGTGGCGTTCTGGAAAAATCCCGACTTCAGCAAGACGGTGATGCCGGAAACCGTTCCGCCCGCACTGCGCAAGGCGGCGGCGCGGTTCGTGGCACTCTATGGCGAAAACATCGTCCAGTTCGACCGGACCGTGGAAGTCGCCGCGGGCGTGTCGGCGCGGGTGACGGGCGGCCATACGCCCGGGCACTGCGTGGTCGACGTCGCATCGAACGGAGAAAAGCTGACGTTCGCGGGCGACGCGATCTTCGAGGTCAACTTCGACCATCCCGACTGGCAAAACGGCTTCGAACACGATCCGGACGCGGCGGTCGACGTGCGTATCGCGCTGTTCAACGAAGCCGCGGACACCGGCGCGCTGCTGGCCGCGGCCCATGTCGCGTTCCCGTCCATCGGCCATGTTGCAAGGCACGGCGACGGGTTCCGTTTCGTTCCGGTCGTGTGGGACTACTGATGATATGTCGGTAGCCGACGTGCACCTCAGGCGATGCACCGACGCCTTTTCCAGACCGTATCGGCAAGAAAAAACGCCGCCGCACTTGCATGCGGCGGCGTTGCATCGCGCGCCGAAGCGCGCATCAGGACCGCGTGAACATCACGCGACGGCCGACAGGTTCCGCTCGGCGACCTCGTCCACTGCATCCTTGACGATCGCGACGATCTCGTCGGCGTCTGCCCGCGTCATCACGAGCGGCGGCGCGAAACCGAGAATGTCGCCGTGCGGCATCGCACGCGCGATCACGCCGCGCTGCAACGCGGCCGCCGACACCTGCGCACCGATCTTCAGCGCGGGATCGAACGGCGTGCGTGCGTCCTTGTCGGCCATGAACTCGAGCGCGGCCAGCATGCCGACGCTGCGTACCTCGCCGACGAGCGGATGCGCGCCGAACGCGTCGCGCAGCTTCGCGCCAAAGTAGCCGCCGACGTCGGCTGCGTTGCCGACCAGGTTCTCGCGCTCCAGGATCGCGAGGTTCGCGAGCGCGGCGGCCGCGCATACCGGATGGCCCGAATACGTCCAGCCGTGCCCCATCGGCCCGTGCTCCTGCGAGCCGCGCGCGATCACGTCCCACACCTTCTCGCCGACGATCACGCCCGACAGCGGCGCATAGGCGCTCGTCAGGCCCTTCGCGACCGTGATCAGATCGGGCGCGATCCCGAAGTGCTGCGCGCCCATCTTCGAGCCGAGACGCCCGAACCCGCACACGACTTCATCGGAGATCAGCAGGATGTCGTGCTTGCGCAGCACGGCCTGGATCGCGGGCCAGTAGCCGGCCGGCGGTTCGATGATGCCGCCCGTGCCCATCACCGGCTCCGCGATGAAGGCGGCGATCGTATCGGCGCCTTCGCGGGCGATCAGCTTCTCGAGTTCGTCGACGCAGTACGCGACGAACTGCGCTTCGTTCATGCCGGCCGGCGCCTTGCGATACCAGTGCGGACACACCGTATGCTTCACGCGGTCGATCGGCAGATCGAAATGCTGGTGGAAGCTCGGCAGGCCCGTGAGGCTGCCCGTCACGATGCCCGAGCCGTGATAGCCGCGCTCGCGCGAGATGATCTTCTTCTTGTTCGGGCGGCCGAGCACGTTGTTGTAGTACCAGACGAGCTTGACCTGCGTCTCGTTCGCGTCGGAACCCGACATCCCGTAGTAGACCTTCTTCATCCCCGCCGGCGACCAGTCGATGATGCGCGACGACAGCTCGATGATCGCGTCCGACGCGTGGCCGACGTACGTGTGGTAATACGCGAGCTGCTTCGCCTGTTCATAAATCGCGTCGGCGACTTCGGTGCGGCCGTAGCCGATGTTCACGCAGTAAAGGCCGGCGAACGCGTCGATATAGCGCTTGCCCTGGTGATCCTCGATGCGGATGCCTTCGCCGCCGCGCACGATCTTGCCCGGCAGCGCGCCGGTCTCGTGATCGTATGCGTGCGTCGACGGGTGCATGAAGTGGGCGCGGTCCTCGCGCAGCAGTGCGTCGATCGATTTTTGCATGATGTGCTCCTTTGAATGGGTCAGGCCGTCGCCGCAACCGGCAGGCCGAGATTGCCGAGGCAGAAGTACTTGGTTTCGGTGAACGGCTCGAAGCCCTCGGTGCCGCCTTCGCGCCCGAGGCCCGACGCCTTCATCCCGCCGAACGGAATCGGCGCGCCGGTGAATTTCACGCCGTTGACCGACACCATCGCGAAATCGAGCCGCCGCACGAGCTGGAAGATCGTGTCGATGCGCGTCGCGCATACGTAGGCGGCGAGGCCGTACTCGGTGTCGTTGGCCGTTTCGACGGCTTCGTCGAGCGTGTCGAACGCGCTGACGGCCGAGATCGGCGCGAAGTTTTCCTCGTCGACCACGCGCATGCCGGGCGCGGCATCCGCGATCACGGTCGGCTCGTAGAACCAGCCGCCGAGCGCATGCGGCCGGCCGCCCGCGACGATGCGCGCGCCGCGTGCCCGCGCATCGTCGACGCGCGCCACCGTCGCGTCGAACGCGGCCTGATGCATCAGCGGACCGACGTCCACGCCCTGCTCGAACGCCGGCCCCGTCTTCAGCGCGCGCACCGCGTTCGCATACCGTTCGACGAACGCGTCGTACAGCGGGCGCGCGACGAGTATCCGGTTCGCCGCGCAGCAGTCCTGGCCGGACGTCTGGAACTTCGCGCCGACGGCGATCCGCACCGCCTCATCGACATCCGCATCCTCGGTCACGATGAACGGCGCATTGCCGCCCAGTTCGAGCGCGATCTTGCGGATGCCGGCCTTCGCGGCGGTTTCGGTCACGAGCCGTCCGACGCGCGTCGAGCCGGTGAAGCTCACCGCACGCACGCGTGCGTCGCCGACCAGCGTTTCCATCGCCATCTGCGGCTCGCCGAGCACCACGTTGAACACGCCGGCCGGGAAGCCTGCCTCGTCGGCGAGCTGCGCGAGCGCGAACGCCGAGAACGGCGTTTCGTGCGCGGGCTTCACGACCACGGTGCAACCGACCGCGATCGCGGCCGCCGCCTTGCGCGTGATCATCGCGGCCGGGAAATTCCACGGCGTGATCAGCGCCGCGACGCCGACCGGCTCCATCACGGTGCCGAGATGCGCGCCGTCGATGTGAGTCGGAATCGTGCGGCCGGCGACGCGCTTCGCCTCGTTCGCGAACCATTCGACGAAGCTCGCCGCATAGCGGATCTCGCCGCGCGCTTCGGCCAGCGGCTTGCCCTGTTCCAGCGACAGCAGCGCGGCCAGATCGTCGACGTGACGCAGGATCAGCGCGTGCCAGCGCAGCAATGCCGCGCTGCGCACCGCTTGCGGCGTCCAGCGCCAGCTTCCGTACGCGCGCTGCGCGGCGTCGACGGCCGCGACGATCTGCGCGCGCTCGAGCATCGGCACATGGCCGATCACCGCCTGGTCGGCGGGGTTGACGACGGCGACCGTCGCGGCACTGTCGCTGTGGATCCAGCGACCGTCGACGTAACAGGTCGACTTGAACAGAACGGGGTGTCCGGGCAGCATGCTGCGTCTCCTCGTTGGTGGGCACGGACTTCATTGTGTCGCGCCCGCGCATGCGGAAATTTCGGTTTGCACCGCCGGAAATGCCGGTTTTTTCCGTATTGCCGCGCGTCGGCGCGAACTTTCACAGCCAATCCGGCGCGCCGCCGGATCCGCACTTCACCACCTTCGTCACGATGTACGTGAAGTAGCGCTCGATGCCGAGGTCTTCCATCAGCAACGCATCGATGAAGCGCTGGTAATGGTCGATGTCGCGCGCGACCACGTGCAGCACGTAGTCGACGCCGCCGCCCGTCGCATAGCACTGCGCGACCTCGGGCGCCGCGGCCACGCGATCCTCGAAGCGTCGCATGTCGGGCGCGGTGTGCCGCGACAGCGTCACCTCGACGACGATGCGGCTGCCGGAGAACGCGCCGATCCAGTCGACGTCCGCGCGATAACCGCGGATCACGCCGCTTTCCTCGAGCTTGCGCACGCGCTCCCACGCCGGCGAAATCGACAGGTTCACGGCCTCGGCGAGCTTCGACTTCGTGATGCGCCCGTCGCGCTCGAGCAGGCGCAGGATCGCGAGGTCGTATCGGTCGAGCTTGATCACGTTATGCGTCGCCCCAGGTCGCCACCGGGATGTTGCGCTCGACGATGTCGGCCACCACCGCGATCGTGTCGCCCGTCTGCACGATGCCCGGAAAATGCCGCGCGGCGAGCAGCCCGCGCCGCCGTGCGACGTATTCGACCGGCGTGACGCCCGTGCGGTCGATGTCGTGCACGCGCGCGAGCACGTCGCCGGCCTCGACCTCGCTGCCCAGATCGACGCACATCTCGAGCAGGCCGCGATGCTCGCTGGTCGTGTAGCAGGCGCCGTCCGGCATGTCGAGCAGCGTCGTCGTGCGCGGCGCGCCGCCCGCGCCGGCGCGCGCGCCTTCGCGCCGCGCGAGCACGCCGGCATGCGCGAGAAAGCCGCGCACGCCACGCTCCGCGATCGCGACGCTCGCCGCCGTCGACGTGCCACCGCCGCCCAGCTCGGTCGACACGAACACCTTGCCGGCTTCCTCCGCCGCGCTGTCGTACAGGCCGACGCTGTCGAGTTCCAGCATGCGCATCGAATACGGCGCGCCGAACGCGCGCATCGCACGCTCGCAACGCGCTTCCTGGTCGCGGTCTTCCAGCACGTGAATCGCCGCGAACGGCACGAAGTCGAGCGTACGGCCGCCCGCGTGAATGTCCAGCACGTGCGTCGCCAGCGGCAGCAGGTGGCGCTGGAAGTAATCGGCGATCTTCTCGGTCACGGTGCCGTCCGGCCGGCCCGGGAAGCTGCGGTTCAGGTTGCCGGCATCGATCGGCGACGTGCGGCAACCGGCGCGGAACGCCGGGTAGTTCATGAACGGCACGACGATCACGCGGCCCGTCACGTCGGCCGCCTTCAGCGAGCCGGCGAGCTTCGACAGCGCGACCGGCCCTTCGTATTCGTCGCCGTGATTGCCGCCGGTCAGCAGCACCGTCGGCCCGTCGCCGCGCTTCACGACGGTCACCGGAATCATGATCGCGCCCCACGCGGAATCGTCGCGCGAGTAAGGCAGCTTCAGGAAGCCGTGCTGTTCGCCGTCCGCGTCGAAATCGACGGTCGGCGTAATCGGGGAAGCACGCATCGCCTACTCCTTCACGAACAGCTTGCGCGGCACGTTGCAGAACGTCTCGACGCCGGTCTCGGTGATCAGGATGCTTTCCGTGATCTCCAGCCCCCAGTCGTCGAGCCACAGCCCGGGCATGAAATGGAACGTCATGCCGGGTTCGAGTACCGTACGGTCGCCCGGACGCAGGCTCATCGTGCGCTCGCCCCAGTCGGGCGGATAGCTCGCGCCGATCGGATAGCCGCAGCGGCTTTCCTTCTCGATGCCCGCGCGGCGCAGCACCGCGAAGAATGCGTTCGCGATGTCCTCGCACACGTTGCCCGGCTTCGCGGCCGCGAGTCCCGCTTCGATGCCCTCGATCACCGCGCGCTCGCCGTCGATGAAGTGCGCGGGCGGCTTGCCGAGATAGACGGTGCGCGACAGCGGGCAGTGATAGCGGCGGTAGCAGCCGGCAATCTCGAAGAACGTGCCGGCGCCGCGCGAGAACGTCGAGTCGTCCCAGGTCAGGTGCGGCGCGGCCGCGTCCGCGCCGGTCGGCAGCAGCGGGACGATCGCCGGATAATCGCCGCCGAAGCCGTCCGCGCCGCCGATGCCGGTCGCATAGATCTGCGCGACCAGGTCGCTTTTCTTCATGCCCGGCTCGATCGTCTCGACGATGTGCGCATGCATCCGCTCGACGATGCGCGCGGCCACGCGCATGTACTCGATCTCGCGCGGCGACTTCACCGCGCGCTGCCAGTTGACGAGTGCGGTCGCATCGAGCCAGCGCGCGGCCGGCAGATGCTTCTGCAGCGACGCGTACGCCGCCGCGCTGAAGTAGTAGTTGTCGAGCTCGACGCCGATGCGCAGCGTGCTCCAGCCGCGCGCCGCGATCACCTCGGTCGACAGGTAATCCATCGGGTGGCGCGCGGTCGACTGCACGTAATGATCGGGATAGCCGACGATATTCTCGTGCGCCATGAACGCGGTGCGCTTCGCGCCGTTCGCGTCCTGGCCGCGGCCAAACCACACGGGTTCGCCGTCCAGCGCCAGCAGCACGCACTGGTGCACGTAGAACGACCAGCCGTCGTAGCCGGTCAGCCAGCCCATGTTGGTGGGGTCGGTGACGATCAGCAGGTCGATGCCGGCCCGCTCCATCGCCGCGCGCGTCTTCGCGATGCGCGCGGCATATTCGCTGCGCGCGAACGCGAGACGCGGCGCGGCGTTCTGGGTTTCGATGACTTCGGTCATCTGTCTCCTCTCAAGTCGTGAGGTCGTTGTGAAAAATCGTGCCCACTTCCGCCGCGCGGGCGCGTTGCAGCGCGAGCACGGCAATCGCGGTGTCCTGCGCGCCGGTGCCGGTCAGGTCGCAGATCGTGATGTCGTCGCGATGCGTGCGGCCGTCGCGGCGGCCGGTAATCACTTCGCCGAGTTCGGGAAATACGGCGTCGGCTGCGACGGCCCCGGCCGCGATCGCGTGCGCGAGTTCGCCGGCCACGCGGGTCTGCTGCAGCCGGTCGCAGAAATAGCGTGCGGCGCCGAACACCGACGGCGCGAGTTCGGTCTTGTAATCGGCGTCCGAACCCATCGCCGTCACGTGCAGCCCGGGATGCAGGTCTTCCGCGTGCACGAGCGGTGCGCGGCTCGGTGTGGTCGTCACCGCGATGTCCGCGTCGGCCACCGCCGCTCGCACCGAGCGCGCGACCGTCGCGTCGATGCCGTGCGTCGCGCGCACGTCGGCCGCGAATGCCGTGGCCCGCGCGGTATCGCGCGCCCACACCGTCACGTGCGTGATGTCGCGCACGAGCCTCAGCGCGGCGAGCTGCAACCGCGCCTGCTCGCCCGCGCCGACGATCGCCGCGCGGTGCGCATCGGCCCGCGCGAGCCGGCGCGCGGCCACCGCGCCGGCCGCCGCGGTGCGTACGGCCGTCAGGTAGCCGTTGTCGAGCAGGACGGCCTCGGTCAGGCCGGTGCGCGCGGACAGCACGAGCATCAGCCCGTTCAGGCTCGGCAGCCCGAGCGACGGGTTGTCGAAAAAGCCCGGGCTGACCTTGATCGCGAAGCTGTCGAAGCGCGGCAGGTACGCCGTCTTCACGTCCACTTCGGCGTGGCGCTCCGGCAGCGCGAGATTCAGAATCGGCGGCATCACGACCGCGTCGGTCGCGAGCGATGCGAACGCGGCCTCGACCTGGTCGATCGCGGCGAGATCGAGCGGCACCAGCGCACGCAGTTGCGCCTGACCGAGCAACGTGACGGGATGGGCCATGTCAGTTCTCCGAAACGAGCCGGCGATGCACGGCCATGTCGATGTTCGCGCCGCTCACGACGACCACGATCGGACCGTTGCGGTCGCGGCGCACGATCCGCTCGTCCAGCAACGCGGCGAGGCCGACCGCGCCCGCACCTTCGACGACGAGCCGCTCTTCCCGATACGCATGCGCGATGCCGCGTGCGATGGACGGCTCGTCGAGCAGCACGACGTCGTCGGCCAACGCGCGCGTCATGTCGAACGTGTAGCGATTGTCGAGGCCGATGCCGCCGCCGAGCGAATCGGCCAGCGTGGGCTGCTCGTCGACGTCGACCGGGCGGCCGGCCGCGAGGCTCGCGTGCATCGCGGCGCCGCGCACCATCGATACGCCGATCACCTCGATCGGCGGCCGGATCGCCTTCGCGGCAAACGCGACGCCGCTGAACAGGCCGCCGCCCGACAGCGGCACGACGAGCGTCGCCGTATCGGGCAGCGCCTCGAGTATCTCGACGCCGATCGTCGCCTGGCCCGCGATGATGCGCGGATCGTCGAACGGCGGCACGTACGCATGGCCTTCGTCGCGCGCGAGGCGCCGCGCTTCGACCTGCGCGTCGTCCTGGCTGTCGCCCGCGATCACCACGCGCGCGCCGAGCGCCGCGACTGCGTCGACCTTGTTGGCCGGCACCAGCGACGACATGCAGACGGCCGCGTCGATGCCGAGCGCGCGTGCCGCATGCGCGACCGCGCGGCCGTGGTTGCCGGTCGACGCGGTGACCACGCGCGTCACGCCCTGCGCCGCGAGTTCCGCGAGCGCGTTGGTTGCGCCGCGCAGCTTGAAGCTGCCGGTCGGCTGCAGCGTTTCGAGCTTCAGGTGGACGGGCGCGCCAACGCGCGCGGACAGCGCGGCGGACGCGACGAGCGGCGTACCGTCGGCGCGCCCGGCGAGGCGGCGGCGCGCACGGTAGACGTCGGACAGCGACAGGAAGGACATGGAACGCACGCCTCGCGACGAATGTGATGCGATCCAGTCTAATGTTCCAAATCGCGCTTTCGAATGTCCTGATACATTGCGCGCGACGTCGCGGCAGCGCCGCCGGTTCAGTGGAAATCGTTCAGGTGTGGATACTGTTCGAACACGCCCGCGATGGTCTCGAGCGCCGCGTTGCATGCGGCATCGGACGTTTCGGCGCCGATGCAGACGCGCACCGCGTTCGGCCGCTCCGTGCCGCCGACGAGAAACGGATCGGGCGACGTCACCGCGATCTTGCGGGTGCGCAATTCGCGGACGAGCCGCTCGGCCTGCCAGTAGTCGGGCACGCGCAGCCAAGCCGAAAGCGCATTCGGGTGCGCGCCGAGCACATACGGCCCCAGCGCGGACTTCACCATCTCCTGGCGTATCGCGAGCCGCCGGCGCTGCAGTTCGACGAGCCGCCGCGCGGTGCCGTCGGCGATCCAGCGCGTCGCGATTTCCGCGATCGGCGACGTCGCCATCCAACTGCTCACGCGCAGCACGCTCTCGACGCGCAACGCGAGCCGCCGCGGCATCGCGAGATAGCCGGTGCGCAACCCGGTCAGCACCGATTTCGTCATGCTCGTGCAGTAGAAGCCGAGCTCCGGAATCAGGCTGGCGATCGGCGTGCCCGTCTTCTCCGGGAGCGGGCCGTACACGTCGTCCTCGATCACGTACACGCCGTAGCGCGTCGCGATGCGCGCGATCGACCGCCGCCGCGACTCGGTCATCAGCGACACGGTCGGGTTATTGAGGGTCGGCGTACACACGAGCGCGCTGATCCGCTCGCCGTCGCACATCTCCTCGAAATGTTCGGGACGAATGCCGTGCTCGTCCATCTCGAGCCCTTTCAGCGTAAACCCGAGCACGTTCGCGGAGCCGATCACGCCGTGATCGGTCAGGCTCTCGCACAACACCGTATCGCCCGGCCCGACGATCGACGCGAGCGCGAGAAAGATCCCGTGCGCCGCGCCGTTCGTGACCAGCAGCGATTCGCGATGCACCGGCATGTTCAGCGACGCGAGCCACGCGGCGCCGGCGTCGCGATGCGCGTCGAGGCCGGCGATCGGCCGGAACGAGCGGATCCACGGCTGATCGTCGGTGCCGGCCAGCGCCGCGCACACGCTTCGCCACGCGGCATCGTGCTCCGGCGTGTGCACGATGCGGGCGATCGAGAAGTCGACCAGTTCGCGCTCGGTCGTATCGAGGATGTAGTTCGACATCGATTCGGTCACGCGCGCGGCCACGAAGCTGCCGCGGCCAACCTCGCAGCGGATCAGCCCCTGGCGCTCCAACTCCTTGTATGCGTTGGTGACGGTCTGCACGCTGACGCCGAGGCTCGACGCGACGTCGCGCTGCGGCGCGAGCCGCGCGCCCGGCGCAAGCGCGCCGTTTTCGATGTCGCTGGCGATCGCCTTCACGAGCCGCTTGTATTTCGACTCGATGCCGTGCACCGCGCCGATCGCGTCGCGCCAGCCTGCCGATACCTCGGTCCGTCCCATCTCGATGTCTCCGTCGTGGCTTGCGCATGGTCGCTCAGAAAGCCACCCCGAAAATATTGTCCTAGTGCAATCGCGCGCGAAAGCAGGACTTGCGGGTCGAATCGGGCGGTGCAATCGGCGTGCCCGACAAGGGGACGGGCCGGCCTTTTATTGTTCGGACGAATCTCGCGGGCTGCCTACCCGCGCAGAATGGGCCAGAATGCGCCGCGCCTTCAGGATCACCGGCGTGTCGATCATCCTGCCGTCGAGCGCGACCGCCGCGCCGCCGCTCGCCTCGACGGCATCGAGCACGCGCCGCGCCCACGCCTGTTCCGCGTCGGTCCACGCATAGGCGCGGTGCACCGCGTCGAGCTGCTTCGGGTGAATGCACAGTTTCCCGCCGAAACCGAACCGCCGCGCGTCGCGCGCATGCCGCTCGATCGCGGCGGGATCGTCGATGAACGTCGACACGCCGTCGACCGGCGGCGCGATCCCCGCCAGCCGCGACGCGAGCACGATCCGCGAGCGGAACGCGTTCAGCGCTTCGCCGTCGCCGTCGATCCCGAGATCGACCTGGAAATCGAGCGTGCCGAACGCCACGCGCACGACGCGCGGCGCGGCACACACCTGATCGAGCCCCGCGATGCCGGCCGCCGTCTCGACGATCGGCAGCAGTTCGAGCGCACGATGCGCGTGAGCGAGCACCGCGTCCACCTGCGCACGCGTGTCGCACTTCGGCAGCATCACGCCGGCCACGCCCGGATGCGCGGCGATCACCGCGATGTCGTCGGCGAACCATGCGGTGTCGGCTGCATTCACGCGCACCCACACGGGCCGCGCGGCATCGAGTTGCGCGACGACCGCGTCGCGCGCCGCCGGCTTGCCGTCCGGCGGCACCGCATCCTCGAGATCGACGATCACCGCGTCGGCGCCGGCCGCCCGCGCCTTCTCGAAGCGTTCCGGACGATTGCCGGGAACGAACAGCCACGAACGGGCGGACGCGGACGTCATGCCGAGGCCTCCGGAAACAGCGTGCCGATCGCGTCGCACGACGCGGCCTGCCGCGCGTCGGCAAGGAGCCGCTCGACCTCGGCGTCGGGATAGCCGCGCGCGTCGTCGATCCGGCGGAAATACTCGCCGGGAAACGGGCTGCACAGGTCGCGCACCGCTTCGCGGATGTCCTGGCACGGGTCGTGTTGCGTCGTCTGCATGTCCGTCGTCGATGAAGGAAGGAAAGGCAGCAAGCGCGTCATACGAGGGTCGCCGTGGCCTGCATCGCGAGCCAGCCGTCGCGATCTTTCGCCCACAGCTCGATCGTGCGGCCGTCGTCCGACGGCTTGCCGCACAGCGCGAACGGCTCCGAATCGAAGGTCGGGCGCACCGCGCGGAACGCGAAGCTCGCCAGCATCGCGTCCGGCCGTTCGCGGTGCACGAGATCGACGAGCAACGTCGCGATCAGCGGGCCCTGCACGACGAGCCCCGGATAACCCTCTTCCTGCGTCACGTAGCGGCGGTCGTAGTGGATGCGATGGCCGTTGAAGGTCAGCGCCGAATAGCGGAACAACATCACCGCGTCGGCCGTGACCGTGCGCGACCACGTCTCGCCCACGGGCGGCGCGACCGGCTTCGGCGCAGGCGCACTTGCGTGCGGCGCGTCGCGATAGACGATGTCGTGCTCTTCCTCGACGCACAGCGCGCCGCCGGATTCGATCCGGTGCTGCACCGTCACGAACACGAGCCGGCCGCTGCGGCCCGTCTTGTCCTCGATGTTCGCGATCGTCGATTCGCGCGTCGCGCGCTGCCCCGCACGCAGCGGCGCATGGAACGTCAGCCGGCCGCCGGCCCACATGCGGCGTGGTAGCGGCACCGGCGGCAGGAAGCCGCCGCGCTTCGGGTGACCGTCCGGGCCGACCTCGGCCAGCGGCGCGATCGGCAGGAAGTAGAGCCAGTGCCACATCGGCGGCACGACGTCGCCGGGCGACGGGCGATCGAGCGTGGCGGCCAGCGCGTTCAGCGGGAACGCGGTGACGTCGTCGCCGAGCGTTTCGGTCTTGCCGAGCCACGCGTCGAGCGATGCGGACGTGGCGGGCTGCGAGGATGAGGTCGACACGGGCGGAGCCTCCGGTGCGCTTGCAATGGCCCCAATATGCACGCCGCGCGCGGGTTCGTGAAGTCGGCTTTCCCGAACCGGGACTTCGTATTTGCTTGACGCGGCCGTGCGTCGCGCTTCCGGGCGGTTCTCGTCTGACTATTCAATATAGTCGCCGCGTGGGACGTGGGCGGTTCGGGGTCGCCAGCCTTACGGCTTGCCCCCGGCCGGCACGCCGCCTAAATTGCTTCAGACGGGTCGGCCGTGCCGCATACGACGTGTCATCCGGGTGACGAAAAACGATAGTTTGCTATCGAATGTTTTTGCCCCTATCATCTCGCCCATGACCAATCTGCACGACCTCCGCCTCGCCGTCAGCAGCCTGCTCGTGCTCACCGCGCGCAAGTGGCGCCGCACCAGCGACGGCGTGCTGACCGCGTACAACGTATCCGAGGCGTGCGCGACGCCGCTGCTGATCGCCGGCCGCCTCGGCGAAGGCGTGCGGCAAGGCACGCTCGCCGAGCACGTCGGCATCGAAGGGCCGTCGCTCGTGCGCCTGCTCGACCAGCTGTGCGCGGCCGGCCTCGCCCGCCGCGACGAGGATCCGCACGATCGTCGAGCGAAGACGATCTCGCTGACGGCCGCCGGCCGCGCAATCACCGCGAAGATGGAGGAAGACCTGCGCGCGCTGCGCGCACAGGTGCTCAAGGGCGTGTCGCGCGCCGATCTCGAAGCGACGCTGCGCGTGCTGAACGCGTTCAACGCGGCCGATCTGCATCCTTCGGCGTCGCACCCGTCCCGCCCCGTCGATTCCGCGTCATGACCTATCCGAGCCTTCGCGACTGGCTGTTTTCGGGCAAGACGTTCGCCGCGTCGATGCTGGCGCTGTACCTCGGCCTGTATTTCCAGCTGCCGCGCCCGTATTGGGCGATGGCGAGCGTCTACATCGTGTCGAACCCGTTCGTCGGCGCGACGCGCTCGAAGGCGCTGTACCGCGCGCTCGGCACCGCGCTCGGCGCGGCCGCCGCGATCTTCTTCGTGCCGCCGTTCGTCGAGACGCCGCTCCTGTTCAGCATCATCGTCGCGACCTGGTGCGGCACGCTGCTGTACCTCGCGATCTCCGACCGCACCGCGCGCAGCTACGTGTTCATGCTCGCCGGCTATACGATGCCGCTGATCGCGCTGCCGACCGTCACCGATCCGTCCACGGTGTTCGACGTCGCGATCGCGCGCACCGAGGAAATCGTGCTCGGCATCGTGTGCGCGAGCGTGGTCGGCAGCACCGTGTTCCCGAACCGGCTCGCGCCGACGCTGATCGAGCGCACCGACGCATGGTTCAAGGACGCCGCGTTCTACGGCCGCGAAACGCTGTCCGGGCACCTGGCCGGCAAGGCGCTGTCCGCGTGCCGGCAGCGGCTCGCCGCGACGATCACCGGCCTCGAATTCCTGCTGAGCCAGCTGGGCTACGACCATGCGCATCCGCGTGTGCTCGCGCGCGCGCAGGCGCTCGCGGGCCGGATGCAGCTGTTCCTGCCGCTGATGTCGTCGCTCGCCGATCCCTTGATCGCGCTGATGCGCGACCTGCACGTGCGCCCGCCCGCGCTCGACGCGCTGCTGGCCGACGCCGCGAAGTGGTTCGACGCGCCGCTGCCGGCCGTCAAGACCGGCTCCGACGGCGACATGGCGCACGATCCGGTCGCGGACGACCTGCGCGAGCGCATCGCCGCGCTGCAGCCGCCCGACAGCGCGCTGGCGAGCTGGGACGGCGCGCTGCTGTCGAATGCGCTGTGGCGGCTGCGCCAGGTCATCGACATCTGGCAGGACTGCCGCTCGCTGCGCGCGCTGATCGCGAACGAGTCGGGCGTGTGGCAGCCGCGCTACCGGCACTGGCGGCTCGGCGGCACCGAGCGCTTCTTCGATCGCGGGATGATGCTGTTCTCGACGCTGACCGTCGTGTTCGCGATCGTGTTCGCGTGCTGGCTGTGGATTTCGTCCGGCTGGCACGACGGCGCGGCCGCCGTCACGCTCGTGGCCGTGTCGTGCAGCTTCTTCGCCGCGCTCGACGAGCCGGCGCCGCTGGTGTTCAAGTTCTTCCTGTCGACCGCCGCGAGCGTCGTGTTCGCGGGCCTGTATCTGTTCGTCGTGCTGCCGCACGTGCACGATTTCGCGATGCTCGTGCTGATGTTCGCGGGCCCGTTCATCCTGATCGGCACGCTGCTGCCACGCCCGCAGTTCAATATGGTGACGATGCTCGTCGCCGTGAACACGGCCACCTTCATCAGCATCCAGAGCGCGTACGAAGCCGATTTCTTCGTGTTCCTGAACAGCAACCTCGCGGGTGTCGCCGGGCTGCTGTTCGCCTACGTCTGGACGCGTGCGACGCGCCCGTTCGGCGCGGAACTCGCGGTGCGGCGCCTGCTGCGCTCGGGCTGGGAGGACGTCGCGCGCTCCGCGTCGACGCAGCCGCTCGACGATCAGCGCAACCACGCATCGCGGATGCTCGACCGCGTCACGCAACTGCTGCCGCGCCTCGGCGCGTCCGACGACCATCGCCATCCGTCTATCGAGAGCTTCCGCGACCTGCGCATCGCGTTGAATGCGCTCGACTTGCGCCGCTCGCGCCGCCGGCTGTCGGGCGACGTGCCCGACGCGATCGATCGCGTGCTGGCCGGCGTCACCGATCACTACACGCGCTGCGCGGCCGCGAACGCGCGCCAGCCCGCGCCGCCCGCGCTGCTCGCGACGATCGACGACGCGCTGCAGCGCGTGGCCGGCCGCACCCTGCCGGGCGCCGCGCCGGCCGACGGCGCGCCCGCACCCGCGGCGCCAGCCACGCACCGCCGGCTGCGCGACACGCTGCACGCGCTCGTCGGCCTGCGCCTGTCGCTGTATCCGGCCGCGGCCGCGCAAGCGCCGCAGGCGCCGGACGGAGCGCGCGCATGAGCCGGCTTTCCACTCTGTCCTTCCGACCGCGACCATGATCGGCGAAATCGATATCTTCGGCGTGTTCGTGCCGGCCCCGCTCGTGCTGATGCTGATCGCTTACCTGATCAACATCGTCGTGCGCGCGGTGCTCGAGCGCGTCGGCTTCTACCGCCTCGTCTGGCACCGTTCGATCTTCGACCTCGGCATCTACGTGTTCGTGCTGGCCGCCGTCGTGATCGTGTCCCACCAACTCGTGGCTACCTAACGTGAAAAAAACCTGGCTCTCGGCAGGGCAAGTCCTGCTCACCCTGATCGTCGTCGTCGTGGCCGGCCTCGTGCTGTGGCGCATCATCAACTACTACATGTTCTCGCCATGGACGCGCGACGGGCACGTGCGCGCCGACGTGATCCAGGTCGCACCGGACGTGTCGGGCCTCATCACGTCGGTGCAGGTCGCCGACAACCAGGCCGTCAAGCGCGGCCAGGTGCTGTTCGTGATCGACCAGGCGCGCTACGCGCTCGCGGAGCGGCTCGCCGAAGCAACCCTCGCGCAGCGCCGCGCGACGCTCGCGCAGGCGAAGCGCGAATACGCGCGCAACCTGCAGCTCGGCAACCTGGTCGCGAGCGAACAGGTCGAGGAAAGCCGCACGCGGGTCGAGCAGGGCGAGGCCAGCGTCGCCGATGCGCAGGTGTCGCTCGACACCGCGAAGCTGAACCTGCAGCGCACGACGATCGTCAGTCCCGTGGACGGCTACCTGAACGACCGCGCGCCCCGCGTCGGCGAATACGTGCCGGCCGGCCGCGCGGTGCTGTCGGTCGTCGACCGCAACTCGTTCCGCGTCGACGGCTACTTCGAGGAAACCAAGCTGCGCGGCATTCATATCGGCCAGCCGGTCGACATCATCGTGATGGGCGAGCCGCATGCGCTGCGCGGTCACGTGCAGAGCATCGTCGCCGCGATCGAGGATCGCGACCGCACGCAAGGCGCGAACCTGCTGCCGAACGTGAACCCGGCGTTCAGCTGGGTGCGGCTCGCGCAGCGCGTGCCGGTGCGGGTCGTACTCGACGAGGTGCCGGACGATTTCCGGATGATCGCGGGCCGCACCGCGACCGTGTCGATGCGCGGCGCCGAAGCGCGCCGCGACGACAACGCGAAACCGGTTGCCGCCAGCGCCGCGGGTGCGTCCTCGACCGCATCCGGTACGGCCGCGAGCGCCGTGGGAGCATCGCAATGAAGCGGTACGGTCTGCGCGTCGCGGCGACGCTCGCCCCGCTTGCGCTCGCACTCGGCGCGTGCAAGTCGGTCGGCCCCGACTACAAGCTGCCGCAACAGGCGTACGTCAATGCGCCGCTCGCGAACCATGCGCTCGACGACGCGAACGGTGCGCTGGTGTCGCGCGACGCGGTGCCCGGCAACTGGTGGCAACTGTACGACGACCCGGTACTCGACGGGCTCGTGCGCGATGCGCTGAAATCGAACACCGACCTGCGCGTCGCCGCGGCGAACCTCGCCCGCTCGCGCGCGGCGTTGGTGGTCGCCAACGAACAGGGCGGCTTCTCGGGCCGCGCGGAAGCGGCCGTGCAGCGTGCGCAGGAATCGGCCGAGCAATACCTGCTCGAAAACAAGCTGCCGGTCGTCAACGAAGGCGCGGTCGGCATCAACGTGTCGTACGAACTCGACCTGTTCGGCAAGCTGCGGCGCGGCGTCGAAGCCGCACGCGCGGACAGCGAGGCCGTCAAGGCGGCCGGCGACCTGGCGCGCATCACGGTCGTCGCCGACGTCGTGCGCGCGTACGTCGAGGGATGCTCGGCCGGCGACGAACTCGCGATCGCGAAGCAGTCGCTCGCGCTGCAGAAACAACGCGTCGCGCTGTCGCAGCGACTGCGCGACGCCGGGCGCGGCAACCAGACCGACGTGACGCGCGGTGTGACGCAGGTGCGCACGCTCTCCGCCGACATTCCGCGCTTCGAAGGCCGCCGCAAGATCGCGCAGTACCAGCTCGCCGCGCTGCTCGCGCGCGCGCCGGCCGACCTGCCGAAAGCCGCCGCCGAATGCGAACGCCTGCCGAAGCTGCGTCAGCCGATTCCGATCGGCGACGGCGCCGCGCTGCTGCGCCGCCGTCCCGACGTACGCGAGGCCGAGCGGCAGCTCGCCGCCGCGACCGCGCGGATCGGCGTGGCGACCGCCGCGCTGTACCCGTCGGTCAGCATCGGTGCGTCGGCCGGCTCGGTCGGCGTCGCCGCCGACCTGTTTTCGTCCACCACGAATCGCTGGTCGTTCGGCCCGCTGATCAGTTGGTCGTTCCCCGTCAACGGCCAGCGTGCGCGCGTGCGCGAAGCCGAGGCCGCGACGGGCGGCGCACTCGCGCACTTCGACGGCGTCGTGCTGAATGCGCTGCGCGAAACGCAGTCGAGCCTCGCGACCTATGCGGCCGACGTGCAGCGCGCGGATGCGCTGCGCACCGCCTACGAATCGGCCCGCAATTCCGCTGCCGAAACGCATCGCCTCTATGCGGCTGGCCGCGAATCGTTCCTCTCCGATCTCGACGCGACACGCACGCTGACGAGCGTGCAAGCGCAGGTCGCGGCGGCCGAAGGCCAGGTCGCGGCCGACCAGGTGCGGCTCTTCCTCGCACTCGGCGGCGGTTGGGACAGCGATGACGCAACGGCCGCAGCGGACGCCGGCGCCGCCGCCGCGGCACCCGCGACCGGCGCGTCGGCGCCGTAGCATCATCGCCGTCGGCACGAAACGCATGCATGGTGCAACGTGCCGTGACGGTGGGGGTTCCTGATTCGCGCGATAACAGCCGCGACGCGCTGCGCTCCCGCTTTGACGGTACACTGGCCGATGGATTTCCATTCATCTGCCACGCGGCCGCCCCGGCCGCGGCATCCACCCGGAGAGTCATCATGCGAACCAGCGCCCGCAACCAGTTCGCCGGCCAGATCGGCGCCGTCAAACCCGGTGCCGTCAACGACGAAGTCACGCTGCGCACGCAGGACGGCCTCGAGATCGTCGCCGTGATCACCCACGGCAGCGCCGCGTCGCTGGGCCTCGCGGCCGGCACGAAGGCGTTCGCGCTCGTCAAGGCGTCGTCGGTGATCGTGATGGTCGACGTCGACAGCAGCAAGGTGTCGGCCCGCAACTGCGTCGCGGGCACCGTCGCGTCGGTCGCGAAGGGCGCGGTCAATTCGGAAGTCGTGATCAAGTCCGCAGGCGGTGCGGAGATCGTCGCGATCGTCACCAATGACAGCGTCGATCGTCTCGGCCTCGCGAGCGGCACCGCCGCATCTGCGATCTTCAAGGCATCGAGCGTGATCGTCGGCGTCGAATGATCGCGTGACGAACGCGATGGCGAATCATCGTGCGCCGCGTAGAAGTGCTAACGGACTCTTGCCCGGAGACTGACGATGACCGCTTCGGCCGATCGCATGCATGAACGGGTGTTGCAGTCGTTGCAATCGGCGGCGACCAACGTCGATGTGCCCGACGCGCAGTTGTTCGGTACACTCGTCGCGGCACGCGCGGGTCGCAACGAACTCTCGCTGCTGGGCTTGTCCGCCGGCCAGTTCGCCGGCCTGCTGGCCCGGCAGTTTCCGCATCTGCGATCGATCGATACCGCCGCGCTCGCGCCGACGGTCGCGCCGCCACCGTTGCCGGCCGCCCACTCGGCATTCGTCGCGACGCTGCACGCACGGCTGATGGCCGACGCGAATCCTGCCGTCGCCCGCGACGATGCCGACTGCCTCGCGTCGATCGTCGCGCATGCATGCCTGCGCCCCGATCATTTGTGGCGCGACCTCGGGCTCGATGGGCGCGATGCCGTATCCGCGATGCTCGAGCGATTTTTCCCGGCGCTCGCCGCGCGCAACGTCGCTCATCTGCGCTGGAAGAAGTTCCTTGCGCAGGAAGTGGCTGCGTCGCTCGGCGTGCCGCCCGGGCCCGCACCCGGATGCCCGGGTTGCGAGGATTTCGGTTTCTGTTTTCGTCGAGCGTGATGGTCGTCGCGGCGACGTGCGTGCCGATGTCTGTTGCGTCGCATCGTCAGCCGGGACCCGTCGTGATGCGACTTCGACGCCACATTGCGCTTTCGCGAACCCCGCAGACCGCCGATATTCGCGCAACGACGACCGGATGTTCGTCAAACGCGCAGACCGGTTGTCGGAGTTGGTCCCGCACCTCCAACGCGATCCGGCGACGAGCGGCGTCCAGTGCGCGAAGCCCGCATCTGCCTCGACGACGTGACGGCAATCCGCATGCCGGGACCTACGTTCGGCTGTGTGCGTTCCCATGAATGGTCACCTTGAAATGCGCAGCGTCCATCGCTGACGACACAGTCAGTTGTCGATGCCGGTGATGAATGTCAGGAAAATGCGCGTGGCTGTGCGTGATCGGCAGATGCACGTGCGAATGCGAGTGCGATTCATCGCCGTTATTCGGAAAGTCGCGTGCGTGCTGATGAGGGTCGTCGTGCCGATGCCGATGCTCGAGCCGCTCGTGCGCATGCGTGTGTTCGTGCCGTTCGCGCACATGCAGCCAGATACCGAACGCCATCAGCGCGGCCGCGATCCAGCACGTCGCGGGTAGCAGCGCGGGCAAGGTCAGCAGCGACAGCACGACCCCGAACAACGGGGCGACGTGCCGAATAATCAGAGATGCATATTATTTCGCAATCGAAACGTCGCACGCGCCAACGTCGATCGATGAACGTCAGTCGTCCGGTTGCGTTGTCTGTTCGACGAGGGAGGTAAGGGAGATGAGGTACCGGCAGGTTTTACGGCGGAGGAGGCAGTTCCGACCTGCCTCTGTCGAGGCAGGTCGGTCTGTCGTGTCATGCACTGCATGCGACTTGCATGCGGGGAAGCACCGTAGGGTCGACGCGCGTCGTGCGAATTACTCGTTGCCGGCCGCTTGTTGTTCCACTTGCGGCGCGGCGTCGGCCTGGACCTTCGCTTCCGCTTCGGCTGGCGCCGATTGCGGCGCGGCAGCGGCCTCGGCCTGCTGCTCGGCCTTCGGCTGCTGCGGCGCCCCCTTGGCCGATTGTGCCGCGCCCTTGCCGGGGCGACGCGCCTTCAGGCGGCGCGCACGCGCCGCGTCGTCGTGCGTCACGCGCCCGGCTTCGTTGCCCTGCAGGTCGACGCGCACCGCGTCTTCGACGAGGCAGGACCAGTAGCGGTTGCCGCGGCACCACGTCGACATTGCTTCGCGCAGTTCGGCTTCGTTGAGGCCGACCGCCTGCGCTTCGCGTGCGAGGTCGTCCCAGATGCCGACCTTGAGCGGCACTTTGGGGGCCGGATTCTTCGGGAACGCGCGCGGAAACTTCCGCTGCAGTTTGCCGATTGCGACGATGACCGGATCGACCGGCGCCGACGGCTTCGCCGAAGCAGGCTTCGCCCGGTGCTGCGCCTTCGCGCCGGCAGCCGGCTTGGCGCCGCGGGACGGCTGGTCGCCGGATTTCGGCTTCGCGCCGGCGCCCGTCGGCGCAGCCGGCCGCTTCGCGTTGCGCTCCTGCTTGGCCTTCGCCGCGAGCTGCGCCCGCAATTCGGCAAGTTGTTCAAAACCCATAAATTCAATCCACCAGGAATATAAGGTGTGGTTCGCGCGGCCGTGCCGTGGGGCACGAAAGCGTCGCCGCCATGCGTGCGGCCGGCCTGCCGCCGGTGCGGAATACTACGGGGCCGCATCGTGCACGCCACTCTGTTTTCAGGCACCCGGCCTCGATGCCGGACAAGACAGGATTGGAAGTATACCGGTACGCGGGACGGCCGGTTGACTCGCCGGTCTGCATTTACCCGATCCGCGACGCCGAAAATGCGTCCGCGCGGTCGTGTTGCGCATTATATGGATACGTTTCCGGATGTCACGCCATTCGCGGCCGCTACCGGAAATGGGGCTGTGTGCGCACCCGGTCCGCAATCTTCCGCACGGCTACCGACGAACAGTGTCGTGCCGCATCCGCGACGTGTTGCGTGGCCCCCGACGTCGCGCAACACGCCCGCCCGACCGTCGTTTGCGCCGGCATCGGTTCCCGACTCGTTGCGTC
Organism: Burkholderia sp. MSMB2157WGS; assembly: GCF_001532755.1. Lineage (NCBI taxonomy): Bacteria > Pseudomonadati > Pseudomonadota > Betaproteobacteria > Burkholderiales > Burkholderiaceae > Burkholderia > Burkholderia sp. MSMB2157WGS. The sequence goes on along the minus strand of NZ_LPJG01000009.1, from coordinate 22,979 downwards.
CGCATCGATCTCGCCGCGAACGAAGATATCGGAAAGTGCGTAGTATGGCCGAATCGAGTTCGTTGGCAGCATGTCGCCGCAGCTTTTCGCCGCGCGCCCGATCGGCCGTCCGTGCGCGATCCCGTTGCCTGCGAAAAGACCCGGTTACTCACGATGGAGCGGATGCATGGTTTCCCAAGACGACACCCCGCACGACGACGTCACGCGCGAGGAGATTCACCATCGGCAGATCGACATGCGCGGCTATCGACGCAGCGATGGCCTGTTCGAAGTGACGGCCTGCCTCGCGGACCGCAAGACCAGCGATTTCACGCCACCCGGCGGCACGCGGACGGTCGCCGCGCTGACGCCGCTCCACGATCTCGGCGTGACACTGGTCTTCGACATCGACATGGTCGTGCGCGCCGTATCCACGTTCATCCGTTCGCATCCGTATGCGCAGTGTCCGGGCGGCGGCGACTCGCTGCAGGCGCTCGTCGGATTGAACATCGGCGCCGGCTGGAACAGCGAGGTTCGCAAACGCCTGCCGTCCTGCGATACGTGCACGCACCTGAAGGAATTGCTCGGCCCGATCGCCACGACGGCCTATCAAACGATGGTCGGCATGCGGCGATCGTCGCTCGATTACCGCGACGGCGACGGCAAGCCGCTCAAGATCGACAGTTGCTACGCATACGGCGCATCGCGCGATCTCGTGAAAAGTCTTTGGCCCGAATATCACCAGCCTCCGGCGACGGCAAAGGGCAGCTAGCGCGCCGGCATTCGGCCGGTTCGGCGTTTGCGGAATGAATGGCATCGAGCGAACGGCCGCAGAGCCTGCCTTCGTCGATTCGGCGCAGCGGCGCCGCCGCAGCCGTCATCAGAAAACACCTAGCGCCAGCCCGGCGGCAAGCCCTGCACCCAGTTCGGCGCAACGCGCGAGCGCGTCGCGGTCGATCGTCTTCGTCGCGAGAATCCGCTCCGGCGTCTGTGCATGCGTGCAGACGATCAGGCCGGGCGCGACGTTCTTCAGCCGCCATCCGGTCGCGATCCGGTCGATCTGGCGCAATGCATTCTGTCCGTCGCTTCCCGCGCAGATCATCGCCGCATACGGACGGCCGTTCACGCGATCGAGCGCCGCGTAGTAGCAGCGATCGAAGAAATCCTTCATCAGCCCCGACATCGCCGCAAGATTCTCCGGCGTCGCGAACAGGTATGCGTCGGCGGCCAGCACGTCGTCCGCGCTCGTCGCGTCCGCGCGCTGCAGCCTGACGTCGACGCCGGGCTGCTCGCGAGCCGCGCCGGCAGCCGCTTCGGCCATCTGCTGCGTGCCTCCGGTCATCGTGTGATAGACGATCAACAGCGTCTTCATGGATAGTTGCTCGCAATCGGCTTCGGATGCGCCGACGGTATCGTCGAGTTTGGCCCGATGGCCGGTCGGCACGGGTGGGCGCCATTTTTCGGGCGTCTTCCCCGGATCGGCCGGTTTCGCGCATTGCAACGATTTCGGTTGGCCCGCGCTTGCGGATGCTTCCGGCCGCGCATTCAGTCCTGCATGCGATGCGATGCTGTGCCGTCGTCCGGTCACGCGTAGTACGCGAGGAACATGTCGGCGGCCGATTCCGCCACTTTCTGCTGTTCCTGCGCCGTCAACGGCGGCTGGCCCATCGTGATCTGCGGCCAGAACGCGAATGCCTTCACGGCCCCATGCAGTTGATGCGCGGCGAACACCGGATCGGCGACCGACAGACGACCGGCGGCCGCAGCCGCACGCACCCAGGTCGTGACGTCTTCCTCGCGCTCGCCGAGGCGTTCGACCATGTCGCGCGCCCGCTCCGGCGAATGGATGGCCGCGCCGATCGCGACACGCGCCAGCGCGATGAACGCCTCGTCGTTCATCAACCGCAATTTGCGGTCGAGCAGCGCGAGCAGTTGCTCGCGCAGCGGCACGTCGGCGCGATAGGTCGGCGAGTTGCCGGTCCGCGTCGCATCCCACAGCTTGTTCAGGATCGCGGCGAACAGCGTCTCCTTGCCCGGGAAGTGGTTGTAGACGGTGCGCTTCGACACGTCCGCGCGCGCAGCGATGCGATCCATGCTCGTCGCATCATAGCCCGCTGCAAGAAATTCCTCGATCGCCGCGTCGACGATGGCCGCGCGCTTTCGGTCGGTCAGACGCTGAGGGGGAGTGCTGTTGTCCATTCGGAAATTTTACACTGGGCAGTTTACTTATCCCAAAAATAAACTACACTGTTTAGTGTACTTTGTTCTCCGGATGAACCGACATGGCATCGCCTCTCGTTATGATTCACCGCATCCTGGGGTTCGCGGCAGCCCGACGTGGCCGGACGCTGTCCGGCAGTTCGCCGCAGCACAATGGCGAGCGCTTTGCCAATGTCGCCCCGCGACCCGCGGAAGGATTGGGGAAGACGTTGAGAATCGCATGGAACATGCTGATCAACAAGCCGCGTCATACCGTGCCCGCCGGTGCGTTGCCCGTCGATTCGCTGACCCGCGCGGAACTCGACGCGGCGCCCGATTGCAGCCTGTACCGGCTCGGCCATTCGACGCTGTTGCTGAAATTGCGCGGCGAATTCTGGCTGACCGATCCGGTCTTTGCCGAGCGCGCGTCGCCGTTTCGGCGCATCGGCCCCAAGCGCTTTCATGCGCCGCCGATCGCGTTGGAAGATCTTCCGCCGCTGCGTGGCGTGATCCTGTCGCACGATCATTACGATCACCTCGACCGCGACACGGTGCTCGCGCTCGCCGCCACCACGGGCGTGTTCGTGACGACGCTGGGCGTCGGCGATCGGCTGATCGAATGGGGTATCGACGCGAACAAGGTCCGCCAGCTCGACTGGTGGCAAAGCATGGACGTGGCCGGGCTGACGCTGACGGCGACGCCGGCGCAGCACTTCTCGGGCCGTAGCCTGTTCGACGGCAACAGTACGCTGTGGGCGTCGTGGGTGATCGTCGACGACGACCTGCGTCTGTTCTTCAGCGGCGATACGGGTTATTTCGACGGCTTCCGGGAGATCGGCGAACGCCTCGGGCCATTCGACGTCACGCTGATCGAAACAGGCGCCTATGATGCGCAATGGCCGTACGTGCACATGCAGCCGGAAGAAACCGTGCAGGCGCACATCGATTTGCGCGGACGCTGGCTGATCCCGATCCACAACGGCACGTTCGATCTCGCCATGCATCGCTGGCAAGAGCCGTTCGAGCGTGTGACGGCGTTGGCGCTCGTGCGCGGCATCGAGCTGTCGACACCGAGGATGGGCGAACGCGTCGATCTCGGCGCACCGCATCGTGGTGAGCGCTGGTGGCGCACGGTCGACGAGCGCGCGGCAGCGCCGGCGACGAAATCGCGACGCTGGCAGCTTTGCGCATCGCAGGCAACGAAGTAGCCCGCCCGCTGCACGTGCCTCCCGAGTAGATGGCGGCGCCGCGATTCCGGGTGGCGCACGCGTTGCCGGCTTCGCCGCACGTCGGCGGGCTGTCTGTCGATCCGATTACCCGAGTAGAGAAGGCATGCATCCGGTACCCGTCCGATACATACCCGGCCAACGAGACGATGATGTCGGCATCGCGACATTCGATCACGCAGGCCACCGTTCGACCCGCCGCAGCCGCGAGAACGAGCTGCGACAGATGCTCGCGGAACGCGTCGCGAAATGGACCGAAGGCGTCGATCACCTCGACACGGCCATTCCCAACCTGAGCTTTCATCGAAGGGAAGCGCCAACGCTGCCGATGGAATGCATGGTCGAACCGAGCTTCGGCCTCGTCGTTCAGGGCGCGAAGCGAGTCATGCAGAGCGGAGACGCCTATATTTACGACGCCGACCGCTTTCTGATCACGTCCCTCGATCTGCCCGGTTCGACGCAGATCATCGAGGCCAGCTCCGATAAACCGTTTCTCGGGCTGGGTCTCAAGCTCGATTTCCGCGTCATGGCCGAGTTGATGATGCAAGTCGCACCGGATCACGACGATACGCCTACAGGCCGCGGGCTCGTCGTCGGCGACATGACCGAACCGCTGTACGACGCGCTGAACCGGTTACTCGCGCTGCTGGACGACCCGAACGCCATTCCCGTTCTCGCACCGTACGTCGAGCGGGAAATTTACTATCGGCTGCTGACGAGCGACCAGGGCGCCCGGCTACGCCAGATTGCGTCCACCGGCAGTCAGTGCAATCGCGTGTCACGCGCGATCCGATGGTTGCGCGCTCACTATGACGAGTCGTTGCGCGTCGATGATCTCGCGGCGCAGGTTCAGATGAGCAGTTCGACCTTCCATCACCACTTCCGTCAGCTCACCGGCATGAGTCCGTTGCAGTATCAGAAATGGATACGGCTCAACGAGGCACGTCGGCTGATGCTGGCTGAGCGGCTCGACGCTGCGTCGGCGGCCTTCCGCGTCGGGTATGCGAGCCCAACCCAGTTCAATCGGGAATATAGCCGGCTGTTCGGCAATTCCCCGCGAAGGGATATCGATAGCCTGCGAGGGGGCGCGGACGTCGCGCTATCGATCGTGGCGAGTTATTGATCGCGCTGGGCGGAAAATGTGCCGGCATTGGACGGGGCCGTGAAGTTGGGATCGGCTTCTCGCATGTGGGGTCAAGCGGACATACTCGTCGTTCGAAGATTACGGTGCACGGGCCGCGCTCCGGATTCCTTCCCCTCCGGCCTGAGCGTCTTCTCGCGATGCTCTGAGATTCCAGGAATCGGGTGCCAACATATGCGTTGTCACGTGACAACTGGCGCTAGATATAGGCGCACGTGGCGCCGAATTGGCGGCTCGACGCGACTCAGCGGAGCCTCGGCCTTCCGGCACATCGACAACTTTCTGCGGCGTCTGTCGAGAAATGTATCAAAAATCACAAATCACGTATCGATAAGAACAAATCCGCACGCGATCTCACCAACTTTCTCCGTCGGGGCGCTGAAATAGCATACGCCCCCCATTTCCAGGCGCCGTCGCGCTCATTTTGCGTGAAACAACATGAAGAATGTGGCGCAAGCCATTGCCGTACAAGGATTTCCGGCGGACTGCGATTTTCAGAGAATGTTTCACGACCCGGCTCGTTTGGGTTGTCCCGCCGATCTGACACACTGATTCGGCGCCAATTGCAGCCTATATGCGCGGCAATCTCGACACTGTGCAGTCCTCGGGCGCAGAGCACCACTGCCTGTAACGAAGCTATCCCCTGCCCTACTGATCGGCGCCTGTGACAACGCCCACTCCCTCTCACTAAATAGGGACACATCATCGCCATTGCGATATCCCGTTTGAAGCATGCCACGACAATCGCCCCCGGTATTGTTTCAGCACGCGAGCGCACGCGCGACGATAGAGGAGTCAAACGTCCGGTCGTGTCCCGATCTCGCTAAACCAGAGGTCGATTGCGCGTCGCTTCATATTTGCCTCCCGCTGTGCGAGCTTCCAAACATCGGCTCCTGTTGTCACGTGACAACTCGCCGATTCACTGACGGGCTCGGCGGACCTAAAGCGATCGACGACATCTTTTTCTGAGCATATGCCTGCTGCATAGTGAAGATCGGCCCAGCCGCGACAACTCCTTTGAGGATCGCGAAGTAGTGCCGAGTGCGTGCGGGTGGAGGCGTTTGTCACGTGACAACTCATCTCGTTGCCGGATAAGCATATGCGGTCATGGGCTGCGCACTAGGACTGGGACAAAGCAATTTCTCCCCGTTCGAGTCGCAATTGCATCGAAGATTCCTCAAGACGTATGTCCGTGGAGGAAGCCGGTGTTCAGCGGCTTGTCACGTGACAACTATTCACACTCTCGACAACATCAAGGGCTCGGATCCGTATCGAGCCGCGGATGAAATCAATGCACGATGAGGCACCAAATGCTCGTGCAATGTTTTCACTATCAATGTCGAAGAAAGTTGTATTCCTCCAACTTATGTTCTTTCTCAATCATGATCGAGCGCCTTTATCACGCCATTGCCTACGAATAGCGTCTTGGCCATTTGGCCTATTTGTCACGTAACAACAACGATCAATAAAAAGTCCGCGATCTCGAGTACTTTTCTGGACATTTCATGAATAACTCCATATATTACGCAAAACTCCGTGGAGAAATTCAATGGCTTTCAAGATCGCCGTCAGTAATCAAAAAGGTGGAACTGGAAAGACGACCATCTCCGTCAATATCGCGGCTGCGTTCGAAGCCGGCGGCAACAAGGTCGCGCTGATCGATGCCGACCCCCAAGGCACTTCTGTCCGTTGGGTCACGAGTGGCGAGAACACACTCCCCATGACGGTCCTGTCGCTGGCGCCCGCCGGCCGCGGCATCGGCGGCGAGATCAAGAAGCAGGACGCAAATTTCGACGTGATCGTCGTCGACTGCCCCGGCAACCTCGAAGATCCGCGTATTGCATCCGTCCTCGAAGTGGCGGACTTCTGCCTCGTGCCACTTTCGCCGTCGCCGGCCGATCTGTACAGCACCGTCGCGATGATCCGCATGATCGAGTCAATGCGCGCCGTTCGAAATCCTCAACTTTCTTCCGCATTAATGCTGAATAGCGTCAATGGAAAAACTAAAATGCGTGAAGAAATTTTAAAAATTCTAAGAGCTGAAGAAATAGGGGAGCATCTGCTCGATAGCCAGATCGCGCAACGCGAGGTCTATCGTCAGACGTTCGCACTCGGCACCACGATCCATCACCACAATCGATATCTGAAGGGCCTGAAGGAAGCCCGTGCGGAAATCGAAAAGCTGGTCACGGAAATGGCCCAATACATCGCGTCGACGCGCGCTACCGGAGCTGCCCATGGCTAAGGACACCTCGAAAGACAAGAAGCCGGCCGGCAACCTGCATCTGGCAGCCGGCCTGTTGCGCGGGCTCGCGCAGGAAAATGCGGCGCTTGAGACGCGGCTGCCCGAACCGGCGGCCGCATCGGCTGCCGTCGTCGAAGCGACGCCCGCCAGTGCTCCGGCAGCAACCGCGCCCGCCGGTACGTCCGATCTGGGCGCGCCGCAGAAGGTGCTGGTCAGGGACTGCATCCCGAACCCGTTCAACCCGCGCGTGTTCTACTCGGAATCGAGCCTGCACGAGCTCGCACTGACGTTGAAACGGGAAGGGCAGATCGAGCCGATCAAGGTCACGCGGCTCCCCGAATTTCCCGGCAAGCTCGTCGTGATCGACGGGCAACGCCGGCTGCGTGCGACGAGCATCAACGGCGACGAGACGATCAATGCGACGTTCCGCACGGATCACACGCCCGAGCAGCTCTATACGATCGCGTATCGGGCAAACCACGACCACGAACGCCAGACGATCTTCGACGATGCGGTCGCGTGGAAACGCCTCCTGGACGAAAAAGTCTTTGCCGACCAGAACACGCTGGCGGAGAAAATCGGCAAGGACAAGGCATCGATCAGCAAGACGCTGTCGCTGAATGCGTTGCCGAACACGCTGCTGGAGCGGATGGCCAGTGCGAGCGACGTGGTCGGTCTGCAGGCCGCGTACTTCCTGAAGCTGATCTTCGAACGTCTGGGCGAGCCGACGGCCGACCGGCTGCTGACGGCCGTGATCGACCGGAAGAAATCTGTCCGCGATCTCGAGAATTTCTTGCGGACGCAGAGCGACGGCGCCAAGAAAGCCGGACGCACGCGCTACAGCGTTCGCCATGACTTCGCGCTCGAATCGCGCGCGATCGGCCAGTTGAAGACTTATCCGGACGGGCGTCTGGACCTGCAACTCAAGGGAGTCGACGCATCCCACCAGGAAGCGCTTGCCGACAAGCTCAAGACCGTCATCGACGCGTACGTCGCCGATCTGGCAACGGCCACGTCGAAGTAACGCGCCACCGGCACAAGGCCTCGCCTCCGCGCGGCGCCGCGAAGCCGAACCGCACGACGGTCCGGCACACGGTGCACGACAGCGAGGCCTCGCTCAGTTGCCTGCGAGGCTGCTTTTGAGCAGGAATTCCAGCAGGTCGTCCGAGGTCGGCTCCCCCCAGGTGTCGAGCGCCAGCCATCGGAAGAAGCTGGTCTGCGCCAGCTTGCTCGCCTTCTTTTTCGGCGACAACGTCAAGTCCTTCGAACCCGCCACCGTCTCGTTGTAACGCTCGATCAGCTTGGTCTGGTCGTCGATCTCCAGTTCGCGGAAATACGCGCCGGCTTCCTCGACCTTCGCCGCAAGATACTTGTCGCGAATCTGTTCCTGCTTGCTCTGCGCGGATTCCTTCGCCGGCGCAACCGTTTCGGTTCCCTGCCCGTCAGCCAGCGTGTAACCGTGCGTCAAGGCCTTGCGGAAATACGCGGCCACGTTGTCGACGGGCGCCGCATTCTTCTTCGTAGTCCGATTGAGCGTATAGGCGATCGCCGCCTTGATGCGCTGCACGCCGTATTGCGTGATCAGCCGGCGCGCTTCCGAGCGCGGAATACCGAACTTCGCGACCTCGTCGACCAGCGCTTCGTTCTTGACGTCGCCGTCTTCGACCGTATCGGTGCTCTCCTTGCGTGTCACCTTGAACTGCACCGCTTCCACGCTGCGGCCGGATTTGTGTTCGATCAGCTCGAGCGTGTGGTCCGATACTTCGTTCACCTCCTGGATGCACGGCACCAGGACCTTGCTCTTGAACAGCTTGTATTCCTTGTACGACTGCGATGCTTTGTCCTGGCCGAGAATGAGGTCGCGGAATTTCGGCAGCGGAATCTTCGCGGTGATGCCGATCCCTTCGTAGCGCACGGTGTTTTCCCACAGCGCGAGCGAGTGCGACCGCCGGAACTCGCGAGCGATTCGCATATCGATCAACGCGTAGATTTCGGGATTGAGCAGCTCGCTGCGGATCTGGTCGGAGAAGCTGTACTTCAGCACCGATTGCTCGAGTTCCGCGCCGGCAAGCAGGCCCGACGCTTTCCAGACCGTCGAACGGTCCGCGGCCAGGTAGTCCCAGTTGACGACGGTACTGATCAACGAGTTGACCGTGTCCTTCACGTACTTCGTGTTGTTGCTGTTCAATCCGCTCTCATGCGACAGCGACGCGATCGAGATCGAGAAGCTCGTCCGACCCGGTTCGAACGCCTCCTGCCGAAGCGCGTTCTTGATCAACGAGCTGAACATCTTGCGCTGCTGCAGACCGATCTTTCCCGACTTCGGCGCGATATGAATCGCCTGGACCGCCTTGCGCAGCAAGTCGGGAGGCTCGGGTGTCTGAAACAGCGAAACCTGTTTATCTGAGCCTTTGCTTGCGGGCTTGCGCGGCATCGTGGTGTCCGGGTAAGGTTGCCTTATTGAAATCGGACTTTATACCTTTTCGTGCCGCGGAGCAACGCCCTTATTCCAGCATCACTTTCAATATCTCGCCTAACCGACTGATACAGAAGGGAAAATTGATATTGTTCTGTTTGTGCGGGACCCCATATCCGTCTACCTTTCGATCAAAAAGCCTCCCAAAAGTCGCTACCTTTCCCGGGTGGCCGGAGAAACCCGGCACAAGATTTGCCACCGCAAAGGTACCCGTCCATGGGGGCAAATGGGCGAAATCGATAGCGCCGGGTGGATGCGTGATGCCCCGCAACATGACCGCGGTTTCTCCCATAACTTGCTACCTTCATCGATTCCCATAGGAGGGTACCTGTCACTACCGTCGACGGTATTGCTTTCTATCCCGACGGTAGAAATCGCTCCCATAAACGGCAACCATTCATTTTTCCCATAAAAGGTAACCTGTCTGCGGTCCTGGTCCTGTCTATGGGAATGCTTCACGGGGCCATCGAGCAAAAGGCAGCGAACGGATTGAGAACGTATCCCATGAATGGGTACCTTCGAGATCTCCCATAACGAGCTACCTGACGAAAATCGCTGTGGAGACATCGGACTACCGATCGAGAAATGCATCCCAGAAAAGGCTACCTTCGTGTGTTCCCATAGATGGCTACCCAGCTCGATTTACGGTCGATTTCCCATAACCGGATACGTTCGCCCCATATCCACAACCCTGATTCCCCACAACCTGGTACCCCAAACCCCAAATCCACAGACCTGAAACCCCACACCCTGCCACCTGTGCTCCCATAAATGGGTACCGAACACCGCTCAAACCCTTACCAGACAAGGATGTGAGCCGTCTAAAAGTAGTTAAAGAAGTAAACGTGGTTTACCAAAGATGTAAACACACGTGTGCTTGCACAGAAAGACGAACCCCATAAACCGCTACCAATGGGAGCCGTCTGTGGGACACCAGCCGCCCAGCCCGGCCGCCTCAGGCTGACTTGCCTCTATTTGAAGCCCTGTTCTTGGAGAACGCCTTGCCTGACAAGGCATCCCCGAGAGGTGAGTGCCCACTCACAAGCTCCCAAACGTAGAAACTTATGGGAGGAAATCCCCCGATTCGGCATAGAGGTTCCCGTCTATGGGACCCGAAATCCTGCTCCCGGCCGGCTCGGTACCCTGTGATTGACCCGCGGAACGGATCCCGTCACTTTCCTTCACGGCAGTTCGAAATCACCCTGGACTGCCTGCGAGAAGTTTTTTGTACTCGCGCAGCCTCGTCTATAGACAAGTTTTTGTCGATCGCCTGTGACGTCGCTCGCCAGATTTAGCCTGTGAACTGTGCCCGGAGGCATCCGGGCCGAACTGTTCGTCATCCCCGCGTCCCGTCCGTTTTCTACCTTTGGAAGCCCCCGGGAAGTCATGCCGAACCCGTCACGGGCAACGAGAGGACCCGGACCCCGCAGGAAAACGGGCTCGGACCGAGATGCCACCGCATCGAGTCCGGGGCCGGACGATCGTGGCGAGCCAACGTGAAGATGCCGGCGGTACCGAAGCTCACCGCAATCGACTTCCACGATGCTCCCGAACATGCTCACCTTTAAAAAACCGGACTCCCGGAAAAGCTCACCGATCGGGCTGAGCACAGGTATCAGCAAGCGGTGTAGATTGCCGCTCCGTTCGTATAAGGAATCGTCGATCCGAGCGACAAGAAACGATCGGTATCCCTGTGTGACGCCTGATGCGTCGACAAGCACGGTCGCATGGGCGGACAGACTTTCGCAGCCATGTGCGCATCCGTCAGACGAGCGCTGCTCGTTCATGTTGGTTTCGGCTCGTTCGCGTAATCGATCATGCGACGTCTTCACCGCTCGCACAGCCTCCGCCATTTTTCGTCGGACCTTGCCAGTCGACAACAAGCCGCGCCTCCACGGCTAGCCTTCTGCATTGCAAGGCGGCAAGGATTGGCGGACGAATCACCGCGCGCCGCAATGACGCAACGTAACCGTGATCGCAGACCACGCGAATCGTGGTCGTTTATGGGAGGAACCGTCGTTCGAGCCGCGTCGAACGATGACGCGACGCACGGATCGACTACTGTGCGGCGATCGTGCCAGCACGACGATAGTCACGTCGCACATCAGCGTGTCGATATCACCACCAGTGAAACAACCGCCGACGCCGTGCGTCGTCGCGTATCCAACGATTCCCGTCATCGAACGCACGAACCACGGCGTCTCCCATACGTGTATCCCAATTCCGTCAGCACGTTGGCGCCACATTTTTTGCGACACGGTTATGATGCTCTGGTCCTGATCGCGACATGACGACCGGTCAGGGCAGGGGCGGTATCTCGATGGTTTTTCAAACCGTGATGGTCATCAAAAAAGAGAGTTCAGCGATGCGAATCCAGATCAGAAAACTCACGCTGGCTGCGACTGCGGCCGCTTTCCTGTTCGGCTCGGCCGTTCCGGCGTTTGCGCAGACCGACGCCGCCAGCGCACCGGCTGCGCAGGACGCCAAGGCCGCGAAGAGCGAAGCGCGCAAGGCGGCCAGGGCCAAACGCAAGGCCGAGCACAAGGCTGCGCGTGCGAAGAACACCGCCGAACTGAAGAAACTCGAAGACGCCGGTTACAAGCCGGCGGCCAATGATCCGAACTATCCGCAGAATCTGCAAAACGCGGAAAAGAAGGCCGGCGCCGCAGCAAGCCAGTAAGTCAGTAAGCGTCGGCAGGCGGCAAGCCACGGTTCGATCCGCGGCTTGCCGCGTGCGTCGCGATCATGCATGCACGCATGACAAGCATGTTCCGCACGTTTACGCGATTCGATTCGGAATCCTGCTTATTATGAAGATGCCCGACACGCATGCGGGGGCGGTCAGCGCCGCCCTCCCGATGCAGTTGCGCTTCCCGTTGCTTTCAACCAGTCCTTGAACGCGCGTACGGCGTCGTCGTCCGCCCGCGCCGACGCCACATACGTGAAGTAGCGCCACGGCGGCAGCGCCGGTTCGCTGAACGGCTGAACGAGGCGGCCTTCGGCGATGTCGTCGGCCACGAGCGCGATCGGCCCCATCGCGACGCCGAGACCGTCGAGCGCGCCTTGCAGCGTCAGGTAGAAATGCTCGAGCGTGAGCGAGTGCCGCGGAACGAGATTCGGGTGCCCGGCCGCGGCGAGCCATTCCGGCCACATGCCCGGATAGGTTGCCGCGTGCAGCAGCGTGAAGCCCGCGAGATCGGCGGGCGTATCCAGCGACCGGCCCTCCAGCAACTTCGGCGCACACACCGGCAGACGGACTTCGGACAGGAATTCTTCCGCGACGTATCCATCGATGGCCTGCGGGCCGCCGCGAACGATCAGGTCGACCTTGTCGCGCAGCTTTTCGATCGGCTCGTTCGACGTCGACAGCCGCACCTCGATGGCCGGGTGCGCAACCTGGAACGACGACAGCTTGGGGACGAGCCAGCGCAGCGAGAACGTCGCGGGCGCGCTCACACGCAGTACGCGCTGCTGTGCGCGGCCGAAGTGCTGCGCGGTGGCGAGTGCGATCCGGTCGAACGAAGCGCCGACCTCGGCGAGGTACGCGCGGCCGGCCGCGGTCAGTTCGACGCGCCGGTTGTGGCGTTCGAACAGCGGCCGGCCGAGCCATGCTTCCAGTTGCTGCACATGCCGGCTGATCGCGCCGTGCGTGACGCACAGCTCGTCGGCGGCCAGCGTGAAGCTGCCGAGCCGCGCGGCGGCTTCGAACGCACGCAGCGAATTCAACGGAGGGAGTCGTCGGGCCATTGCATCGGTTCGCGTGAAATTTACTCACACGATGGTTCAGGTTTAATCGTTTGATCGGGCGATCCGGCTACGCCAATATGGCACACAAACGGCCGATCTGGGCTGAACGAGTGTCTGAATTTCTCACATGGAGTACGGAACATGCCGAACGTGGTGGTCGTGGGCGCCCAATGGGGTGACGAAGGCAAGGGGCGCATCGTGGATTGGCTGGCGGCGCAGGCCGATCTCGTCGCACGCTACAACGGCGGCCACAACGCGGGTCACACGCTGGTCGTCGGCGGCCGCACGTACAAGCTCGCGCTGCTGCCGAGCGGCATCGTGCGCGGCAAGCGCGGCGTGATCGGCAACGGCGTGGCGCTCGACCCGGAAGCGCTGCTCGCGGAAATCGGGCGGATGGCCGCGCTCGGGTTGTCGGTGACGCCGGACAACCTGTCGATCGCGGAGAACGCGACGCTGGTGCTGCCGATTCACCGTGCGATCGATCAGGCGCAGGAGCGTTTGCGCCGCGAACCCATCGGCACCACGCTGCGCGGGATCGGGCCGGCCTACGAGGACAAGGTCGGGCGTCGCGGGCTGCGCGTCGGCGATCTCGCGGAACCGGGCGAGCTCGCAGCCAAACTTGACGTGCTCGTCGACCATCACAACGCGTGGTTCCGAGGCCTGGGGCTCGACGAGTACGATCGCGATGCGATGCGGGCGACGCTGGTTGCGCTTGCACCGAAGATCCTGCCGTTCGTGCGTCCCGTCTGGGCCGACCTCAACGACGCGACCGATCGAGGCGAGCGCATTCTGTTCGAGGGTTCGCAGGCCGTGATGCTGGACATCGACTGGGGCACGTATCCGTTCGTGACGTCGTCGGGCACCGTCGCATCGGCCGCGGCGGCCGGCACCGGGCTCGGTGCGGCGAAGCTCGGCCACGTGCTGGGTGTCACGAAGGCGTATGCAACGCGGGTCGGCGGCGGCCCGTTCCTCACCGAGCTGACCGATGCGACCGGCGAAACGCTGCGTGCGCGCGGACAGGAGTTCGGCGTCAATACCGGCCGGCCGCGACGCTGCGGATGGCTCGATGCCGCGCAACTGCGTCAGGCCGTCAGGGTCTCGGGCATCGATTCGCTGGCGCTCACCAAGCTCGACGTGCTCGACGGCTTCGAGTCGATCGAGCTGTGCGTCGGTTACGAATTCGACGGCGTGCGTGTCGACCATCTGCCCGCGAGCCTCGATGCGCAGTCGCGCGCGAAGCCGCTCTACGAACGGTTCGAAGGCTGGCAAGGTTCCGTGAAGGGCGTGCGCGAGCGTGCGGCGCTGCCCCGAGCCGCGCAGGACTTCGTCGCGCGCATCGAAGCGGTGGCGGGTGCGCCGGTTTCGATGATCACGACCGGCGCGGAACGCGACGATACGATCGTGTTGCGCAATCCGTTCGATGCGGCGGGCGCCGCGTAACGCGCGAGACGCGAAGGGTGTCAATCGAGAGGGGGATCATGGTCGGCGGGTAGTTTTTGCCGACCGCTGCCGTTGGCCTGTCGGCACCTTCGATACGCATGTACGAGCGGCCCGGCAGCCCGATTCCGCATCCGGATCGTGCCGCATACGGCGAACTGGACACGCCTGCAACGCTGCTGTACTGTTCCGCACGATTCGCGCCAGACCGGCGTGTGCCGGCGCCGCCGGCACCCCGGCGGCACGGTGGCGCGACGTGACAATCCCGGGGACAGGTCGATGGACACGTTACAGATGATGCGCATTTTCGTCCGGGTCGCGGAGGAGGGCAGCTTCACGAGCGCGGCCCAGCGCCTGGACATCACGACGGCCTATGCATCGCGCTCGGTCGCGCAGCTCGAAACGCATCTGCGCACGCGCCTGCTCAACCGCAGCACGCGCCGCATCGCGCTGACCGACGCTGGGCAGCGCTATCTCGACCGCTGCCAGCGTATCCTCGGCTATATCGACGAAGCGGAAGCCGAGGCGGCCGATGCGCAGGCGAAGCCGTCCGGACGGTTGCACGTTCACGCGACGACGAGCTTCGGCCAGTCTTACGTGGTCCCCGCGGTCGTGCGCTACCGTGAGCGCTATCCGTCGGTCGCGGTCGAGCTGACGCTGTCGCAGCACGTGCCCGACATCATCGACGAAGGCTACGACGTGTCGCTGCAGTTGAGCACGACGGAGCTGCCCGATTCCGGGCTGGTGTCGCAGCGGCTCGGCGACGTGGGCAGCGTGTTGTGCGCATCGCCTGCCTATCTGAAGACGCGCGGCACGCCGCGCACGGTGAGCGATCTCGCCGGGCATGCGTGCCTGCAGATCGTCACGCCGCTTTTTCCGCGCGACCGCTGGCATCTCGACGGCCCGAACGGCCGCGAAACGTTCGAACTGCCGGTGCCCGATTTCCAGGTGAATATCGCCGATGCGCTCGGCGCCGCGCTGCGCGCCGGGCTCGGTATCGGCTCGCTGCCGATCCCGGCTGCGCTGCCCGCGCTCGCGAGCGGCGCACTGGTGCGCGTGCTGCCCGACTACCGGCTGCAGAAGCTGACGGTCTATACGTTGTATGCGTCGCGTCAGTATCTCGATGCGAAGATCCGCACGTTCGTCGATTTCCTGCGGGAATGCGTGCCCGAGCTGCTCGCCGCCGACGAGGCCGCTTTGAACGCTTGCTGCCCGTCCCGTCACGCCTGATAGACGCAAGGTCGGTGTCGTGAGTACCGCGCATCGTCTTGCGGCTCGACGTAATTGATTCGGAGTCCTGCGTTAAAAGCGGGCAACGAATGCACGTGCACACGGACGGTTCCTGACAACGCTGCTCGTGCTGCCGTCAAGTCCTTATGAAAACGCTTGCTTTCGATATCGAACATCGTTGGTTCGGCGTGCGGCGGCCGCCTTTTAGAATCGGTTCGACCTGATTCATCGCATGCGTGCGCTCCGCTCGCGCCCACTTCATCGAACCCGAAACGACATGGCAGATCGATACTCCAGTACCCGCCGCCGGCTGCTTCATGCCGGCCTGGCGATCGCGGCAGGCGCCGCCGCCCACCCGGGCCTTGCGCTGGCTGGCACGGCCGCTACGCGTACTTTGCGCATCGGTTATCAGAAAGGGCCGCTCAGCCTGCTGAAGGCGCGCGGCACGCTGCAGGGCAAGCTCGCGACACTCGGCGTGAACGTCACGTGGACCGAATTCCCGTCGGGCCCGCCGCAACTCGAGGCGCTGAACGCGGGATCGATCGATTTCGGCGATGTCGGCGAAGCGCCGCCGATCTTCGCGCTCGCGGCCGGCGCGCCGCTCGTCTACTACGCGCAGACGCCGGCCGGTCCGGCAGCCGAAGCCGTGGTCGTCGCGAAGGATTCGCCGGTCAAGACCTTTGCCGACCTGCGCGGCAAGCGCATCGCGCTGGTGAAGGGATCGAATACGCACTTCCTGCTGGTCCGGCTGCTGCAGGCCGCGAAGCTCGGCTATACCGACGTCACGCCGGTCTGGTTGTCGCCGTCCGATGCGCGGGCCGCTTTCGAGAATCGCTCGGTCGATGCGTGGATCATCTGGGATCCGTTTCTCGCAGTGGTCCAGCAGGCGTTCGGCGCGCGCATCGTCGCGGACGGTACCGGGCTCGTCGAGAACCGCGGCTACTACTTTGCGTCACGCACGTATGCGCAGCGCAATGCGGACGTGCTCGATGCGGTCGTGTCGGAACTGGCGACGATCCAGCGCTGGCTCGATGCGAACCGCGCGCAGGGCGCGGCCGAATTCTCGAAACTGTGGGGAATTCCGGAGCCGGCCGTGGCGCTCGCGTTTCGCCGCGCACGCTTCGGTGTCGAGCCCGTCACCCGCGACACGCTCGCGTACCAGCAGCGCATCGCGGACGTGTTCCATCAGGCCGGCATCCTGCCGAAGCGCGTCGACGTCAGCCTGGCTGCACCGCCCTCGCTCGCATGAGCCGGGAGCCGGCCCGACGATCGGGTTCGCGGTGAGCCGCGAACCCGTCGCGATATCCGTTCATGGTGCGACGCGCGACAGCGGTACCGCTTCGCCGCGCAGTCTCGCGACGTCGCGGCCCGGCGCGTCGCCGAACAGCCGCGCGTATTCGCGGCTGAACTGCGACGCGCTCACATAACCGACGCTTCGGCACGCCTGCCGCGCGTCCATCGCCGACAGGCACATCAGGCGGCGTGCCTCCTGCAGCCGCAGCACCTTCTGGCATTGCAACGGGCTCATCGACGTGACCGCACGGAAGTGATGGTGGAAAGTCGACGGGCTCATCTCCACCCGTCGCGCGAGCGAGTCGACCGCTATCGGATCGAGGTAGTGGTCGCGAATCCATGCGACGGCGCGCGAGATCCGTTGAGTCGTCGAACCGGCGTCGCCGATCTGCGCGACGCGCGCGCCCGACGGGCCGCGCAGCAGCCGGATGAGGATTTCGTCGACGATCAGCGGTGCGAGCAGGTCGAGGTCGTCGGGCTGTGCGATCAGTTGCATCAGCCGCGCGACGGCGTCGACGATTTCGGGCGTTGCGTCGAGCGTGTCGAGCGCGCGGCAGTCGACGGCTTTCGGCAGCCCGCGCGGAAAGACCACCGGCGTGAGCGCCGCGATGCGGCGCGGATCGAGCGCGAGTTGCGCGTAAAGGAACGGCTCGGCGGGGTTTGCGCGGGTCACGCGTCCGGTCACGGGCAGATCGGCGGTGGCGACCAGCATCCGCGATTCGTCGATCGGGTAAGTCTCGTCGCCGACGCGCATCGACTTCGCGCCTTGCCCGACGATGCTCAGGCACGCGTGGTGCACGCCGTGGTTCCACTGCGGCGACGGCGCGCCAGCGCGCGCGACGCGCATGCCGCGCAACGGGAGGTCGAACATGCCGTCGTGCGGCGCGTACGCGGCGATCAGCGCCGCGAGCCGGGCCGCGGGCGACCGGGCGCGCGTCCGAGCATCGTGATCGGGCGGGTGGCGCGGTTGCGGCGGCGTTTCGGCGTCGATTTCCATGTTGCGTAAGCGGGTGGCGGAGTGGTCGATGCAATGGGCGCGGCTGCGATCCGCTGTCGAGGTGCAGGCACGGCGGTCACATCGTACGGCCAGTTGCGTGCGCGGGATTGCCTAAACCTGTCCGAAATTAGCCCGATCATCCGGACCTGCATGGTCGGCGACCGCGTCGTCGTCGTTGCACGATGTGCGGCGCACAAATTCGGAAATTAAGGCAAAACAATCGCAGGATCGGGCAAGCCATTTTTCGGTGGTTTCCCTACCATTGCACCTGCTGAAGGAAATGCGATTCAGCGCGCCCGGATGATGCGGGCAAACATCGTCCGCGTGATGCGCGGCCGCCGCCATGCCGCGTGCGTCGCCCCGCGAATCGCCGGAAAAGACTCAGGACTGCTATCGAACGATCGTGCATCGGGCTTGCCGAGGCCGGTTTGCGTCCGCTGCAAGCCGGCCCGTGCGTGTCGCGCGTGCCGACCGACCCGGCCGAGCCGGTGTCGGTGCCGCCGCATTGGCCGGGCCGATGCGGGGCCGGCCGCGGCGCGGCGGCGGGTGCAGGCATACGGGCAGTCGTCCGCGCAGGGAAATCCGGACAAATGGACCAACTTCAATCGATTCGGGCATTCGTGACGGTGGCAAGAGAAGGCGGGTTTCGCCGGGCGGCGACGCGGTTGCGCGTGTCGACGGCGATGGCGAGCCGGCTGGTCGATGCGCTCGAAACGCGCCTCGGTGCGCGCCTGCTTCAACGCAGCACGAGCCACCAGTCGCTCACGGAAATCGGCGAGCTGTATCTCGCGCGCGTCGAGCGGATTCTCGGCGCGATCGACGAGATCGACGGCCGCTTCGTCGCGATGGGCAGCAAGCCGGAAGGCGTATTGCGCGTGGCCGCGCCGGTCGCGTTCGGGCTCAGCCAGTTGAGCGCGTTGCTCGATCGCTTCGTGCACCGGTTTCCGGACGTGCGGCCAACCGTGACGCTGACCGATACCCACGTCGACCTGGCCGCCGAGGACATCGACGTCGCGTTCCTGACCGATGACATGCCGGTGTCCGGCGCCCATGCGCTGCATACGCTGGCCGCGTACGAAACCGTGCGGGTCGCGGCGCCGGGTTACGTCGCCGCGCACGGCGGCGCGGCTGCGTCGGGCGACTGGCCGGACATCGCGGCCGTGCGGCTGGAACTGCCGGCGGCCGACGACGGTCCCGCGGCCGGGATTCGATCCGGCGCGGCGCCCGGCAATACGGGCGTCGGCCATCTCGAGATGGCGCGGCGGCTGGCCGTGGCGGGCATGGGTGCGACGGTGCTGCCCGCGTATCTCGTCGACGCCGATCTGGCGGCCGGCACGCTGGTGCGCGTTGCACCGGTCTACCCGCTCGCGCCCGTCACGCTGAAGCTCGCACATGCGCGTGCCGCGCGTTTGCCGGCCGCCGCGCGCGCGTTCATCGAATTCGTCGGCGCCGCGTTCCGGCCCGCGAGCCAGCGGTCAGGCTGAACCCGCGGCAACGCGAGCCCGCCGGCCCGCGGGCTCGCCGTTCTTTATCGGAAGCAGTTCGGCACACGAACGCTTCGCAGGGTGCAACGCACACCCGCAACACGCGTCCGCATCCGCGGTGAACAGGAAGCTGCAAGTCCGCCGCGCGTCAGGACCATGAGGAGATCTGGTGATTCCCATTGAAGGTCGTCTAATTGTGAGAGGTCGCTACATGCGCGTCGAACGGGTTCCATACCGCTTAATCACCGCCGCAACGGCTGCCGTTTTCCTGGCCGCGTGCGGGAAAAAAGAATCGGCACCGCCGCCGCCAACGCCGGAAGTCGGCGTCGTCATCGTGCAGCCGCAAGCCGTGCCGGCGGTGGCGGAGCTGCCGGGCCGCACCAGTGCATTCCTCGTCGCGCAAGTGCGTGCGCGGGTCGACGGCATCGTGTTGCGCCGTGAATTCACCGAAGGCACCGACGTCAAGGCCGGTCAGCGCCTCTACAAGATCGATCCGGCGCCGTACATCGCCGCGCTGAACAGCGCGAAGGCGACGCTGGCGAAGGCGCAGGCGAACCTCGTCACGCAGAACGCGCTGGTCGCGCGCTACAAGGTGCTGGTCGCGGCGAACGCGGTCAGCAAGCAGGACTACGACAACGCGGTCGCCACGCAAGGCCAGGCCGCGGCGGACGTCGCGGCCGGCAAGGCGACGGTCGACACCGCGCAGATCAACCTCGGCTATACGGATGTCGTGTCGCCGATCAGCGGCCGCGTCGGCATCTCGCAGGTGACGCCGGGCGCATACGTGCAGGCGAGCCAGGCGACGCTGATGTCGACGGTGCAGCAGCTCGATCCGGTGTACGTCGACCTCACGCAATCGAGCCTCGAAGGGCTGAAGCTGCGTCAGGACGTGCAGAGCGGGCGTTTGAAGACGAGCGGCCCGGGCGCGGCGAAGGTGTCGCTGATCCTGGAAGACGGCAAGACGTACTCGGAGCCGGGCAAGCTGCAGTTCTCGGACGTGACGGTCGACCAGACCACGGGCTCGGTGACGATCCGCGCGGTCTTCCCGAACCCGGGCCGCGTGCTGCTGCCGGGGATGTTCGTGCGTGCACGGATCGAGGAAGGCGTGAACGAGAACGCGTTCCTGGTGCCGCAGATCGGCGTCACGCACGACCAGAAGGGCCAGGCAATTGCACTGGTCGTGACTGCGGCCAACAAGGTCGAGATGCGTCCGTTGACGACCACCGGCACGTACGGCCAGAACTGGATCGTCGAAGGCGGTCTGCAGGCGGGCGATCACGTGATCGTGCAGGGCGTCGACAAGGTGCGCCCGGGCGCGACGGTGAAGACCGTGGCCGCGCAGCTCGCTCCGGCGGCGGACGCCGCATCCGCCGCGCCGGCAAGCGCCGCGCCGGCGAGTACCGCGGCCCATGCCGCAGCGAGTTCGGCCGCCGCGTCGAGCGCGCAATAACAGGGAGTCCGTTTCATGGCCAAGTTCTTTATCGATCGCCCGATCTTCGCGTGGGTGATCGCGATCGTGCTGATGCTGGCCGGCGTCGCATCGATCTTCAAGATGCCGATCGCGCAGTATCCGACGATCGCACCGCCGACGATCCAGATCCAGGCGAACTATCCGGGCGCTTCCGCGAAGACGGTGGAAGACACGGTGACGCAGGTGATCGAGCAGCAGATGAGCGGACTCGACAACTTCCTGTACATGTCGTCGACGAGCGACGATTCGGGCAACGCGACGATCACGCTGACCTTTTCGCCGGGCACGAATCCGGACGTCGCGCAGGTGCAGGTGCAGAACAAGCTGTCGCTCGCGACGCCGAACCTGCCGCAAGTCGTGCAGCAGCTCGGCATGCAGGTCACGAAGTCGAGCAGCAACTGGCTGATGTGGTTCGCGTTCAACTCCGAGGACGGCCGGATGTCGAAGGAGGACCTGACGAACTACGTGGCGTCGCACGTGCTCGATCCGCTGAGCCGCGTCAACGGCGTCGGCCAGACGCTGCTGCTCGGTTCGCAGTTCTCGATGCGGATCTGGCTCGACCCCGTCAAGCTGACCAACTACAGCCTCACGCCGACCGACGTGACGGCCGCGATCACGCAGCAGAACGTGCAGATCGCGGGCGGCCAGATCGGCGGCACGCCGGCGAAGCCGGGCACCGTGCTGCAGGCGACGATCACCGAATCGACGCTGTTGCGCACGCCCGAGCAGTTCGGCAACATCCTGCTGAAGGTCAACCAGGACGGCTCGCAGGTTCGCCTGAAGGACGTCGGCCGCGCGGCGCTGGGTTCGGAGAACTACACGTTCGACACGAAGTACATGGGGCAGCCGACGGCCGGCCTCGGCATCCAGCTCGCGACCGGCGCGAACGCGCTGGCGACCGCGAACGCGCTGCGGGCCAAGATCGACGAGCTGTCGAAGTATTTCCCGCATGGTCTCGTCGTGCACTACCCGTACGACACGACGCCGTTCGTGCGCCTGTCGATCGAGGAGGTGGTCAAGACGCTGATCGAGGGCATCGTGCTCGTGTTCCTCGTGATGTATCTGTTCCTGCAGAACCTGCGGGCGACGATCATCCCGACGATCGCGGTGCCGGTCGTGCTGCTCGGCACGTTCGCGATCATGGGCGTCGTCGGTTTCTCGATCAACACGCTGTCGATGTTCGGCCTCGTGCTCGCGATCGGCCTGCTGGTCGACGATGCGATCGTGGTGGTCGAGAACGTCGAGCGCGTGATGGCCGAGGAGGGGCTGTCGCCGAAGGAGGCGACCCGCAAGGCGATGAGCCAGATCACCGGCGCACTCGTCGGCGTGGCGCTCGTGCTGTCGGCGGTGTTCGTGCCGGTGGCGTTCTCCGGCGGCTCGGTCGGCGCGATCTATCGCCAGTTCTCGCTGACGATCGTGTCGGCGATGGTGCTGTCGGTGCTGGTCGCGTTGATTCTGACGCCGGCACTGTGCGCGACGATCCTGAAGCCGGTCGAAAAGGGGCATCACGAAGAGAAGAAGGGTTTCTTCGGATGGTTCAACCGGACCTTCGATCGCAGCCGCGATCGCTACACGGGCGGCGTGAACCACGTGATCCGGCGCTCGGGCCGCTGGCTCGTGATCTACCTCGCCGTGTTCATCGCGGTCGGCGTGATGTTCGCGCGCCTGCCGAAGTCGTTCCTGCCCGACGAGGACCAGGGCTACATGTTCATGATCGTGCAGACGCCGTCCGGCTCGACGCAGGAAACGACCGGCAAGACGCTCGACAACATCAACGCGTACCTGACGACCGCCGAGAAGGATGTGGTCGACTCGGTGTTCACGGTCAACGGCTTCAGCTTCGCGGGCCGCGGCCAGAACGCGGGCCTCGTGTTCGTGAAGCTGAAGCCGTACGAGCATCGCCAGCGTTCGGACCAGAAGGTGCAGGCGCTGATCGGCCGGACCTTCGCGCACTACTCGCAGTACAAGGACGCGATGGTGATTCCGTTCAACCCGCCGTCGATTCCCGAACTCGGTACCGCCGCCGGCTTCGACTTCGAGCTGACGGACAACGC
>NZ_LPJG01000008.1:0-680 GCF_001532755.1 Burkholderia sp. MSMB2157WGS | reverse complement strand
CGGGCGCAGCAGCTCGAGGCGAAGATCCTCGAACTCGGCGCGGAGAACGTCGCGGCGTTCATCGGCGAGCCGTTCCAGGGCGCGGGCGGCGTGATCTTCCCGCCGTCGACGTACTGGCCGGAAATCCAGCGGATCTGCCGCAAGTACGACGTGCTGCTCGTCGCCGACGAAGTGATCGGCGGGTTCGGCCGCACCGGCGAGTGGTTCGCGCACCAGCACTTCGGTTTCGAGCCGGACCTGATCACGATGGCGAAGGGCCTCACGTCGGGCTACGTGCCGATGGGTGCGGTGGGCATCCACGAACGCATCGCGCGCCCGATCATCGACAACGGCGAATTCAATCACGGCCTCACGTACTCGGGCCACCCGGTGGCGGCCGCCGTCGCGGTCGCGAACCTGAAGCTGCTGCGCGACGAAGGCATCGTCGAGCGCGTGAAGACCGACACCGGCCCGTACTTCCAGGCGCTGATGCGCGAAACCTTCGCGCGTCATCCGATCGTCGGCGAAGTGCACGGCCACGGGATGGTCGCGAGCCTGCAACTGGCCGAAGCGCCGGCAGAACGCCGCCGCTTCGCGAACGGCGGCGACGTCGGCACGATCTGCCGCGACTTCTGCTTCAACGGCAACCTGATCATGCGCGCGACCGGCGACCGGATGCTGCTGTCGCCGCCGCTCGTGAT
>NZ_LPJG01000007.1:0-74853 GCF_001532755.1 Burkholderia sp. MSMB2157WGS | reverse complement strand
GGCGGCTGGGGCGCGACGCAGCGCAACGGCGCGCCGTTGCAGCGCGCGGCGGCCGCCGCGATGTGCGGCTGCGCGAATGCATGCACCGTTCACCAGCATGCGCACGCGAGCGCATGGGCAAGCGCGTTGCCGACGTCCGACGCGAAGGGCTTCTGGGGCGCGTTCGGCTGTTCGTGCTGGGCGGTCTGACATGGCGACGCGCACCGCTTACGACACCCCCGCGTGGATCCGCGTGCTGCTGTCGCAGCCGTGGGTCTTGCCGCTCGCGCGCCTCGCGCTGGTGTCCGCCTATTTGCTCGGCGGCGTCGCGAAGGCGCTCGATTTCGACGGCGCGGTCGCGGAACAGGCGCATTTCGGCCTGCAGCCGGCCGCGCTGTGGGCGGCGCTCGCGATCGCCGTCGAGGTCGTCGGCTCGCTGTGCGTGGTGTTTCGCCGCTTCACGTGGCTCGGCGCCGGCAGCCTCGGCATGCTGACGCTGGTCGCGATGTGCGTGGCGAACGATTTCTGGAACCGTTCGGGCGCCGAGCACTTCATGGCGCTCAACAGCTTTTTCGAGCATCTCGGGCTGATCGCGGCACTCGTGCTCGCGACCGTGCTCGACGATGCACGGCAATCGGCCGATGATGGCCGTTCCATTCGATGACGATGCAACAACCAGGACATCCCATGATGAAATCCCTTCGTTCCGTGCTGCTCGCCGCGATGCTCGCGGGCGGCCTCGCCGTTGCGCCCGCGACGTTCGCGAAACCGCCGACGCCGCCCGCCGCAGTGCCGACGGTGGCGGTCGGCCCGCAGTACGACACGACCCACGTGTGCGTCGCACCCGAAGACTTCGACCGCTTCACCGACAGCTTCGTCGCGACGTTCGGCGGCAAGAAGTCGAAGCAGGGCGTGTTCCAGGTCACGCCGACGCCGAGCCAGACGATGTCGCAGCTCGTGCTGACGCCGGTCGGCACGATCTCGGTGTTCGGCTTCAAGACGCCGATCCCGTATCCGTTCTGCGCGGAGCGCACCGGCTATCTCGTGACCGACATGGACGTCGCCGTGAAGTCGGCTCGCGAGCACGGCGCCGACGTGATCGTCGACACGTTTGTCGATCCGATCGGCCGCGACGCGATCGTCACGTGGGCGGGCGGCGTGAACATGCAGCTGTACTGGCACACGCAGGCGCCGCATTACGACGCGCTGCAGACCATCCCCGAAAACCGCGTGTACGTCTCGCCGCAAAGCGTGCGCAAGTTCGTGCACGACTTCGTCAAGTTCTCGAAAGGCAAGGTGGTGTCCGACGACCCGAAGGCGCCGGGCATCGAGATCGGCCGGCCGGACGATACCTACCGCCGCATTCGCGTCGAATCGGGCTTCGGCAAGATGACCGTGCTGGTGACGGACGGCCATCTGCCTTACCCGTTCGGCCGCGAGATGACCGGCTACGAAGTGTCCGATCTCACCGCGACGCTGAAGCAGGCGCAGGCCGCAGGTGTGACCGTGCTCGTGCCGCCGTTCGAGTCGGGCGGCCGCGATGCGGCGCTCGTGCAGTTCCCGGGCGGCTACGTCGCCGAAATCCACGCGAGCGCGGCGCGATGAAGCACGAGGACACGATCCTTGCCGCAGTGGCCGGCTTCGTCGACACGCTGAGCTTCGTCGCGCTGTTCGGGCTGTTCACCGCGCACGTGACCGGCAACTTCGTGCTGATCGGTGCGGGCATCGCGGGCTTCGGCCAGGGCGTCGTGCTGAAGCTCAGCGTGTTTCCGGCGTTCGTGTGCGGCGTGATCGCGGCGAGCCTGATCGCGCGGTCGATGTCCGCGCGGCCCGCATGGCAGGGCACGCGCGTGCTGCATGCGGTGCAGGCCGTGCTGCTGCTCGGCTTCTGCGCGGCAGGCGTGTGGGCGACGCCCGTCACGCAGCCCGACAGCGTCGCCGCGCTGGTGGCCGGCATCGTGGGCACGTTCGCGATGGGCGTGCAGAACGCGCATCCGCGCGTGATCGCCCGCGCGGGCGGCGTGCCGAATACGGTGATGACCGGCAACGTCACGCAGGCGATCCTGGATGCCGTCGACATGCTGTCGCCCGGCACGGCGGACAGCGTGCGCGCCGCCGCGCGCGCACGCTTCGCGAAGATGCTGCCGGCGATCGTCGCGTTCGCGCTCGGCGCGGCGGGCGGTGCGCTCGGGTTCCGCTACGTCGGATTCCTGGCGCTGCTGGTTCCCGTCGGCGCGCTCGCGACGCTGGCGCTGCGCGCGGCGCAAGCGGCCGATGCAACCCCGCAGGCGCGCGCATGAGCGAACGGCGGAGGGGACGCTGCGGCCCCCGCTTCGCGCGGGCCGCGCGCGTGTCGGTCGTCGCGGGACTGCTGTTCGCGGGGACCGACGCTGCGTTCGCGGAAACGGCAGCCGCGTCGTCCCCGATCATCACGCCGGCTTCGACGCAAGAACCGACGCCGGCGTCGAGCGCGTCATCGGCTTCGGCGCCGGCGTCGACGTCGGCAGCCGCCGCCGCATCGACGTGCACCGCCAAGCGGCCGACGGTGCTATTCAACCGCTGGCAGGAAGACTGGTCGGTGCTCGCGAATCCCTGCGTGCCGCATGCGCCGCTCGACGGATTGAAATACATCCCGCTCGGCAACGATCAGGCTTCCTACCTGTCGCTCGGCGTGAACCTGCGTGAGCGTCTGGAGACCAACGACGCGCCGCTGTTCGGCATCGGCTCCGCGCAATCGGATACGTACCTGATCCAGCGCGTCGAAGTGCACGCCGATGCGCACCTCGGCCGGCACTGGCAGTTCTTCGCGCAATTGCAGGACGCGCGCGCGTTCGGCAAGAACACGGTGTCGCCGGTCGACCGGAACCCGCTCGATCTCGAACAGGCGTTCGCGACCTACACGGGGGCGCTCGGCGGCGGCACGGTCAAGTTCCGCGTCGGCCGTCAGGAGATGGCGTTCGACCTGCAGCGCTTCATCGCCGCGCGCGACGGCCCGAACATGCGGCTCGCGTTCGACGCGGTCTGGGCCGATTACGAATACGGAAAGTGGCGCTTCATCGGCTATGCGACGCAGCCGGTGCAGAACCGCAACGCGTCCGATTTCGACGACGTGTCGAATCGCGATCTCACGTTCAGCGGCGTACGCGTCGAGCGGCAGTCGGTCGGGCCTGGCGATCTGTCGGGCTACTGGTCGCGCTACAACCGCCGCGGCGCGCACTTCCTCGATGCGAGCGGCCCCGAGCATCGCGACGTGTGGGACGTGCGCTACACGGGCACGCAGGGCCGCTTCGACTGGGATCTCGAAACGATGCTGCAGACCGGCACGGTCGGCAACGCGACGATCGGCGCGTGGGCCGTCGGTTCGATTGCGGGCTACAAGCTCGACGCGCCGTGGTCGCCGCGCATCGCGCTGCAGGTCGACGCGGCATCGGGCGACCGGCATCCGCACGACGGCCGCGTCGGCACCTTCAATCCGCTGTTTCCGAACGGCTATTACTTCACGCTGGCCGGTTATACGAGTTACGCGAACCTGATTCACGTGAAGCCGTCCGTGACGCTGAAGCCGTCGCCGAGCCTGTCGCTGCTCGGCGCGCTGGGTTTCCAGTGGCGCGAGACGACGGGCGATGCCGTCTATCAGCAGCCGAACGTCCCGGTGCCGGGCACGGCGGGCAAGGGCGGGTCGTGGACGGGCATGTACGTGCAACTGCGCGCGGACTGGACGATCGCGGCGAACCTGATCGGCGCGGTCGAGGCCGTGCATTTCCAGGTCGGCGACGCGATCCGGCAGGCGGGCGGCCACAACGCCGACTACGTCGGCGTCGAGCTGAAGTACGGATGGTGATGCCGCCGCGCGGCATCGTGCGCCCATGAAAAAAGAGCGGCCCCGAGGGGCCGCTCTCCGTTCGAGCGAGCCGGCGGCGTGCCCGGCCCGTTCGCGATCGCGAGGCGATTACAGGTTCGGCGACAGCGTGAGCGCGTTCGTCAGGTCGCCCATCGGCTGCGCACCGTTCGCCTTCAGCGCGTCGTCGCGCTGCTGCAGGCCCGCGAGGCGCGGCAGCGAGAAGCGGCGCGTGATGAAGCGCAGGATCGAACCCGTGTCGTACTGCGTGTGGTCCACGAAACCCTTCTTCGCGTACGGCGACACGATCAGCGCCGGAATGCGGGTGCCCGGGCCCCAGCGGTCGGCATTCGGCGGCGTGGCGTGATCCCAGAAGCCGCCGTTTTCGTCGTACGTGACGACCACGACCATGTTCTTCCACTGCGGGCTGGCCTGCAGGTGCGCGATCACGTCGGCGATGTGCTGGTCGCCGGAGGTGACGTCCGTGTAGCCCGGGTGCTCGTTCAGGTTGCCTTGCGGTTTGTAGAACGCGACTTGCGGCAGCGTGCCCGCATCGATCGCCTTGATGAACTCGGCGCCGTTCGCGCCGCCGTCGAGCAGGTGCTGCGCGCGGCTCGCGGTGCCCGGCGCCTGGTTCGCGAAGTAGTTGAACGGCTGGTGGTGCGGCTGGAAGTTCGGCGTCGACAGGTCGGCGCCGTAGATCACGTTCGACGTGCCGTTCTGGCTCGCCTGCAGCGCCTGGCCCCATGCGCCGCCATACCACGCCCACGACACGCCCGCATTGGTCAGCAGGTCGCCGATGTTGGTCGCCGTCTGCGGCGGCATCGTCGACGGATTGGCCGGATCGGCGAGCAGCGGGTCGCCGCCCGTGGCTGCCTTGTTGCCGCTCGGCTGATACGCCGGCTGCATCGTGTTGACGCCGTAGAAGTCGGGCGTTAGCGCGCCGTCGTTGACGAACTTCGGCGGGCCGCTCAGCGCGGAAGCCGGCGAGTTCGTGGCCACCTTCAGCGACTTGCCGTCGGCGTTCAGCACGGCGATCTTGCCGGCCGCCGGGCTCTTGTCGGCGTTCGGGTAGTACGGTGCGCACGCGCAGATCAGGTACTGGTGGTTCAGGAACGACCCGCCGAACGCGCCCATGAAGAAGTTGTCCGCGAGCACGTACTGCTGCGCGATCTTCCACAGCGGCAGCTTCGACGGATCGGCCGTGTAGTGGCCCATCGTCAGGCCGCCTGCGTCGGTCCAGGCGGCGTACATGTCGTTCTTGCCGCCGTTGATCTGCATCTGGTCCTGGTAGAAGCGATGCACGATGTCGCGCGTCGCGATGCTCATCGACTGGTTGAAGCCTTTCGGATCGTCGATCGCGAACGGCGCGTTCGGCAGGTTCGCCGTCATCGCCTCGGTCACCGCCGGCGTGATGCCGGTCGCGGTCAGGCCGCCCCAGATCTTCGGCAGCGTCGCCATCGTCGAGCCGTCGCGATCCTTCTGCACCGAGTTCGCGGCCGTCACGTTCTGCAGACCGTTCGCGCCCGGGAAATTGCCGTACAGGTTGTCGAAGCTGCGGTTTTCAGCGTAGATCACGACGACGTTCTTGACGGCCGACAGGCCCTGCTGCGTGACGTCGTCGCCGCCGCAGGCGGTCAGGCTGAGCGCTGCCGCAAGGGCGATCGGCGTATAGCGAATCCAGGCGTGCTTCTTCATGCGATGTTCTCTCTCATTCGTCGTTGGTCGCGTGTGGGAACCGGGTGGCGGGAGGGCCGGCGCACGAACCTCGCGGTATCGCCCGGCTGCGCGCATTATCTGGAACCGATTTGACAGCCGGGTGTAGGGGCGCTTTCAATTGACTGTCGGTCGAACGTCATTCAACGGTCACGGAACTGACATAAGCTCCGGCCGATTGCCCACCGCTACTAGAACAACGACGATGCACACCCTTCTGAAATCCTTCGCGTCCGCGCGATCGCTGATCCCCGCCGCGGCGGCGCTCGCGGTGGCCGGCACGCTCGCGGCGCTCGCCGGTTGCGACGCACGGCCCGGCACGAATGCGTCGGCCGCGTCCGTCGTCCCGGCGGCCCAGGCCGCTCCGGCCGTTCCGGCGGTCGCGCCGGCCGGCCAGCCGCAGACGCGCGCGCAGGTGTTCGAGGGCGTGAAGCAGATGACGGCACTCGGCAAGCAGCTGTTCTTCGATCCGTCGCTGTCCGGCTCGGGCAAGCTCGCTTGCGCGTCGTGCCATAGCGCCGAGCATGCGTTCGGGCCGCCGAACGCGCTGTCGGTGCAGCTCGGCGGCGACGACATGCACCGTACCGGCTTTCGCGCGGTACCGTCGCTGAAGTACCTGCGCGGCATCCCGCCGTTCAGCGAGCACTTCCACGATTCGCCGGACGAAGGCGACGAAAGCATCGACGCGGGCCCGACCGGCGGGTTGACCTGGGACGGTCGCGTCGATACGCGCGATGCGCAGGCGCGCATTCCGCTCACGTCGCCGTTCGAGATGAGCAGTTCGCCCGCGCGGGTCGCGAAGGCGGTTCGCGCGGCACCGTATGCCGACGCGTTCCGCAAGGCGTTCGGCGACCAGGTTCTCGGCGACGACCAGGCGACGTTCGATGCGGTGCTGCGCGCGCTCGACGCATTCCAGCAGCAGCCGGCGCTGTTCGATCCGTACACGAGCAAATACGACGCGTATCTGGCCGGCCGCGCAAAGCTCACGCCCGCCGAGTTGCACGGGCTGCAGTTGTTCAACGACGAGAAGAAGGGCAACTGCGCGAGCTGCCACGTCAGCCAGCGCACGCTCGAAGGCGGCCCGCCGCAGTTCAGCGATTTCGGGCTGATCGCGATCGCGGTGCCGCGCAACCGCGCGCTGCCCGTCAATCGCGACCCGCGCTTTTACGATCTCGGCGCATGCGGCCCCGAACGCACCGACCTGAAGGGCCGCGACGAATTCTGCGGATTGTTCCGCACGCCGTCGCTGCGCAACGTCGCGCTGCGCAAGACGTTCTTCCACAACGGCGTGTATCACTCGCTCGAGGAGGTGATGCGCTTCTACGTCGAACGCGACATCCATCCGGAGAAGTTCTACCCGGTCGTGCACGGCAAGGTGCAGATCTACGACGATTTGCCGAAGCGCTACTGGCCGAACATCAACCGCGAGCCGCCGTTCGACCGCAAGCGCGGCGAGCAGCCGGCGCTGAACGCGGCCGAGATCAAGGACGTGATCGCGTTCCTCGGCACGCTGACTGACGGATATCAGCAAACGGCCGCGCCGGCCAAGCCCTAGAAGGCGTTCATTGCAGCACGCATGCTATGCTCGCTCGCTGACGGGCGTGGCGCGTGCCGGAGGGCCGGTTCCCGGTTCGCCGGCATGCGCCGCGCCGTTCGATCGAACATCCAAGGAGAAAAAACATGTCGATGCGTGCATCCCTTTCCGTCGTCACGCGCGTGCTGGCCGGCGCCGCGTGCGCAGCCGCGATGCTGCCCGCCCATGCGCAGAACAACCTGAACTTCCTGAACGACACGCCGATCAGCTATTTCAGCAAGGCCGACCGCGCGTCGCTCACGAAGGCGGTCGTGCAGGCGCGCGACGAAGGCAAGGACGGCGAAACCACGACGTGGCAGAGCAGCGGCCGCGGCACGCAGATCGACGCGAAGCTCACGCCGACCACGACCGAGACGGACGGCAAGACCTGCCGCGAAGTCGCGACCGAAATCACCGCGAAGGGCCAGACGATGACGCTCAAGCCCGTCTACTGCAAGACGGCCGCGGGCAAGTGGCAGTTGCAGAAGCGCTGAGCACGCGCGTGATGAAGCGGGGCGGCGCGCCGCGCACGGTGTCGTGCGGCGTCGTGATTCTCGATGCGGCCGGCCGCGTGTTTCTCGCGCACGCGACGGATACCACGCACTGGGATATTCCGAAGGGGCAGGGCGAACCAGGCGAGACGCCGGCCGATGCCGCGCTGCGCGAACTGCTGGAAGAAACCGGCATCGAGTTCGCGCCGGCACGGTTGCTCGATCTCGGCCGCTTCGCATACCGGCACGACAAGGATCTGCACCTGTTCGCGGTGCAGGTGGCCGAAGGCGAGATCGATCCCGAGCGCTGCACGTGTACGTCGCTGTTTCCGAGCCGCCGCGACGGCTCGATGATCCCCGAGATGGATGCGTACCGCTGGACCGTGCCGGGCGACATCGACACCTATGCGAGCCGCAGTCTCGCGCGGTTGTTTCGCACGAAGCTGCCGCTGGCGGAGCTGCATCGGCGCTTGTCCGGCGCGTGAACGGGCGCCGCGGCTTGTGCTGCCGCCCGCCGCCGTTCGGCGCACGCCCATGAAAAAACCGGCTCCAAGGCCGGTTTTTTTCATGGGCAGGCAGCGGCGGCTTGCGAAGCCGCACGCTCGCTGCGCGGAGCAGGGCCGTCAGGCCGGCTTGCCCCAGCTGTCGCGCAGCCCGACGATCCGGTTGAACACCGGCTTGCCCGGCTTCGAATCGACACGGTCTGCAACGAAGTAGCCGTGGCGCTCGAACTGCAGGCGCGTTTCCGGCGCGACGTCGCCGTTGCCCGGCTCGAGGTACGCCTGCACGATCTTCTTCGAATCGGGGTTCAGCGCGTCGAGGAAGTTCGCGCCGCCTGCGTCCGGATGCGGTTCCTTGAACAGGCGATCGTAGATCCGCACTTCGGCCGGCTGCGCGTGCTTCGCGCTGACCCAGTGGATGTTGCCCTTGACCTTGTACGTGTTCGCGCCTTCGGTGCCCGACTTGCTGTCCGGGAAGTAGTTGCAGTGCACGGCCGTCACGTTGCCGTCGGCGTCCTTGTCGAAGCCCGTGCATTCGATCACGTAGCCGTAGCGCAGGCGCACCTTGTTGCCCGGGAACAGGCGGAAATAGCCCTTCGGCGGATTCTCGACGAAATCCTCGCGCTCGATCCACAGTTCGCGCGAGATCGGGAACGTGCGCACGCCGCGGTCCGGATGATGCGGATGCACGGGCGCCGTGCAGGCTTCCTCGAGGTCTTCCGGATAGTTGTCGATCACGAGCTTCAGCGGATCGAGCACCGCGACCGTACGCGCGGCTTTTTCGTCGAGGTCGTCGCGCAGCGCGCCTTCGAAGATGCTCATGTCGATCCACGAATCGATCTTCGTCACGCCGATCCGCTCGCAGAACAGGCGGATGCTCTCCGGCGTGAAACCGCGGCGGCGAATGCCGACGATCGTCGGCATGCGCGGGTCGTCCCAGCCGTCGACGTGGCCTTCGGTGACGAGCTGCAGCAGCTTGCGTTTGCTGGTGATCGCGTACGTGAGGTTCAGCCGCGAGAATTCGATCTGCTGCGGCAGCGGGCGCGTGAACACGCCGGCTTCCGCGAGTTCGTTCAACACCCAGTCGTACAGCGGGCGGTGATCCTCGAACTCGAGCGTGCACAGCGAATGCGTGATGCCTTCGAGCGCATCCGAGATGCAGTGCGTGTAGTCGTACATCGGATACACGCACCATGCGTCGCCGGTGCGGTAGTGGTGCGCGTAGCGGATCCGGTAGATCACCGGGTCGCGCATGTTCATGTTCGGCGAAGCCATGTCGATCTTCGCGCGCAGCACGTGCTCGCCTTCCTTGAACTCGCCGGCTTTCATGCGGCGGAACAGGTCGAGGTTTTCCTCGGGCGAGCGGTCGCGGAACGGCGACGGCTTGCCGCCTTCGGTCAGCGAGCCGCGGTTCGCGCGCATTTCGTCGGCGCTCTGGCTGTCGACGTACGCCTTGCCGCGCTGGATGAGCAGCTCGGCGAATTCGTACAGTTTGTCGTAGTAGTCGCTCGCGAAATACTGATGATCGACCGCGTCCTTGCGCCAGTCGAAGCCGAGCCAGCGCACCGCGTCGACGATCGAGTCGACGTATTCGACGCTTTCCTTTTCCGGGTTCGTGTCGTCGAAGCGCAGGTGGCACACGCCGCCGTAGTCGCGCGCGACGCTGAAGTTCAGGCAGATGCTCTTCGCGTGACCGATGTGCAGATAGCCGTTCGGCTCGGGCGGGAAGCGCGTCTCGACGCGGCCGCCCCATTTGCCGGTGCGGTTGTCGTCGTCGATGATGTTGCGGATGAAATTGGAAGCCGCGGGGGCGTCGTTGCGTTCGGTGCTCATGCGGTTGGCGTCAGGGTTGTGTCGGCGCGTCGCGCC
Source organism: Burkholderia sp. MSMB2157WGS (assembly GCF_001532755.1). Classification (NCBI taxonomy): domain Bacteria; kingdom Pseudomonadati; phylum Pseudomonadota; class Betaproteobacteria; order Burkholderiales; family Burkholderiaceae; genus Burkholderia; species Burkholderia sp. MSMB2157WGS. The sequence continues at coordinate 64,887 of NZ_LPJG01000007.1, read as the reverse complement.
GGTTTAATCCTGTAATTCTACCTGACCGGGGTCCGTCCCGCGCGGCCTGCCGGTCGGGCGACGCGCGTTCGCGATGCGTACCGCAATATATCGAGTGTGTGTCGGCTGTAACACGACGTAAATCGGATTGCCGGTGCCATTCGGCTTTTCCTATGATGGCGTTACCGATTCAATGCCGCCATTCGCGATTTTTGCGTGGCGGGAGGACGCCAATAATCATGATGAAGAAGACCACTTTTCTCGTTCGTACCGCGGTGATCGTCGCGGCCCTGTCGCAACTCGGCGCATGCGCGATGACGCATACGCAGCGCAATGCCGGTATCGGCGCGGCCGCAGGCGGCGCGCTCGGCTACCTGATCACGGGCGGGCCGGTCGGCACGGTCGCCGGGGCGGCGGCAGGCGGCCTGGTCGGCGCCGGCGTACGCTGATTCACGCCGGCGCGTGCGGGCCTCGCCGCCGGCTCGCGCGCTCGCCGGCCGGGCGTGATGCCGTTCCGTACGCGTAACGGCCCGCCCGCACACCCCTTCCGTTTTTCGACAGGCAACATCAGGGAGGAACGGGTGTGCGACACTTCGTCGACGCCACATAACGACTTCATTCGTCGACGAATCCTTTCATGAGCGACCCCCTCGTATTGGTGCTGCCGGGCTACGGCAACTCCGGCCCGTTCCACTGGCAAAGCCGCTGGGAGCGCGCCGACGCGCGTTTCGTGCGCGTCGCGATGCCCGACTGGGAGCGGGCATTCCGCAACGGCTGGTGTCTCGCGCTCGACCGGGCGGTCGAAGCCGCGCGCGGGCCGGTGCTGATCGCCGGCCACAGTCTCGGCACGCTGACCGCCGCATGGTGGGCGACCCGCTACGCGCGGCCGGCCGCGCTCGCGAAAGTGCGCGGCGCGCTGCTGGTCGCGCTGCCCGATCCCGCCGGGCCGGCGTTTCCGGCCGACACGCACGGCTTCGGCCCGGTGCCGCACGAACGGTTGCCGTTTCCGACCTGCGTCGTCGCAAGCAGCGACGATCCGTACGGTTCGCTCGCCTTCGCGCGCGGCTGCGCGAACGCGTGGGGCAGCACGTTCCACGAGCTCGGCCCGCGCGGCCACATCAACGCCGACAGCGGGCTCGGCGACTGGCCGCAAGCGCGCGGCTGGCTCGATGCGCTCGCACGTTAGTGCGTCTGCTCGTCGTGCGCGAGTCACGGCCGTCTGATCCGATCGTCGTCATCCGGTGCGCCGCCGCGACGCCGTCACCCGAACCGCGTCAGATCGCCTGTTTCGCCTTCAACGCCGCGATCCGCTCGTCGTCGTAGCCGAGCATGTCGCGCAGCACGTCGTCCGTCTGCGCGCCGAGCAGCGGCGGGGCCGTGCGCGCGTCGGGCGGCGTCGCGCTCATCCGGATCGGGTTGCGCACGAGCTTTACCTCCGCGCCGCACGGGTGCGGCAGCGACACCTGCATCCCGCGCGCGACCACCTGCTCGTTGTCGAACACCTCGTCGAGATCGTTGATCGGCCCGCACGGCACGCCGGCCGCTTCGAGCGCGCCGATCCAGTCGGCCTTGTCGCGCGCCTTCACCATCTCCGCGAGGATCGGCACCAGCGTGTCGCGATGGCGCACGCGCGACGGATTCGTCGCGAAGCGCTCGTCGTCGGCCAGCTCGGGCCGCCCGCCGGCCTCGACGAACTTGCGGAACTGCCCGTCGTTGCCGACCGCGACGATGATCCAGCCGTCGCGCGTCTGGAACGTCTGGTACGGCACGATGTTCGGATGCGCGTTGCCCCAGCGCACCGGCGGCTTGCCGCTCGCGAGGAAGTTGGTGTTCATGTTCGCGAGCAGCGCGACCTGCACGTCGAGCAGTGCCATGTCGATGTACTGACCTTCGCCCGTGCGGTCGCGGTGCGCGAGCGCGGCGAGCACGGCGATCGTCGAATAGAGGCCGGTCGCGAGATCGGCGATCGCGACGCCGGCCTTCTGCGGGCCGCCGCCCGGCTCGCCGTCGCGTTCGCCGGTGATGCTCATGAAGCCGCCGATGCCCTGCACGATGAAATCGTAGCCCGCGCGATGCGCATACGGGCCAGTCTGGCCGAAGCCGGTGACCGAGCAATAGACGAGATCGGGCTTCACCGCGCGCAGCGCGTCGTAGTCGAGCCCGTATTTCTTCAGCTGGCCGACCTTGTAGTTCTCGAGCACGACGTCGCTTTGCGCGGCGAGCTCGCGCACGATCTGCTGGCCCTCCGGCGTCGCGATGTCGATCGTCACCGAGCGCTTGTTGCGATTCGCCGCGAGGTAGTACGCGGCCTCGGCGGTATCCGCGCCGTCCGCGTCCTTCAGGTACGGCGGGCCCCAGTGGCGCGTGTCGTCGCCGGCGCCCGGGCGCTCGACCTTGATCACGTCCGCGCCGAAATCGGCAAGGGTCTGCGCGCACCACGGGCCCGCGAGCACGCGGGTGAGGTCCAGCACGCGGATATGGCTCAGGGCACCCATCGTCGAAACGTCTCCTTTCATGGCTGGCCTGCCTTGCCGGGCACGGCCGATTGGCATGCCGAGCATCTTAAGGCGAATCGGCCGCGCCGGTGGCCCAGGCCGGTCGTCCGGCGCAGCGGGCCGCTGCCGCTTGGGCGGGCGGTCTGTATCGTATAATCGATCGTTTCCGAATCCATGCCGCCGCGCGCCCCGCCTGGGGCGCCGGCGTTTGAAGCCGTCTTTGCCAGACTGTCCCCGCACGCCATGAAAGCTGCCGAAATCCGCGAGAAATTCCTCAAATTCTTCGAATCGAAGGGCCACACGATCGTCCGCTCGTCGAGCCTCGTGCCCGGTAACGATCCCACGCTGATGTTCACGAACTCGGGCATGGTCCAGTTCAAGGACGTCTTCCTCGGCACGGACCCGCGCCCGTACTCGCGCGCCACCACCGCGCAGCGCAGCGTGCGGGCGGGCGGCAAGCACAACGACCTCGAGAACGTCGGCTACACGGCGCGCCATCACACGTTCTTCGAGATGCTCGGCAATTTCTCGTTCGGCGACTACTTCAAGCACGACGCGATCAAGTTCGCGTGGGAGCTGCTGACCACGGTCTATCAGCTGCCGAAGGAAAAACTGTGGGTCACCGTCTACCAGGAAGACGACGAAGCGTACGACATCTGGGCGAAGGACGTCGGCGTGCCGACCGAGCGGATCATCCGGATCGGCGACAACAAGGGCGCGCGCTACGCGTCGGACAACTTCTGGACGATGGGCGACACCGGCCCGTGCGGCCCGTGTACCGAAATCTTCTACGACCACGGCCCGGACGTGTGGGGCGGGCCGCCGGGGTCGCCCGAAGAGGACGGCGACCGCTACATCGAGATCTGGAACCTCGTGTTCATGCAGTTCAACCGCGATGCGCAGGGCAACATGACGCGCCTGCCGAAACAGTCGGTCGACACCGGCATGGGCCTCGAGCGCCTGGCCGCGGTGCTGCAGCACGTGCACAGCAACTACGAGATCGACCTGTTCCAGAACCTGATCAAGGCCGCCGCGCGCGTGACCGAGATCAGCGACCTCACGAACAACTCGCTGAAGGTGATCGCCGATCACATCCGCGCGTGCTCGTTCCTGATCGTCGACGGCGTGATCCCCGGCAACGAAGGCCGCGGCTACGTGCTGCGCCGGATCGTGCGCCGCGCGATCCGCCACGGCTACAAGCTGGGCCGCAAGGGCGCGTTCTTCCACAAGCTGGTGGCCGACCTCGTCGCCGAGATGGGCACGGCCTATCCGGAGCTGAAGGAAGCCGAACAGCGCGTGACCGACGTGCTGCGCCAGGAAGAGGAGCGCTTCTTCGAAACGATCGAGCACGGGATGTCGATCCTCGAGGCCGCGCTCGCCGACGTCGACGCGAAGGGCGGCAAGGTGCTCGACGGCGAACTCGCGTTCAAGCTGCACGACACGTACGGCTTCCCGCTGGATCTGACGGCCGACGTGTGCCGCGAGCGCGGGATGACGGTCGACGAGCCGGCATTCGACGACGCGATGGCGCGCCAGCGCGAGCAGGCACGCGCGGCCGGCAAGTTCAAGGCGACGCAGGGCCTCGAATACACGGGCGCGAAGACCACGTTCCACGGTTACGAGGAAATCGCGTTCGACGACGCGAAGGTCGTCGCGCTGTACGTCGACGGTTCGGCCGTCAACGAAGTGAAGGCCGGCCAGGATGCGGTCGTCGTGCTCGATCACACGCCGTTCTACGCGGAATCGGGCGGCCAGGTCGGCGACCAGGGCGTGCTCGCGAATGCATCGACGCGCTTCGCCGTGGCCGACACGCTGAAGGTGCAGGCCGACGTGATCGGCCACCACGGCACGCTGGAGCAGGGCACGCTCAAGGTCGGCGACGTGCTGCGCGCGGAAATCGACGCGCAGCGCCGCGCACGCACGCAGCGCAACCACTCGGCCACGCACCTGATGCACAAGGCGCTGCGCGAAGTGCTCGGCGCGCACGTGCAGCAGAAGGGTTCGCTCGTCGACGCGGACAAGACCCGTTTCGACTTCGCGCACAACGCGCCGATGACCGACGACGAGATCCGTCGCGTCGAGCAGATCGTCAACGCCGAAATCCTCGCGAACGCGCCGGGCATCGTGCGCGTGATGCCGTACGACGAAGCGGTGAAGGGCGGCGCGATGGCGCTGTTCGGCGAGAAGTACGGCGACGAAGTGCGCGTGCTCGACCTCGGCTTCTCGCGCGAACTGTGCGGCGGCACGCACGTGCACCGCACCGGCGACATCGGCCTGTTCAAGATCGTGATGGAAGGCGGCGTCGCGGCCGGCATCCGCCGCGTCGAGGCGATCACCGGCGACAACGCGGTGCGCTACGTGCAGGAGCTCGACGCGCGTGTGAACGAAGCGGCGGCCGCGCTGAAGGCGCAGCCGTCGGAACTCACGCAGCGCATCGCGCAGGTGCAGGACCAGGTGAAGGCGCTCGAGAAGGAACTGGGCGCGCTGAAGTCGAAGCTCGCGTCGAGCCAGGGCGACGAGCTCGCGCAGCAGGCCGTCGAAGTCGGCGGCGTGTACGTGCTGGCCGCGACGCTCGACGGCGCGGACGCGAAGACGCTGCGCGAAACGGTCGACAAGTTGAAGGACAAGCTGAAGAACGCGGCGATCGTGCTGGCGGCCGTCGAAGGCGGCAAGGTCAGCCTGATCGCGGGCGTCACGCCGGATGCGAGCAAGAAGGTCAAGGCCGGCGAGCTCGTGAACTTCGTCGCGCAGCAGGTCGGCGGCAAGGGCGGCGGCCGTCCGGACATGGCGCAGGCAGGCGGCACCGAGCCGGCGAACCTGCCGGGCGCGCTGGCCGGCGTGAAGGGCTGGGTCGAAGAACGGCTCTGATCGTTGTACGACCGACGCGACGTCGTCGTACCGACGGCATCGCGTGAAGCGAAAAACGACCCGATCGGCAGCGGTGCCGGTCGGGTCGTTTCGTTTGTGCCGTACCGGCGCGTCGCTCGATGCGGCGACGCGCGAGCCCGGTCAGGCCGGCACGGTCGCGGTCGGCTTCGCCGCGTCGCCGGGCTGTCGCGCGGCGTCGGTGAGCGCATCGCGCAACGCGGCGAGCGCCGCCGACGCATAACCCTGCCGCCACGCGAGCAGCGTGTCGATGCCTTCCAGTTCGGGAATCGTGTGCGCGGCGATGTTACCGGGCTCGGGCTGCAGATTCAGCACCGAACGCGGCGCGACCGCGATGCCCGCGCCGGCCGCGACGCACGCGACGATCGCGTGATACGAGCCGAGCTCGAGCACGCGCGCCGGCTTCGCGCCGTGCGCCGCGTACCATTGCTCGACGTACTTGCGATACGCGCAGCCGCGCTCGAACGCGACCAGCGTCGGCAGGAGCACGTCGCGCGGCGTGCGCACCGGCGGATGGCCGCGCGGGGTGAGCAGCACGAGATCCTCGCGGAAGATCGGCACCGTCTCGAACGTGTCGGGCAGCGTGTCCGGCTCGGGCGGGCGCGCGAACAGCGCGGCGTCGATTTCGAAGTCGCGCACGCGGTCGATCAGGCAGCCCGTCGTGCCCGTCAGCAGTTCGAGCGATACGTCGGGCCATGCATGGTGGTAGCGCGCGAGGAGGGTCGGCAGCCGGCTCGCGGCCGTGCTTTCCATCGTGCCGAGCCGCAGCCGGCCGCGCGGCGTGTCCTCGCGCACCGCATCGCGCGCCTCGTCGGCGAGCGCGAGCAGGCGCTCCGCATACGGCAGCAGCGTATGCCCGGCCGGCGTCAGCACGAGCCGGCGGCCGTCGCGCACGAACAGCGCCGCGCCGAGTTCCTCCTCCAGCTGCTTGATGCGCGTCGTGACGTTCGACTGCACGCGATTGAGCTTGGCCGCCGCGCGCGTCACGCCGTTCTCGCGCACCACCGCCCGGAAGATCGCCAGCGCCGCCAGGTCCATGATTCTCTCCATGGGATGACTTGATTCTCAATTATTCATTTTCAGAGAACGTTTGGTCAAGCTAGGATGGAGACGTTCCGATTCCCGATCCGGCCGGCGCGCGACGCGTCGGCCCATGCCGCCATGTCCCGCTTCGATGCCCCGACCGCCGCCGCCCGCGTGCTTTCGTCCGATCGCGCCGACCACCGCGCCCGCGCGGCCGCGCTCGCCTGCATGATCGGCCTGGCCGTCGTGCTCGGCGTCGGCCGTTTCGCGTTCACGCCGCTGTTGCCGCTGATGCTCGCGGACGGCTCGATCGGCCTGAAAGCAGGCAGCTGGCTCGCGTCGGCGAACTACGCGGGCTACTTCGTCGGGGCGGTCAGTTGCGCGGCGCTGCGCGTCGCGCCCGCGCGGATGGTGCGTGTCGGGCTCGTCGCGACCGTCCTCCTGACCGCCGCGATGGGGGCCGGTCACTGGCTGCCGGCGTGGCTCGTCGTGCGTTTCGTCGCGGGCGTCGTCAGCGCATGGACGTTCGTGTTCATGTCGCAATGGGGGTTGCGGCGCCTGGCCGAACTGAGTGCGCCCGAATGGAGCGGGGTGATCTACGCGGGGCCGGGTGTCGGCATCGTCGTGACGGGGCTGATCGGCAGTGCGCTGGCCGGCCAGCGTGCGGCGGTGGGCTGGCTCGGTTTCGCGGCGTTGTCGGCCGTCCTGTCGGTCGCGATCTGGCGCACGTTCGGTGCGGCGCCGGCTTCGGCTTCGGCTTCGGCTTCGGCTTCGACTTCGACTTCGGCTTCCGCTTCGGCCTCGACCTCGACCTCGACCTCGACCTCGGCGCACGCGCAGGCAGCGCCGCCGGCCGTCGGGGCGCCCGCCACCCTGGCGGCACGGGCGGCCACGCGCAGCCGTCGCGCGGACGCCGCGTGGCTCGTCGTGCTGTACGGCGCGCCGGGCTTCGGCTACATCGTCACCGCGACGTTCCTGCCGGTGATCGCGCGCGCCGCGCTGCCGGCCGGTTCGCCGTGGCCCGACCTGTTCTGGCCGATGTTCGGCGCGGCGCTGATCGTCGGCGCGATCACCGCCGCGCGGCTGCCCGGGCACTGGGACAACCGGCTGCTGCTCGCGGCCGGCTGCGCGACGCAGGCGCTCGGCATCGCGGCCGGAATCGTATGGCCGAACGCGGCCGGCTTCTCGATCGGCAGCGCGCTGCTCGGCCTGCCGTTCACCGCGATCACGCTGTTCGCGATGCGCGAGGCGCGGCGCCTGCACGGCGAGCGTGCGGCCGGGCTGATGGGCTATGCGACCGCATCGTACGGCGTCGGGCAGATACTCGGGCCGCTCGTCGCGGCGCCGCTCGCCGCGCGCTTCGGGTCGTTTACGCCCGCGCTGTGGGTCGCGGCGGCCGCGCTGCTGATCGGCGCCGCCGGCTTCGCGGCGACCGCCGCACGCGGGCGCCGGTCGCCCTGACGCCGGTGGGGCCGGATCGTCTCGGGCGCGGGCAAACTCGCTAGAATGAAGCCTTTCCCGCGCCGAGCGGGTGCGCGGGCAGCCGGCACACGGCCGTCCGGCGCTCGCCAGATTGCCACCGATGACCACCGCCGACTATCGCTTTTGCCCGCGCTGCGCGAGCCCGCTGACCGAGCGGGCCGATCCCGACCATGAGGGCGGCCGCATCCGCCAGGCCTGCCCCGACGAGTCCTGCGGCTACGTGCACTGGAACAACCCGCTGCCCGTCGTCGCCGCGATCGTCGAACTCGACGGCAAGGTCCTGCTCGCGCGCAACGCGGCGTGGCCCGAAGGGATGTTCGCGCTGATCACCGGCTTTCTCGAAAACGGCGAGACGCCCGAGGACGGCATCGCGCGCGAGGTATTCGAGGAAACCGCGCTGAAGGCCGAGCACGTATCGCTCGTCGGCGTGTACGAATTCATGCGCAAGAACGAGCTGATCATCGCGTACCACGTGCGGGCGTCGGGCACGGTGTCGCTGTCGCCGGAACTGCTCGAATACAAGCTCGTCGATCCGCCGCTGCTGCGCCCGTGGCGCGCCGGCACGGGCGTCGCGCTCGCCGACTGGATGCGCGCGCGCGGCCTCGATTTCGAATTCGTCGACCGGCCGGGGCAGTGACGCACCGGCCTGCCCGCAGCATGCCGTCCGCCGTGGCGCGCGCGTCGCGGCGCTTCGTCGCCGGCCGGCGCGCCGCGTCGTGCGGCCGTCACGCGCCGTCCCCGTCGTTCCCTTCGCTCCCATCGTCCTGACCGCCATCGCCATGTCCGACAAGCCGCAGCCGCGTCCGCGCGACGCCTATCGCCACTTCCTGCCGATCACGACCCGCTGGATGGACAACGACGTCTACGGGCACGTGAACAACGTCGTCTACTACAGCTACTTCGACACCGTCGTGAACGAGTACCTGATCCGCGCGGGCGTGCTCGACGTCGAGCATGGGCAGACGATCGGGCTCGTCGTCGAGACGCAATGCAACTACTTCGCGCCGCTCGTGTTCCCGCAATCGGTCGACGCGGGCCTGCGCGTCGTGAAGCTCGGCACGTCGAGCGTGCGCTATGAGGTCGGGTTGTTCGCCCGAGGCGATGCGGCGCCCGCCGCACAGGGGCATTTCGTGCACGTGTACGTCGATCGCGGCACGCGTCGCCCGGTGCCGCTGCCCGATGCGCTGCGCGCCGCGCTCGAACCGCTCGCCGCCTGACGATACGCGGTGCACGCGTTCGCGCTCCAGGCGTTCAACGGCCTCAGCTACGGCTTGCTGCTGTTCATGCTGTCGGCCGGCCTCACGCTGATCTTCAGCGTGCAGGGCGTGCTCAACTTCGCCCATGCGAGCTTCTACATGCTCGGCGCGTATGTCGGCTACGGCATCGCGGCCTCGGCGGGCTTCTGGCCCGCGCTCGTGTTCGCGCCGCTGGCCGTCGGGCTGCTCGGCGCCGGCTGCGAACGCGCGCTGCTGCGCCGCGTGCAGGCGCGCGGCCATACGAGCGAACTGCTGTTGACCTTCGGTCTCGCGTACCTGATCGGCGAGGGCACGAAACTCGCATGGGGTCTCGCGCCGCTGCCGGCGCCCGTGCCGCCGCTGTTCGACGGCGCGCCCGTGACCGTGTTCGGTCTCGCGTTGCCGCGTTACCGGCTGTTCATGATGGCGATGTCCGCAACGATGCTGGTCGCGCTCGGCGGGCTGCTGCGCGCGTCGCGCCTCGGGCTCGTCGTGCGCGCGGCGCTCACGCATCGCGCGGCGGTCGAGGCGCTCGGCTACGACGTGCCGCGTGTGATGACGGCGCTGTTCGGCGCGGGCACCGCGCTCGCGGCGCTGGCCGGCGTGATCGGTGCGCCGCTCGCGGTGATCGAGCCCGCGCTGGCTGAAACCGTCGGATCGGTCGTGTTCGCGGTGGTCGTGATCGGCGGGCTCGGCTCGCTCGGCGGCGCGTTCGTCGCGTCGCTCGCGGTCGGCTTCGCGCAGACCTTCGCGGCCGCGAGCGGCACGTCGCTGCGCGACCTCGCGGCATGGACGGGCATCGCGCTGCCCGACAGCGTGGCCACCGTGTCGATCGTGCAACTGGCGCCGCTGGTGCCGTATCTGCTGCTCGTCGCGGTCCTGGTCGCGCGGCCGCGCGGGCTGTTCGGCGAGCGTGCCGATGCGTAGCCGCGCACTGGCCGGATGCGTGCGCTGGGCGCTGTTCGCCGCGTGCGTCGCGCTGCCCGCATGGCTGTGGCCGCATGGCGCGGTGCTCGGCTATCTCGCGCAGACGGCCGCGCTCGTCGTGCTCGCGCTGTCGTACAACCTGCAGCTCGGCACGACCGGGCTGCTGTCGTTCGGGCATGCGGCATTCGCGGGCCTCGGCGCGTTCGCGGCCGCCCACTGGTTCAACCATATCGGCGGCCCGCTGCCGCTGTTGCCGCTCGTCGGCGGCGCGGCCGGCGCGGGCTTCGGGTTCGTCGCCGGGCTGCTGGCGACGCGCCGTTCCGGCACCGCGTTCGCGATGATCACGCTCGGCCTCGGCGAATGCGTCGCGGCCGCCGCGTGGAGCGTGCCCGCGTGGTTCGGCGGCCTCGGCGGCGTGCCGATCGATCGCGCGAGCGGTGCGCCGTGGGGCAACGCGCATTTCGGCGCGCCGACGCACGCGTATGCGTTGATCGCCGCGTGGTGCATCGTGTCGGCGTGGGCGATGCATGCGCTGACGCGCACGCCGCTCGCGCGCCTCGCGAACGCGGTGCGCGACAACCCGGCGCGCGTCGCCGCGCTCGGCACCGATCCGCGGCGCGTGCGGCTCGCGATGGTCACCTGCGCATCGTTCTTCGCCGGCATCGCCGGCACGCTGACGCTGATCGACGTCGAGATCGCGACGCCCGACAGCGTGTCGATGGCGCGCTCGGCGACCGTGCTGATCGCCGCGGTGATCGGCGGCACCGGCGCCTTCTTCGGGCCGGCGGCCGGCGCGGCCGTGCTGACCGCGCTGAGTATCGTCGTCGCGGGCGTGTCGCGCGCGTGGGCGCTGTATCTCGGCGTGCTGTTCGTCGCGATCGTCGTCGCCGCGCCCGGCGGGATCGCGGGCATTGCGCGCTCGCTCGCGCCTGCGCTGCGGCGCGGCGCGCCGGCCGTCGAGCGGTGGCGCGTGCTGTGCGCCGTCGGTGGGTGCGCGTTCTGGGGCGTCGCGATCGTCTGCGCGGCCGAGCTCGGCTATGCATGGCGCTTCGCGCAGGACGACGGCACGGGCTTCGCGTTCGGCGCGTGGAACATCGACGCCGATACGCCGGCCGGCTGGGCCGTCGCGTGCTCGGCGGCCGGCATCGGCACGCTGCTGTGGCGCTGGCGCGCGCGGCTCGCGCATGACGCGGCGGTGGCCATGCAGGAGGACGCGCGATGAACGGCAACGCGATAGCGCTTCACGGCGTCGTGCAGCGCTTCGGCGCGCAGACCGTGCTCGACGGGGTCGACTTGAGCATCGCGGCCGGCGAGCGCCACGCGCTGATCGGGCCGAACGGCGCGGGCAAATCGACGCTGTTCGGCGTGATCGCCGGGGCGACGCGGCCCACGCGCGGGCGCGTCGTGCTGCACGGCGTCGAGCTGCGCGGGCGCGGGCCGGTCGTCGCGAGCCGCCTCGGCATCGGCCGCAGTTTCCAGCAGACGAGCGCGTTCGCGCGCCTGACGGTGTTCGACAACCTGCGCTGCGCGGCGCTGCATGCGCCGGCCGAACGGCGGCGCTGGTGGAACCGGCTGCGCGAATCGGCGTCGATCGATCGCGCGGCGGCACGCGTGCTGCACGACGTCGGCCTCGACGCGCGGCGCGACACGCCGGCCGCCGCGCTGAGCTATGCGGAGCAGCGCGCGCTCGATCTCGGGATCGCGCTCGCGAGCGGCGCGCGTACGCTGCTGCTCGACGAGCCCACGGCCGGCATGAGCCGCGCGCAGGCGGCGCGGATGATCGCGCTGATCCGCGCGACGACGCAGGGCCGCACCGTGCTGATGATCGAGCACGACATGGACGCCGTGTTCGGTTTCGCCGAACGCATCACCGTGCTGGTGCGCGGCACGGTGGTCGCGACCGGCGCGCCCGACGCGATCCGCGCCGATCCGCGCGTGCGGGCCGCCTATCTGGGCGAGGGCGCGGCATGAGCGCCGTGCTCGAGATTCGCGGGCTGCGTGCGTGGTACGGGGTGCAGCCCGTGCTCGACGGCGTCGATCTCGCGCTCGCGCCGGGCGAGACGCTCGCGCTGCTCGGCCGCAACGGCTCGGGGCGCTCGACGCTCGCGAAGGCCGTGATGGGGCTCGTGCGCACGGCCGGCTCGGTGCGCATCGCCGGCGCCGAATGCGCGGGTGCGCGCACGTTCGAGATCGCGCGGCGCGGCGTCGCTTACGTAGCCGAAAGCCGCGACGTGTTTCCGCTGCTGACCGTGCGCGACAACCTGCGGCTCGGTTTGCGCGGCGCGAGCGGCGCCATCGAACGCGCGGCGCTCGACCGCTTGTTCGAGCGCTTTCCGTTGCTGGCCGCGCGCGCGGACGTGAAAGCCGGGCGGCTGTCGGGCGGCGAGCAGCAGGTGCTCGCGCTGGTGCGCGCACTCGCCGGCCGGCCGCGCGTGCTGATCGTCGACGAGCCGGCCGAAGGGCTCGCGCCGCTCGCGGTCGACGAAGTCGGCGCGTGCCTCGCCGCGCTGCAGGCCGACGGCGTGTCGATCGTGCTGATCGAGCAACGGCTGCAGCTTGCGCCGCGGCTCGCGCGGCGCGCGGCGGTAATGGGGCGCGGACGGATCGTCTACGACGGCGGGCTCGACGGGCTGGGCGGCGAGGTCGCACGCGCGTGGCTGAGCGCCGGCTGACGGCATCCCGTCGATTGTTCGGCAAACTCCGCCAGTCAATTCGCGTCGAGCCGCTTTATCGTCGCGGCGCCGCACCGTACATTGCCAGTCAGGCCGGTCGCCGTCGCAACGCATCGACGCATCGTCGCGGCAACCGGCGCCATCCATCGAACGTCTTCGGACTGAGGAATGAAATCATGAGCAAGCTGACAGGCAAGGTAGCGATCGTCACGGGCGCATCGAAGGGCATCGGCGCGGCAATCGCGAAGGCACTGGCCGACGAAGGTGCAGCGGTCGTCGTCAACTACGCGAGCAGCAAGGCAGGCGCGGATGCGGTCGTGAGCGCGATCACGGAAGCGGGCGGCCGCGCGGTCGCGGTCGGCGGCGACGTGTCGAAGGCCGCCGACGCGCAACGCATCGTCGATACCGCGATCGAGACGTATGGTCGTCTCGACGTGCTCGTCAACAACTCCGGCGTGTACGAATTCGCGCCGATCGAAGCGATCACCGAGGAACACTACCGCCGGCAGTTCGACACGAACGTGTTCGGCGTGCTGCTGACCACGCAGGCGGCGGTCAAGCATCTCGGCGAAGGCGCGAGCATCATCAACATCAGCTCGGTCGTGACCAGCATCACGCCGCCCGCCAGCGCCGTGTACAGCGGCACGAAGGGTGCGGTCGACGCGATCACCGGCGTGCTCGCGCTCGAACTCGGCCCGCGCAAGATCCGCGTGAACGCGATCAACCCGGGGATGATCGTGACCGAAGGCACGCACAGCGCGGGCATCATCGGTTCCGATCTCGAAGCGCAGGTGCGCGGCCAGACGCCGCTCGGCCGCCTCGGCGAGCCGAACGACATCGCGTCGGTCGCCGTGTTCCTCGCATCGGACGATGCACGCTGGATGACCGGCGAGCACCTCGTCGTGAGCGGCGGGTTGAACTGATCGTCCGCAGGTCGGCGCGAGCGGTGCGGGTGCGCCGTTCACGCCGCTACGCGCTCATCGCCAGCGCATTCGCGCCGACGTGCCATCGCAGGCATTCGACGACGAGCGCGTGATCGCGTTCGGAGCCGAGGCCCGCGATCGCCATCGCGCCGACGATGCCGGCGCCGGCGATCCGCAACGGCACGCCGCCGCCGTCGAGCGCGTAGTCGTCGTCCGACAGGCCCTGCGACCGCAGCGACCAGCCGGCACGTCGAAAGTGCGCGCCGACCACGAGCGAACTCTCGTCGAAACGCAGGACCGTGTTCTGCCGACGGCGGATCGCATCGCCGTCGTGTGCGCCGCTGCCGTCGAGCGCACAGTAGAACAGCAGCGCCTGCTCGCCGACGATGCCGACCGCAATCGGCAGCCCGCGTCGCGACGCGAGGTTGACCGCGATTTCTCCCATGCGGCGCGCGACGGCCGCATCGAAGTGCGGCAGCGCCGGGGTCGACGTATCGTCGTCGAAGGCGTGGGGTTCGAGGCGAAAGGGGGACGTCACCATGGCGGCTCCGTGGCGTGGCCGGCTCGATACGCGTGCCGGGCGTCGCATCGTCACGGGCCGCGCGGGCCCGTGTTCCGTTCAGTGCTTCGGCGCGTCGGCACGTCAGCGTTTCGGCGCCGCATCGAGCATCCACTCGTGCGCGGGGTCGTTCTTGAACGCCCACGCGCGGCTCGGTCCGGCCATCACGTTCAGGTAGTACAGGTTGTAGCCGTGAGGAGCCACGACCGGGTGGTAGCCGCGCGGCACCATCACGACGTCGTGGTTCTCCACCGCGCACGCCTCGTCGAGGCTGCGGTCGTCGGTGTACACGCGCTGGAACGCGAAACCCTGCGGCGGATCGATCCGGTGATAGTAGGTTTCCTCGAGCGAGGTTTCGTCGGGCGCCGCGTCGCGGTCGTGCTTGTGCGGCGGATAGCTGCTCGAATGGCTGGCCGGCGTGACGACTTCGACGACGAGGAGGCGCTCGGCGGCCGGGTTGTCGCCCATCAGGATGTCGCATACGTAGCGCGTGTTGGTGCCTTGCCCGCGCACCGAGCGGCGCATCCGTTCGCCGTCGAGGCGCCGCACGGGCTTGTCGCCGCTCGCGTACGGCGCGGTGCACAGCGCGACTTCCGCATCGCGCGTCGCGACCAGCGTGACGCGCTTGCCGCCCGGCACGTACAGCGCGTCCGGCGATACGTCTTCGAACACGCTGTCGCGCTTGCCGAGCGCGTCGTAGGTTTCGCCGTCGACGTCCGCGCGCACCGTGCCCGTCAGCACGACGACGCACAGTTCGCGCGTGCCCGTGTCGAGCGTCTCGGCGTCGCCGGCCTTCAGGCGCAGCGCGCGAAAGCCGACGTGCTTCCAGCCGGCCGATTCGGGCGTGACGTTGCAGATTTCGCGGTCGGCGGATGCCTTGACCAGCAGGGGAGAAATCGTCATGAAGTGGGTCTCCGCAATAGGGTAGGACGCGAATGCTCGGGCGCTTGCGCGCGAGCTCACGCGCTCAACCGGTCGACGATCGCGCGCAGCGACTCGTAGCCCTTCTTCGCATACGCATAGCTCGGCGCGACGGCCGGATCCTGCTCGGCCTCGACGACGAGCCAGCCTTCGTAGCCGGCGTCCTTCAGCGTGCGCAGCGTCGCGTCGTAGTCGAGCGCGCCGTCGCCCGGCACCGTGAAGGTGCCGTTGATCACGCCGTTCAGGAAGCTCCAGCCGTCGTTGCGCGCCTGGTTGACGACCTGCGGCCGCACGTCCTTGCAATGCACGTGCGCCACGCGCGACACGTGCTTCTTCAGCAGCGCGACCGGGTCGGCCGCGCCGCCGAAATACGCGTGGCCGGTGTCGAACAGCAGGAACACCTTCGCGGGATCGGTCAGCGCCATCAGCCGGTCGACGTCGTCCGGCGACTCGACGTACGCGCCCATGTGGTGATGGTAGGCGAGCCGGATCCCGTAGGTGTCGAGCAGATGCGCGCCGAATGCGTCGAGGCGCGCCGCGTAGCGCCGCCACGCGTCGTCGTCGACGAAACGCGGCCGCTTCGCGACCGGCGTGTCGATGCTGCCCTGGATCGTGCCCGCGCATTCGCCGTACACGACGACTGTCACGTCGTTGAATTGCAGCTTCGTCATGTGCGCGCGGCAGCGCTCGATCTCCGCCGCGACGGCATCGGCGTCGGTCATGCCCGGCGCGACTTCCGCGAGGAAGCCCGAATACCAGCCCGACACGCACACGAGCCCGAATTCGGCGAGCTTCGCCTTCAGCTCGGGCCCCGTCTTCGGAAACTTGTTGCCGAGCTCGAAGCCCGCATAGCCGATTTCGGCGCCTTCCTTCAGCGCCGTTTCGAGCGGCGTCTCGCCGCCGAGCGACGGCAGGTCGTCGTTCATCCACGACAGGGGATTGATGCCGATGCGGACGTTCCAGCTCATGACTTGCTTCCTCGATTCGGATGATGGGGGCGGGGCGTGTTCGTGGAGCAGCGTGCGCGATCAGCGCCGCTGCCGGGTTTTCGCGTCGAGATACGTCTGGTGCGCGCGTTCGACATCGGCGCGTGCGGAGACCTGCGGCACCGCGACTTCCCACCACGCGCCACCGTCGTCGGTGGTGCGACGATGCGTGGTGTCGATCACGAGCACCTGGCTCTTCGTCGCCGCCCGTGCGCGTTTCATTTCGCGGCGCAGCTCGCCGACGTCGCGCACGTGCACGGCTTCCGCACCCATTGCGCGCGCATGCATCGCGAAGTCGATCGTCGAGCGTTCGCCGCCTTCGGGCACGCAGTCGTCGAGCATGTTGTTGAAGCTCGCGCCGCCGCAGTTGAGCTGCAACCGCTCGATGCAGCCGTAGCCGCGGTTGTCGAGGATCACGACGATGATCTTGCGGCCGAGCATCACGGAGGTCGCGAGCTCCGCGTTGAGCATCATGTACGAGCCGTCGCCGACGATCACGATCACTTCGCGCTCGGGCCGCGCGAGCTTCGCGCCGAGACCGCCCGCGACCTCGTAGCCCATGCACGAATACGCATAGTCCATGTGGTAGTTGCCCGGCACGCCGCTGCGCCACAGCTTGTGCAGTTCGGCCGGCAGCGTGCCGGCCGCGCAGACGACGAGGTCGTCGCGCGCGCTGTCGCGCCCCGCGTCGGCCGCGGAGTCGCGCACCGCACCGATCACTTCCGCGTCGTACGGCAGCGTGTCGGTCGGCATCCGGGTGGTCAGCGTCGTCACGCGCGCGTTCCACGCGGCGGCCTGGTCGCGGTTCGCGGCCGTCCACGCCGCGTCGGCGCGCCAGCCGGCCAGCGCGGCCGACAACTGACCGAGGCCCGTACGCGCATCGGCAACCAGTTGCCGGCCGCGCTTCTTGCCCGCGTCGAACGGCTGCACGTTCAGGCTCAACAACGTTGCGTCGCCGTAGAGCGCGTGCGAGCCGGTCGTGAAATCCTGCAGCCGCGTGCCGACCGCGAACACGACGTCGGCCTGTGCGGCCGCGCGATTCGCGGCGGGGGAGCCCGTCACGCCGATCGATCCGAGGTTCAGCGGGTGGTCCCACGCGAGGCTGCCCTTGCCGGCCTGCGATTCGGCCACCGGCACGCCGTGCGTGTCGGCGAACGTGCGCAGCGCGTCCCACGCCTGGCTGTACAGCACGCCGCCGCCGGCGACGATCAGCGGCTTCTTCGCGGCCTTCAGCACGTCGAGCGCATCGGCGAGTTCGAGCGGGTCGGCCGGCGGCCGGCGCATCCGGATCACCGGCGGCGCGAAGAAATCCTCGGGCCAGTCGTACGCGAAGGTCTGCACGTCCTGCGGCAGCGCGAGGCACACGGGGCCGCACTGCGCGGGATCGGTCATTACCTGGATCGCGCGCGGCAGCGCGACGAGCAGTTGCTCGGGCGACGCGATGCGGTCGAAGTAGCGCGTCACGGGCCGGAAGCAGTCGTTCGCGCTGACGTCGCCCTGTTCGAAATCCTCGACCTGCTGCAGTACCGGGTCGGGCAGCCGCGACACGAACACGTCGCCGGGCAGCAGCAGCAGCGGCAAGCGGCCGACGTGCGCGAGCGCGGCGGACGTGAGCATGTTGGTCGCGCCGGGGCCGATGCTCGACGTCGCGGCCATCATCCGCTGGCGGAAATTCGCTTTCGCGAACGCGACGGCCGCGTTGGCCATCCCTTGCTCGTTGTGCGCGCGAAACGTCGGCAGCCGGTCCTTCTCGGCATGCAGCGCTTCGCCGAGCCCGGCCACGTTGCCGTGTCCGAAGATCGCGAACACGCCGCCGCAGTACGGCAGGATCTCGGTGCGGCCGTCGGGCTGGACGACTTCGGCGCGCAGGGCGGCCAGGTAGCGCACGAGCGCCTGGCTGACGGTCAGTCTTACGGTGGTGGTCATCGTCGGTCGATAGAGAGAAGTCGGGTGGTCGTCGCGAACACGGGCATCAGGCTGCGGCGGCGCGCGCGGCGGCCCGGCGGCCCAGCCACGCGTCGACCAGTTGCGCGAAGTTGCCGGCCACTTCGTCGATCAGCGCCTGATCGTCGATCCGGCCCGCGAACCAGTTCAGCGAGGCATCGGCCCACAGCGTGCGCCCGACCATGAAGCCCTTGACGATCGGGTCGGTCGCCGAGCGGAAGCTGTCGACGAGGTATTGCAGCGGCTGGTTCAGCCCGAGGATCACCGCGCCGCGGCAGTGCGGGTCGCGCTCGGCGATCAGCGCGGCGAGCCGTGCCCAGCCGTCGGCGGTGAGCGGCGTGAGCTTCCACCATTCGGGCTTCACGCCGAGGTTGTAGAAGCGCGCGACCGTGCGCAGCACCGCGTCGTCCTCGGTGCCGGCCGGCGTGACCGCGCGCGGCGGAATCATTTCCAGCAGCAGCTCGTTGCCGCTCGCGCGCGTGGCTTCCCACAGTTCGAGCACGCGCTGCTCCTGCTCGACGCGCAGGTCGACGGGGTCGTCGGGGTGATAGTGAACGAGGCATTTCACGACCTGTTCGGTCGGCCAGTGCGTGAGCGACGAGCCGACCGAACGCGTCTCGTCGAACCGCAGCGGCCGCGAGCCCGGCAGCTCGACCGGCCGGCCGACCCACCAGCCGCGCCCGGTGGCCGACGCGAGCGCGTCGCGGCCGTACGCGCCGCCGTCGATCAGCACGCCGACGTGGCCGGCGATGCCGCGGTCGCGCTCGACCTGTTCGACCGCGCGCACGAGCAGGCGCTTCAACGTGCTGATCCGCGCCTCGTCCGCGCCGGCCTGCACCGCGAGCTCGTAGAACTGGCTGCGATGGTCGAACGCCATCACGCACAGGTCGTCCCATTCGCGGCGCGGCACCGTCACGCGATGCAGGTGCGCGAGCGTGCGGTCGGCATCGACCGCCGGATTGCGGCTGCCGCCGAACCAGTGCGCGAGTTCGGCTGGCGTCGGCATCGCGGCCGAGCACGCGTGGCGCGACACGACGATCGCGCCGCATGCGTTCGCGATGCGCGTCGATTCGGCCCAGTCGCACCCGCGCAGCAGCCCCGACAGCAGGCCCGACAGGAACGCGTCGCCCGCGCCGAGCACGTTGAGCACCTCGACGCGTTCGCCGACGAAGGTCGGCGCGGCGTCGATGCGCGCGGGAACGTCGCCTTCGATCACGCAGCAGCCGAGCGCGCCGCGCTTGACGACCAGCGTCGCGTCCGTGATTGCGCGCACCGCCTGCAACGACGCGATCAGGTCGTGCGGCACGCCGCCCGCGATCAGGAATTCCTCCTCGGTGCCGACCAGCAGATCGAATTCGTCGAGCACCTGCTGCAGTTGCCGCGTCACCTGCGCGTCGGGTACGTAACGGTTCTCGCCGGCGC
The DNA here is from genome assembly GCF_001532755.1 of Burkholderia sp. MSMB2157WGS. NCBI lineage: Bacteria > Pseudomonadati > Pseudomonadota > Betaproteobacteria > Burkholderiales > Burkholderiaceae > Burkholderia > Burkholderia sp. MSMB2157WGS. Next base: position 45,433 of record NZ_LPJG01000007.1, on the reverse strand, counting down.
CGCGCGCGGTCAGCCCCCACAGCACCGGCCGGTAGTCGATGTCGAGGATGCGCACCGCGCCGTGGCGGCGCGCGTAACCGAGCGCGGTCAGCGACGCCTCGCGCGTGCCCGGCGTCGACAGATGCGTGCCGGTGATCGCCAGCGCGCGGCAACCGGCGATGAAGTCCTCGCTGATCTCGTCGGCGCGCACGGCCATGTCCGCGCAGTTCTCGCGCACGAACAGCAGCGGGAACGTATCGCGATCCTTCAGCCCGAGCAGCACCAGCGCGGTGAGACGCTCGCGATCGGTCTGCAACTGGCTCGTGTCGCAGCCTTCGCGCTCGAGTGTCTCGCGCAGGAAACGGCCCATCTGCTCGTCGCCGACGCGCGAAATCATCGCGGTCTTCAGCCCAAGCCGCGCGACGCCGAACGCGACGTTGCCCGACGAGCCGCCGAGATACATCTGGAAGCTGCGCGCGTCTTCGAGGCGGCTGCCGTACTGCTGCGCATAGAGATCCACGGCCACGCGGCCGAGGCAGGCGAGATCGATGGGGCGGTCACTCGGAAAGTTCAGCAGGCTCATATCACGTGTCACGCTCGCGGCCGGCGTTCGGCGCTGCCGGCGGATTAGGGGACCGATCCGGCGGCGGCTGTCCGCGGCATGTGCCGCACGACGCGAGGCTGCCTGCCGCCGGGATTCGGGCTACGGACGCAGTCTAGACTTTTTGGAAATCCAGTTCCCTAGGTGAAATCACGTAGAAATAAATTTCCAAATTTTCGAGGAAGTGATCTACAGTTTCATCCGGATGCTTCAGTCCCGATCGGAGCAGATCGGACTCGGCCCGGCGGCGCGCAATGCGCCGTCTTCCGCCCCCGGAGATGAGGAGACAGATTGATCATGAAGACCAAGCTGATGGCCGTCGCGGCCGCCGCGATCCTGGCTGCGCCGCTTGCGCATGCGGAGAAGATCGGCGTGACGATGGCATCGTTCGACGACACGTTCCTGACCATCCTGCGCAACAGCATCGCCGATTCGGCGAAGAAGGACGGCGCGACGGTGCAGATCGAGGACGGCGGCAATGACGTCGGCAAGCAGTTGAGCCAGGTCCAGAACATGATCGCGCAGAAAGTCGACGCGATCATCGTGAACGCGGTCGATACCGACGCGACGCCGAAGATCACGAAGATGGTGACCGCGGCGAAGATCCCGCTCGTCTACGTGAACCGCAAGCCGGTCGATTTCGACAAGCTGCCGGCCGGCGTCGCGGTCGTCGCCTCCGACGAAAAGCAGTCGGGCACGCTGCAGGCGCGCCAGGTGTGCAAGCTGCTCGGCGGCAAGGGCGACATCCTCGTGCTGATGGGCGAGCTGTCCAACGAATCGGCGCGCGCCCGCACCAAGGACATCGAGGACGTGATCGCGACGAAGGAATGCGCGGGCATGAAGATCGTCGACAAGCGCGAAGGCAAGTGGAGCCGCACGCAGGGCCAGGACATCACGATGAACTGGCTGAGCTCCGGGACCAAGTTCGACGCGATCGTGTCGAACAACGACGAAATGGCGATCGGCGCGATCAACGCGCTGAAGGCCGCGCGCAAGCTGACGCCGAAAACGGTCGTCGCGGGCATCGACGCGACGCCGGACGGCCTCGCGGCGATGAAGGCCGGCGAGTTGAAGGTGTCCGTCTACCAGAACGCGACCGGGCAGGGCGCGCAGGCCGTCGCCACCGCGCTGAAGCTCGCGAAGAAGCAGCCGGTCGATCGCTATGTGAACGTGCCGTTCGAGCTCGTGACGCCCGACAACATGAACCAGTACGCGAAGCACTGACCGGTTGTCCCGTTGAACTGCGCGGGCCCGGCACGGCCGGGTTCGCGCGCGACTTGTCGAGGAACGTCCATGTTTACAGCCAGGATCGCGCGCCCGATGGCCGGCGGCGACGCGCCGGCCGCTTCGTCCGGGGCGGCCGGCTCGTCCGGCTCGCCGCCTCCTTCCACGGCCGACTGCGTGCTCGAGGTGCGCGGCGTCGGCAAGTCCTTTCCCGGCGTCGTCGCGCTCGACGGCGTGCAGTTCCGCGTGCGCCGCGGCACCGTTCATGCGCTGATGGGCGAGAACGGTGCCGGAAAATCCACGCTGATGAAGATCATCGCCGGCGTCTATACGCCCGACCAGGGCGAAATCCTGATCAACGGCGAACCGGTCGTGCTGAACGGCCCGCTCGATGCGCTCGACCGCGGCATCGCGATGATCCATCAGGAGCTCAACCTGATGCCGTACATGACGGTCGCGGAGAACATCTGGATCCGCCGCGAACCGAAGAACCGCTTCGGCCTGATCGATCACGCCGAGCTGCGCCGCCGCACGGCCGCGCTGTTCGAGCGGCTGTCGATCGACATCGATCCGGAAACCGACGTGCGCACGCTGTCGGTCGCGAGCCGCCAGATGGTCGAGATCGCGAAGGCCGTGTCGTTCGACTCGGACGTGCTGATCATGGACGAGCCGACCTCCGCGCTGACCGAAAAGGAAGTCGCGCACCTGTTCCGGATCATTCGCCAGCTGCGCGAGCAGGGCAAGGGCATCGTCTACATCACGCACAAGATGAACGAGCTGTTCGAGATCGCCGACGAGTTCTCGGTGTTCCGCGACGGCAAGTACATCGGCACACATGCGTCGAGCGACGTCACGCGCGACGACATCATCCGCATGATGGTCGGGCGCGAGATCACGCAGATGTTTCCGAAGGAAGCGGTGCCGATCGGCGACGTCGTGCTGTCGGTGAAGGATCTCTGCGTCGACGGCGTGTTTCGCGACGTCAGCTTCGAGCTGCGCGCGGGCGAGATCCTCGGCGTCGCGGGCCTCGTCGGCTCGGGGCGCTCGAACGTCGCGGAGGCGCTGTTCGGCGTCGTGCCGGCCACGTCGGGCGAGATCCGCATCGACGGCAAGCCGGTGCGTATTTCGACGCCCGCGCAGGCGATGAAGCACGGGATGGCGTTCCTCACCGAGGACCGCAAGGACTCCGGCTGCTTCCTGAATCTCGACCTGCTCGCGAACATGGAAGCGGCGGTGCTCAGCCGCCGCTACGTGAAGTTCAATTTCGTGCAGCAGGCGCAGTTGAAGCGCGACTGCGAGGAAATGAGCCGGATGCTGCGCGTGAAGTCGCCCGGCCTGCACGAGGAAATCCAGAACCTGTCGGGCGGCAACCAGCAGAAGGTGCTGATCGGCCGCTGGCTGCTCACGCAGCCGCGCATCCTGATCCTCGACGAACCGACGCGCGGCATCGACGTCGGCGCGAAGGCCGAGATTCACCGGCTCGTCAGCGCGCTGGCCGGCAAGGGCGTCGCGGTGCTGATGATCTCGTCGGAAATGCCGGAAGTGCTGGGGATGAGCGATCGCGTGATGGTGATGCACGAAGGGCGCATGACCGGCATCGTCGATCGCAAGGACGCCGACCAGGTTCGCATCATGGATCTCGCGTCGCGCTGAGCCGAAATAAGATTGGAGACAACTGAAATGGGCAACCTGAACCCGGTCGCGGATGCGCAGACCATGACACTCAAGTCGCGGCATACGAAGTGGCCGCCCGAACTGAGCATCTTCCTCGTGCTGGTCGGCATCAGCCTGTTCTTCGAGATTCTCGGCTGGATCGTCGTCGGCCAGAGCTTTCTGTTCAATGCCGAGCGGCTCGAAATCATCGTGCTGCAGATGGCCGTGATCGGCATCATCGCGGTCGGCGTGAACCTCGTGATCATCACCAGCGGGATCGATCTCTCGTCGGGGTCGGTGGTCGCGGCGGCCGCCGTCGTGTCGGCGAGCCTCGCGCAGGTGTCCGACTTCCCGCGCGCGGTGTTTCCGCATCTCACCGATCTGCCGGTGATCTGGCCGGTGCTGGCCGGCGTGTGCGTCGGGCTGCTGGTCGGCCTGCTGAACGGCACGCTGATCGCGATGACGGGCATCCCGCCGTTCATCGCGACGCTCGGCACGATGGTCGCCGCGCGCGGCTTCGCGAAGTGGTTCACCAACGGGATGCCGGTGTCGATGCTGACCGACTCGTTCGCGGCGATCGGCGCGGGCGCGAACCCGGTGATCGTCTTTCTCGTGATCGCCGCGATCTTCCACGTCGTGCTGCGCTACACGCGCTTCGGCAAATACACCTATGCGATCGGCGCGAACCGCCACGCGGCCGTCGTATCGGGCATCAACGTGACGCGCCACCTGATCTTCGTCTATGCGATCGCGGGCCTCCTGAGCGGGATCGCCGGTACCGTGACGGCCGCGCGCGCGATCTCCGGCCAGTCCGGCATGGGCGTGATGTACGAGCTCGATGCGATCGCGGCCGTCGTGATCGGCGGCACGTCGCTGTCGGGCGGCCTCGGGCGCGTGACGGGCACCGTGATCGGCGTGCTGATCCTCGGCGTGATGACGTCGGGCTTCACGTTCATCCGGATCGACGCGTATTACCAGGAGATGGTGAAGGGCGCGATCATCGTCGCGGCCGTGATCGCCGACCAGTACCGCAACAAGAAGTCGCGCCGCTGACCGATTCCGACGCGGCCGACACCACGCAACCTTCCGGGAAGAAGATGAAGATCGCTCTGGATCCCTACATGATTCGCCACCTGCCGCTCGACCGGCTGCCGCATGCGGTCGCCGAGCTCGGCTACGACCAGATCGAGCTGTCGCCACGCAGCGACTTTCTCGACTGGTGGGTGATGCCGCGCGCGACGCGCGAGCGCATGGCCGCGTTCCGACAGGCGATGCGCGCGAGCGGCGTCGGTCTCGCGTCGCTGCAGCCGATGTACCGCTGGGCGAGCCCGTTCGAGGACGAGCGGCAATGGGCCGTGCGCTGCTGGCAGAAGGCGATCGAGGTCGCAGTGGAGATGGAGTGCCCGCTGATGGTGTCCGAGTTCGGGCGCGGCGCGTCGCCGGAGCGTTCGGTCGGCGAGCGGCCGGGCGCGAACCCGAAGGAGCTGTGCGAAGCCGCGTGGTTTCGCTCGATGGACGCGCTGCTACCGATCCTCGAGCGCGAACGCATCGTGCTGTCGGTCGAGCCGCATCCGGAAGACTGGATCGAGCAGTTGCAGCCGGCGATCGACATCGTCACGAACATCGGCTCGCCGTCGCTGAAGCTGTCGTACATCGCGCCGCACACGTTCTACTACGGCGACGACATGGCCGCGATGATCGCGGCCGCCGCGCCGATTCTCGCGCACGTGCGCGTGGCCGACACGTTCGACCACCGCAAGAGCAGTCAGTTGCGCTACATCGTGAACCCGCCGGGCTCGAACCAGATCCGCGTGCACCAGCATCTCGACATCGGGCAGGGCGAGATCGACTGGGACGTGTTTTTCGGCGCGCTCGGCGCGGCCGGCTTCGATGGCGTGATGTCGTCGTGCGTGTTCGCGTGGGAGGACCGCGCGGAAGCGTCGTCGCGCTACATGCGCGACACGATCCAGCGCTACGTCGAACGCCATTTCGAGCGGGCGGCCGCGCGCTGAGCCGTTTTGGGCACCCTTGCTGACCGGCGCGGCACGGGCCGCGCCGTTGATGAACGAACGACTGGAGATATTCGAATGACGTTGCAAATCGGTGTGATCGGCTGCGGCGCGATCGGCCAGGACCATATCCGCAGGCTGACGCGTACGCTGTCCGGCGCACGCGTGGTGGCCGTCAACGACATCGACCCGCAGCAGGCGCGCGATGCGGTGACGAAGTACGGGCTCGACGCGGAAATCTACGGCGACGGCCACGACGTGGTCGCGGCCGCCGACGTGCAGGCCGTGCTCGTCACGTCGTGGGGGCCGACGCACGAAGCGTTCGTGCTCGACGCGATCGCGCACGGCAAGCCGGTGTTCTGCGAGAAGCCGCTCGCGGTGACTGCCGACGGCTGCATGCGCATCGTCGAGGCCGAGATCGCGCACGGCAAGCGGCTCGTGCAGGTCGGCTTCATGCGTCCGTACGACGAAGGCTATCGTGCGCTCAAGCGCGTGATCGACAGCGGCGAGATCGGCGCGCCGCTGATGCTGCATTGCGCGCATCGCAACCAGTCGGTCGGCGAGCGCTATACGACCGACATGGCGATCACCGACACGCTGATCCACGAGCTCGACGTGCTGCGCTGGCTGCTCGGCGAGGACTACACGAGCGCGCAGGTCGTCTACCCGAAGAAGACGCGCCATGCGAGTGCGCATCTCGCCGATCCGCAGATCGTGCTGCTCGAAACCGCGAGCGGCGTGCGCATCGACGTCGAGATCTTCGTGAACTGCCAGTACGGCTACGACATCCAGTGCGAGGTGGTCGGCGAGAACGGCATCGCGAAGCTGCCCGATCCGCCCGCGGTCGGGCTCAAGCATGCGGCGCGGCAGTCGGTCGAGATCATGACCGACTGGAAGGCGCGCTTCATCGCGTCGTACGACGTCGAGCTGCAGGCGTTCGTCGACGGCGTGCGGCAGGGCGCGCTGACCGGCCCGTCCGCGTGGGACGGCTATGCGGCGGCGGTCGCGGCCGATGCGTGCGTGCGCGCGCAGCAGAGCGGGGCGGTCGAGTCGATCGCGATGGCCGAACGCCCGGCGTTCTATCGCGGCTGAACAGGCCGGACACGTTGACATCGTGCCACGCGGCCACGCTCGAGGCCGCGCGCCGCTTTCCTGATGGACTGACCGACATGACGATGAAGATTGGCTGCGCGCCGTGCTGCTGGGGCGTCGACGACGTGAAGAATCCGCACCTGCCGCCGTGGCGGCACGTGCTCGCCGAAGCCGCACAGGCCGGCTATTCGGGCATCGAGCTCGGCCCGTACGGCTATATCCCGCTCGAGTTCGACGTGGTGAGCGCGGAGCTCGAACGGCAGCGCCTGAGCATCACCGCCGGCACGATCTTCGACGACCTGGTGTCGCCGGAGAACCTGCCGAACCTGCTGCGCCAGACGCGCGACATCTGCGCGCTGATCACGCGGCTGCCGAAGCTGCCGACGCAGGACGGCCAGCGCTACGCGGCGCCGTACCTGGTCGTGATGGACTGGGGCCACGAGGAGCGTGACTATGCGGCCGGTCACGGCGATCGCGCGCCGCGGCTGTCCGACGAGCGCTGGGCGCGGATGGTGGACCATATCCGGCAGATCGCGACGCTCGCGCGCGACGAATTCGGCGTGCGCGCGGTGATCCATCCTCATGCGGGCGGCTACATCGAGTTCGCGGACGAGATCGACCGGATCGTCGCCGACGTCGCGGCCGAGACGGCGGGCCTCTGTCTCGACACGGGCCACCTGTACTACTCGGGGATGGATCCCGAGACCTGGCTGCGCCGCCACGCGGCGCGGCTCGACTACGTGCATTTCAAGGATATCGACGCCACCGTGTACGACGCGGTGATGCGCGAGCACATCGCATTCTTCGCGGCGTGCGCGCGCGGCGTGATGTGCCCGATCGGCAACGGCGTGCTCGACTATCGCGCGATTCGCCGCGCGCTCGACGATATCGGCTATGCGGGCTATATCACGATCGAACAGGAGCGCGATCCGCGCAATGCCGGCACGAGCCTGCGCGACGTCGCGGCGAGCCGCGCGTTTCTCGCATCGGCCGGGTTCGCGTGATCGGCCGTCGGCCCGACCCTTTGCACACACTCTGAACACTGAACACGGACAGGAACACGACAATCATGATCGACGGACAGATTCTGCTCGGACATTCGATTCGCTGGGGCATGGTCGGCGGCGGCCTCGGCAGCCAGATCGGCTACAGCCACCGGTCGGCCGCGTTGCGCGACGGCAGTTTCCAGCTCGTTGCCGGCGCGTTCGACATCGATGCCGAGCGCGGGCGGCAGTTCGGCGTGAAGCTCGGCGTCGCCGCGGACCGCTGCTATCCCGACTACCGGACGATGTTCGACGCCGAGGCGAAGCGTGCCGACGGCATCCGCGCGGTGTCGATCGCGACGCCGAACAACACGCACTTCGAGATTTGCCGCGCGGCGCTGAACGCGGGGCTGCACGTCGTATGCGAGAAGCCGCTGTGCTTCACGACCGAGGAGGCCGAGGCGCTGCAGCGGCTGTCGGTCGAGAAGAACCGCATCGTCGGCGTCGCGTACGGCTATTCCGGACACCAGATGATCGAGCAGGCGCGCGAAATGATTGCGCGCGGCGATCTCGGCGAGATCCGCATCGTGCAGATGCAGTTCGCGCACGGCTTCCACAGCGACGGCGTCGAAGCCGCGAGCGCCGCCGCACGCTGGCGCGTCGACCCGAAGTTCGCGGGGCCGAGCTACGTGCTCGGCGATATCGGCACGCACCCGCTGTACATCTCCGAAGTAATGGCGCCGGACCTGAAGATCAAACGGCTGATGTGTTCGCGGCAGAGCTTCGTGAAGAGCCGCGCACCGCTCGAGGACAACGCGTTCACGATCATGGAATACGACACGGGTGCGATCGGCTACGTGTGGTCGAGCGCGGTGAACGCCGGCTCGATGCACGGGCAGAAGGTGCGCGTGATCGGCTCGAAGGCGAGCGTCGAATGGTGGGACGAACATCCGAACCAGTTGCGCTACGAGATCCAGGGGCAGCCCGCGCAGGTGCTCGATCGCGGGATGCCGTACCTGCACCCGAACGCGACGCGCGAAGACCGCATCGGCGCCGGGCATCCGGAAGGGCTGTTCGAAGCGTGGTCGAACCTGTACGCACGCTTCGCGCTCGCGATGGACGCGGCCGATCGCGGCGACGCGCAGACGTTGAAGCAGATCCGCTTTCCGGACGTCCATGCGGGCGTCGAAGGCGTGCGGTGGGTCGAGAACTGCGTGCGGTCCGCCGATGCGGGCGGCGTGTGGGTCGACTATCGTTGAACGAGGGGGCAGGCCGGCGCCGCCGCGGGCCGTCGCGTGTGGTCGCGCCGGCCGGCTTGGTAGACACCCTGATCTTTACGACGCCGCGAGGGCGTTGGACAATCGTTTCCAGTCTTGCCGTGGAGCGTATGCAAGCGATGATCGAGCGCGTGGGAGCGAGCAGGCGGCGCGGGCCGTGCCGCAAACGTGATTAAATTCGCCCTTCATGCATGTATCCAGCCGAGCCCCGGGCCGCGTCCGCCAGCATCGCACGCGCATCGGGGCCGTCAACTTCGCGCTATCCGATGAGTTCATCCGAGAAACCTCCCGCCACCGTCGAGCAGTTCCTGCAGCATCTGACGCAGGAGTACGACGGTCTCAGCAATCGCCTGAAGGTGATTGCGCGTCACGTGGAAACGCATCGGGACCAGCTTGGGCTGGAAGGCATCCAGTCGCTCGCGGAGGCATGCGGCGTCCAGCCGTCGGCCGTCGTGCGCTTCGCGAAGCACTTCGGCTTCTCCGGGTTCTCCGAGATGCAGCGGCTGTTCCGCGAGGGGCTCGCGCAGCAGATCGCGCCGGGGCGTGCGTACAACCTGCGGCTGCGCGACGTGATCGAAGCCGGCTCGTCGAGCCTGCAGCCCGAACAGATCGCCGACGAATTCATCAAGGGCAGCATTGCCGGGATGCAGCAGTTGCGGCAGACGCTCGATTCGCAGGCGCTCGCGCAGGCCGTGGATTTGCTCGCCGATACGCAGGCGATCTGGATCGCCGGGTCGCGGCGCGCGTTTCCGATCGCCGTGTATCTCGACTATGCGCTGCAGCATACCGACAAGCGGATCGGCCTGTTCAGCGCGCTCGGCAGCATGCATCTCGGCCAGATCCGGTCGGTGCGCGACGGCGACGTGATGATCGCCATCTCGTTCATGCCGTATGCGGACGAGACCGTGCAGGTCGCGCAGCAGGCCGCGCAGCGCGGCGCGCGGCTGATCGCGATCACCGACAGCCGGATGAGCCCGCTCGCGCGGGAGGCGGAAGTGACGCTGATGGTGCAGGACAGCGCGACGTTCGGCTTTCGTGCGCTGACCGCCACGATGGGCCTCGCGCAGAGTCTGTTCGTCGCGCTCGCGTACCGGCTCGAGTTGTCCTATATGCCGACCGCCGACGGCGCGCACGGCACGAAAGCCGGTTGATCGCGACTGCCGGTGCGCCGCCCGCCGAACGGATCGGCGGACGGCGCACCGGGCGGCTTACTTCGCGGTCGGCATCGCGAATTCGGCGCCCTTGCCGATGCTCGACGACCAGCGCTGCATCACCGACTTCTGACGCGTGTAGAAGCGCACGCCTTCCTCGCCGTATGCGTGCATGTCGCCGAACAGGCTCTTCTTCCAGCCGCCGAAGCCGTGCCACGCCATCGGCACCGGGATCGGCACGTTGATGCCGACCATGCCGACCTGGATGCGCCGCGCGAATTCTCGCGCGATGCCGCCGTCGCTCGTGAAGCACGACACGCCGTTGCCGAACTCGTGCGCGTTGATCAGGTCGACCGCTTCGCCGAAGTCCTTCACGCGCACGCAGCCGAGCACCGGCCCGAAGATCTCTTCCTTGTAGATGCGCATGTCGGGCGTCACGCGGTCGAACAGCGTACCGCCGGTGAAGAAGCCGGCTTCGCGGCCCGGCACGCGCAGCCCGCGGCCGTCGACCACCAGTTGCGCGCCTTCGTTCACGCCCTGCTCGATATAGCCTTCGATGCGCTTGAGCGCGTCGCCGGTGACGATCGGCCCCATCTCGACTTCCGGCGACATCCCGTCGCCGATCACCAGCTTGCGTGCGCGCTCGGCGACCGCCGGCACGATCTTGTCGGCCACGTCGCCGACCAGCACCGCGATGCTGATCGCCATGCAGCGCTCGCCCGCGGAGCCGTATGCGGCGCCGATCAGCGCGTCGACGGCCTGCTCGATGTTCGCGTCGGGCATCACGACGAGGTGGTTCTTCGCGCCGCCGAGCGCCTGCACGCGCTTGCCCGACTGCACCGCGCGCTGCTGCACGTAGGCTGCGATCGGTGTCGAGCCGACGAAGCTCACGGCTTGCACGTCCGGGTGGTCGAGGAGGGCATCGACTGCGCCCTTGTCGCCCTGGACGACGTTGAACACGCCGGCCGGCAGGCCGGCCTGCGTGAGCAGGTCGGCGATGAACAGCGCGGCCGACGGGTCGCGCTCGCTCGGCTTCAGCACGAACGTGTTGCCCGTCGCGAGCGCGACCGGGAACATCCAGCACGGCACCATGCACGGGAAGTTGAACGGCGTGATGCCCGCGACGACGCCGAGCGGCTGGCGCATCGTCCAGTTGTCGATGCCGGTGCTGACCTGGTCGGTGAAGTCGCCCTTCAGCAGTTGCGGCACGCCGCACGCGAATTCGATGATGTCGATGCCGCGCGCGACTTCGCCCTGCGCGTCCGAGAACACCTTGCCGTGCTCGGCCGTGATGATCGCCGCGAGTGTGTCGCGGTGCTCGTTCATCAGTTGCAGGAAGCGGTGCAGCACGCGCGCGCGGCGGATCGGCGGCGTGTCGGCCCAGGCCGGGAACGCCGCACGGGCGGACGCGACGGCGCGCTCGACTTCGTCATCGCCCGCGAGCGCGACGCGGCGCACCGCGCGGCCGAGCGCCGGATTGAAGACGTCCTGGAAACGGCCGCTGCGGCCGGCGACGGGCGCGCCGTCGATGTAGTGGCCGACGTCGGCGTCGGACGTATAGGCGGGAACCGTGGTCATGCGTGTCTCCTGCGGAGGGGAATGGGAGGGTGGACGGAACCTAGTCTAGGCAAAGCGGCGGGGCGGGAGAAGGCCGCGCAGCTTGATTCACTGTTCAGAATTCTGAATAATCGGCGGATGAATCAGCAAAATGTCCAGGCGCTCTGGCCGCATATCCATTCGCTGACGGTGCTGTCCGCGGCGGGCAGTTTCACGGCTGCCGCGCAGCGGCTCGGCATCAGCAAGGCCGCGATGAGCCAGCGCATCGCCGATCTCGAAAAGGCGGCCGGCGTGCCGCTCGTGCGGCGCACCACGCGCAGCGTGCGGCTCACCGATGCGGGCCAGACGCTCGTCGACAGCACGCGCGACGCGTTCGAGTCGATCGGCCAGCATTTCGCGCGCGTGAAGGATCTCGCCGGCGAGCCGCGCGGGCTGCTCCGCCTGACGGTGCCGGTCGCGTTCGGGCGCCAGCAGATCGTGCCGCACCTGCCCGATTTTCTGCGCCAGCATCCGGGCGTACAGATCGAGCTCGACCTGTCCGACCGCCTGCATTCGCTGACGCAGGAGGGCTTCGATCTCGCGATCCGCCATACGACCACCGCGCCGCAGACCCATGTCGCGTGGAAGCTGTGCGACACGCGTTCGCTGCTGGTCGCGAGCCGCGACTATCTCGACACGCGCGGCGAGCCGCGCCACCCGAGCGAACTCGTCGATCACAGCTGTCTGTGCTACCTGCGCGAGCACGAGCCGGCCGCGTGGAGCTTCGAGCCGGACGGCCGCCGGCGCCAGCGCGTGAGCGTGCCGGTGCGCGGCAGTTTCGCGGCGAACAACAGCGAGGCGATGCGCGAGGCCGCGCTCGGCGGGCTCGGCATCGCGCTGCTGCCCGATTTCAGCGCGCGACGCGATCTCGACGCCGGCCGGCTCGTCGCGCTGCTCGACGGCTGGCGGCCGTCGGGCGCGTTCGGCGACCACATTTTCGCGATCCGCCCGTACAGCCCGGTCGTGCCGAGCGCGGTGCGCGCGCTCGTGCGGCACCTGCGCGAGCGGCTCGCGGGCGGCTTCTCCGGCGCGTGAGCCGGGCGGCGGCGGGCGCCGGGCCGTGGGCGGGCCGGGCAGGCGCGGCGGCGCTGCGGTAAAATCGCGGCTTCCATCCGCGCCGTGTGGGCGCGTCATTCGAAGGTCGACAGCCGATGCAGATTCACAAGGAAGTGGACGCGCGCGGGCTCAATTGCCCGTTGCCGATCCTGCGTGCCAAGAAAGCGCTTGCCGATATGGAAAGCGGGCAGATCCTCAAGGTGCTCGCGACCGATCCGGGCTCGCAGCGCGATTTCGCCGCGTTCGCGAAGCAGACGGGCAACGAGATCGTCGAATCGACGACCCAGGACAAGACCTTCGTGTTCCTGATGCGTCGCCGCTGAAGGCGCGCATCGGACGTCCCGCCGCGCCAGGCTCCCGGCCGGCGCGCCTGGCTGACCGCGCTTTGCCGACCCGCTAGCCGGCCCGCTTAGCCCGCCGCACCTGGCCGGCCGCCCTTGGCCGGCCGGTTCCGCGCCTCTCTGACAATTCTTAAACCTCGTTGCGTGACCGGCTGCGTATACTGACGCGGCCGGTCGTCCGCTCCCAGCGGAGGCGCCGGCCACGGTACGTCGCACGGCGGGCTCGGGGGCCATGCCTGACGCTACCGTCGTACAACGGGGAGAGGACATGTCCTTCAGACCAGGGACCCTTCGAAGTCCGTCCGGAGCGGAAAGCATTGCGCCCGTGCGCACCTCGGAATTGAACCGGATCGAGCTCGATCCGCAACAGGACCGCCACGCGCGTGCCGCGCTGGAAGCCTACGCGGATTCGGCCGCGGCCGAGATGCCGTGGCTGGCCGAGTGGCTCGACGAACGGCTGCGCGATGCCGCGCGCGACGACGGCGCGGGCCCGACCTACTGCGGTGCGACGATCGAACGCGTGTTCGATCTGGCGCAGGCATGGGCGGCAGGCCAGCCCGACTATGCGGCCGGCGCATGGGAGCGCGTGCGCGACCAGTTGCAGCGGATGCTCGCGCAACGGCCGTCGCCGCGCGTGCCGACAGACGATTTTGCCGAGCCGGTGGCCGGCATCGCGGGCGCCGAATAGACGTCCGGTTGCGCAGCAGAAAGGATTATTCGAAGAAAGGGCGATAGTCCGCGCAATTTCTTGGCGAATTTCATACTACTATGATGAAATCGCCGGTTCGTCCGTGCCCCGTTTTTGAGATATTTGCCCGGGGTCGCCGGTTTGCGCAGGAGGCGCGAGCGGCGAACGACGGCTCGCCGGCCGGTATCCGGCGCCGCGCGCAGGCTGCGCGGCCGGGGCAGGCGCGGGAGCCGAATGGACGGATCGATTTCGATTTGCGGGGTGCTATGAGAATTGCTGTACTGGATGACGATCCGGCCCAGACGGATTTCGTCAGTCAAACGCTGACGGCCGTCGGCCACACGTGCTATGCGTTCAAGGAAGGCAAGGCCCTGAAGAAGCGCCTGCAGCGCGAGACGTTCGACCTGCTGGTGCTCGACTGGAACGTGCCCGACATGTCCGGCGAGGAAGTGCTCAAATGGGTGCGCGCCAACCAGACCGAGCACAGCCTGCCGATCATCTTCATGACGAGCCGCGACGACGAGGCGGGGATCACGCAGATCCTCAACGCCGGCGCCGACGATTACGTGGTCAAGCCCGTGTCTGGGCCGATCCTGCGCGCGCGCATCGGCTCGCTGCTGCGCCGCGCGTATCCGGTCAACGCCGAGGCGACCGTCCGCGAATTCGATCAGTTCCGTTTCGACGTGAACCTGAAGCAGGCGTACGTCGGCGACAAGGCCGTGAGCCTCACGCAAAAGGAATTCGAGCTCGCGCTGCTGCTGTTCCAGCATCTCGATCGGCCGCTGTCGCGCGCGCACATTCTCGACCTCGTGTGGAAGCAGGCGACCGACATTCCGTCGCGCACGATGGATACGCATATTTCGATGCTGCGCACGAAGCTCGGCCTGCGGCCCGAGAACGGTTACCGTCTCGCGCCGATCTACGGGTACGGCTACCGTCTCGAACGGGTCGGCCAGGGGGAACCGGAGTGACCGCGCGAATCACGCAGCGTACGGCGAGCCTGCGCACGGCGGCACTGCGCGCGGCCTGCGCGGTCGCGTTCGCGTTCGCGTTCGCCGCGCAGCAGGCCGCGGCGCAGCCGCCCGCCGCCGCGGGCAAGACGGTCGTCTATCGCACGCAGGCGGGCGACACGCTGTACGACGTCGCCACACGCTACCTGCAAGGCGCGGACGACTGGCAACTGCTCCAGCAGATCAACGGCGTGCCGGCGCCGAAGCGCCTGCAGCCCGGCGTCGCGCTGAAGCTGCCGGTCGCGCGGCTGCGCAAGGAAAAGCTCACCGCCCGCGTGATCGCGGTGCAGGGCACGGCCGAGCGCGCGTCCGGCGCCACGTCCGGCACCCCGTTCGCGCCGCTCGCGAACGATGCGACGCTCGCCGAGGGCGATCGCGTGCGCACCGGCCCGAACGGCTTCGTGACGATCGAGCTGGCCGACGGCACGCACATGAGCTTGCCGCCCGACAGCCAGCTCGAGCTGAAGTCGCTGCGCCGCACGGTGCTGACCGGCACGCTCGATCGCGAGTTCGAACTCACGCGCGGCTCGGTCGACAGCGAAGTCACCCACCTGAAGAAACGCGACGATCGCTTCCAGATCCGCTCGCCGTCGGTCGTCGCCGGCGTGCGCGGCACGCGCTTTCGCGTGAACTACGACGCGGCCGGCACCGCGGCGACCCGCGTCGAAGTGCTCGACGGCACCGTCGGCGTCGCGGGCGGCCGGCAGCCGGCCGGCGCGACGCTCGTGCATGCGAACTTCGGCAGCGTCGCGACGTCGTCCGGCGCGGTCGGCGCGCCCGTCGAACTGCTGGGCGCGCCCACGCTCGCGCATCCCGACAAGGTGCAGGACGAGCCCGACGTCGCATTCGACCTCACGCCGCTCGCGCAGGCGCATGCGTATCGCGTGCAGCTCGCGCACGACGCGGGGCTGCTCGACCTGTTCCGCGAAACGCGTATCGATTCCCCGCACGCGGTGTTCCGCGACGTGCCGAACGGGAATTACTTCGTGCGGATCGCCGCGATCGATGCGAACGGCCTCGAGGGGCAGCCGCGCACCTACGCGTTCGAACGCCGCGTGATGGGGCTCGACGCGAGCGCGTCGCAGGGCGCGGGCGGTTACGAGTTCCGCTGGTCGCCGAACGGGTCGGGCAAGAATGCGCGTTACCGGTTCGTGCTGTCGCGTTCGAAGGACCTGAGCGCGCCGGTCGTCGACCAGGTCGGCCTGCACGCGCGCCAGATCACCGTCGCGCACCTGCCGGCGGGCGACTACTTCTGGGCCGTGACCGTCGAGGAATTCGAAGGCGGCAAGTTCTACGAGAAGACCAGTCCGGTCAGCGCGTTCACGTTGTCGCGCTGACCCGCGGCGCATGAAACCCGACTCCGTTTCCCCGCGGCGGCGCCTCGGCCGCCGCTTTCTGATCGAGTGGATCGCGATCGGCTGCCTCGGGATCGCGGTGATCCTCGCGTGCGCGCTCGGCCGCCTGTCGTCGAGCGTCGACGGATTGATCTACGACCGGCTGCTGATGCTGCGCAGCCTGCCGCTGTCGCCCGACGTGGTGGTGGTCGACATCGACAACCAGAGCGTGTCCGCGCTCGGCCGCTGGCCGTGGCCGCGCGACGTGCATGCGCGGTTGCTCGACACGCTCGCGCGCGCGCAGCCGGCCGCCGTCGTCTACGACGTGCTGTTTACCGAGCCGTCGTCCGAGGATCGCACGTTCGCGGACGCGATGAGCCGCGTGCCGACCTTCCTGCCGGTGCTGCTGAGCCCCGAGCAGCCGGACGGCACGCGATCGGTCGATCCGCCGGTCGCCGCGCTCGCCGCGCGCGCGACGGGGCTCGGTCATATCAATCTCGAAGTCGATCGCGACGGCATCGTGCGCAGCGTCGCGCTGTTCGAAAGCGACGGCCGCGTGCGCTGGCCGCAACTGATGGTGCCCGTCTACCGCGCGATCCAGGCCGGTCGGCTGCACCCGGTCGGCGGCGTGCCCGGCGCGAACGCGCACGACCTGTCGCGCGATGCGGCCGGCGACGGCCGCTACCTGATTCCGTTCAGCCGCAACACGCCCGCGTATCCGACGCTGTCGTTCGACGACGTGCTCGAAGGGCGCGTGAAGCCCGACGCGCTGCGCGGCAAGATCGTCGTCGTCGGCGTGACGGCGTCGGGGCTGTACGATCGCTTCGCGACACCGGTGTCCGGCGAGTTCGGCCCGCTGGCCGGCGTGTATATCCATGCGAACGTGCTCGACATGCTGGCGACCGGCAGCGCGATCTCGCCCGCGTCGCGCACGGGATTGTTCGTCGCGTCGCTGCTGCCGCTCGCCGTGTTGCTGGGCGGCTTCCTGATGCTGTCGCCGTGGCGCGCGCTGCTGCTGACGCTGAGCCTTGCCGCGCTGGCCGTGATCGCGAGCATGACGCTGCTGTTCGAGGCGCGCATCTGGCTGACGCCGGCGCCCGCGATCTTCGGGCTGATCGCCGTCTACCCGATCTGGAACTGGCGGCGGCTGGAAATGACGATGTCGTACCTGCGCCGCGAGCTGCAGCGGCTCGCCGACGAGCCGCACCTGTTGCCCGAGGCGCCGCGCACGCGCAGCGTCGGCGGCGACGTGCTCGAGCGGCAGATGGCGCTGATGGCGCAGGCCGCGCAGCGCGTGCAGGACATGAAGCGCTTCGTGTGGGACAGCCTCGACAGCATGCCCGAGCCGATCTTCGTGACCGACCTCGCCGGCACCGTGCTGATCGCGAACCACGCGGCCAAACGCTACGGGTCGCGGCTCGCGCTGCCGTTGCCGGAAGGGCGGCCGCTGCGCACCGCGCTCGGCGAGCTGACGTTCATGAAGACCGTCGACGGCAACGCCGAGCACGACGCGGCGATCCGCGAGCGCTGGCCGGCCGCGCTCGACCCGACGCTCGAGGCCGAGCACGACGCGATGGCGCGCGGCATCGAGGTGCGCGATCGCGACGGGCTCGACCATCTGCTACGCTACGCGGCATGCACGAACGCGCAAGGGCGCGTGACGGGCTGGATCGCCGGCCTCGTCGACGTGACCGACCTGCATGCGGCCGAGCGGCATCGCGAGGAGGCGCTGCACCTGCTGTCGCACGACATGCGTTCGCCGCAGTCGTCGATCCTGGCGCTGGTCGAGATCGAGCGCGATCGCGTCGAGAGCGACGCGATGCGCAGCCTGCTCGCGCGGATCGAGCGCTATGCGCACCGCGCGCTGTCGCTCGCCGACGAGTTCGTGCAACTGGCGCGCGCCGAGTCGCAGGCGTACCAGCTCGAGGTGACGAGCCTCGTCGACGTGCTGATCGATGCGAGCGACGAAGTGTGGCCGCAGGCGCAGGCGAAGCACATTCGCATCGAGTCCGACGTGGGCGCCGACATGTGCTGGGTGCGCGCGGATCGCTCGTTGATCACGCGCGCGTTCGTGAACCTGTTGAACAATGCGGTCAAATACAGTCCGTCCGACACGGTGATCACGTGTAC
This sequence comes from Burkholderia sp. MSMB2157WGS, assembly GCF_001532755.1. Lineage (NCBI taxonomy): Bacteria > Pseudomonadati > Pseudomonadota > Betaproteobacteria > Burkholderiales > Burkholderiaceae > Burkholderia > Burkholderia sp. MSMB2157WGS. Next base: position 27,309 of record NZ_LPJG01000007.1, on the reverse strand, counting down.
GCTGACGGTCGAGCACGCATCGAAGCGGATGTTCTGTACGATTCGCGATCAGGGGTACGGCATTGCGCCGGAAGATCAGCGGCATCTGTTCGAGCGTTTCAAGCGATTCCATGCCGGCGAGCGGCCCGACATCCCGGGTTCCGGGCTCGGCATGGCGTTCGTGAAGACGGTCGTCACGCGCCATGGGGGCAGCGTGTCGGTCGACAGCGAAGTGGGTGTCGGCACCGCGGTGACGGTGTCGCTGCCCGCGATCGACGAGCCGTCCGCCTGACAGGGCCGGGCGCGGCGGCAGGCATTTGGGGAAAGCCATGAGAAAGCAATGGGCAGCGACCGCGCTGGCGGCGTCGCTGTTGACGGGTTGCGCCGGCGTGACGAGCGGCGTGAGTGCGGTCGGGCAGCCGAATGCATTTGCATCCGGCGCGCACGGCTACGATTTCGTGCGGACGGCCGCGCAGCGGGACGACGCCGACTACCGGCGGATCGAGTCGCTCGTACGCGACGAACTCGCGCGCCGCGGCTTCGATGCGCAGCCGCTCAAGGACGCGCGTTACCGGCTGTCGATCGCGTATGCGACGCAGCCGGCGACGGTCGCGACGAGCGCCGACCGGTGCGGTGCGGCCAGCAGCGCATGCGTGACGGTCGACGGGCCGGCGCCGTTCGCGCTGCCGTTCGCGGGCAAGGTATACCGTCACGTGCTGACGCTGCGTTTCGTCGATGCGCAATCGGGCGCCGACGTCTATCGCGTGTCGGCGTCGCTGCGCGACCGCGATCCGGGCACGCAGCAGGCCGCACCGGCGCTCGTCAGGAGCGCGCTGGCGAAGCTGCCGTTCGGCGACGGCGGCGGCTGGCTGGTCAAGACGAAAAAAGACGACGCGGGCGGGATGCCGGGCGTCGTCTCGGTGAAGCCGGCCGACGCGCGCTGAGCGGTGGCCGGGAGGTGAGGGCGCACCCGTCGGGGCGCGCCCTTGCCGCGTTCAGACGGCGGGTTGGGCGCCGTCGCGCGTGCGCAGGTACGTATCGAATTCCGCACCGACTTCCGGGTGGCGCAGCGCGAATTCGACCGTCGCCTTCAGGTAGCCGAGCTTGCTGCCGCAGTCGTAGCGCGTGCCCTGGTACTTGTAGGCCAGCACCTGTTCGTCGGCGAGCAGTGCCTGGATCGCGTCGGTGAGCTGCAGTTCGCCGCCCGCGCCGGGCTTCAGCGCGCGCAGGTGCTCGAAGATCCGCGGCTTCAGGATGTAGCGGCCGACCACGCCGAGGTTCGACGGCGCGACTTCCGGCGCCGGCTTCTCGACGATCGCCGACATCTTGACGATCGACTCTTCCCATTCCTTGCCGTCGACGATCCCGTACGACTTCGTCTCCGACGGCGGGATCTCTTCGACGCCGATCACCGAGCTGTGATAGTGGTCGAACACGTCGACCATCTGCTTCATCACCGGCGGATTGCCGTCGAGCAGGTCGTCGGCGAGGATCACCGCGAACGGATTGTCGGCGACGAGCTTTTCCGCGCACAGCACCGCGTGGCCGAGGCCGAGCGCTTCCGGCTGGCGCACGTAGAAGCAGTCGACATGGCTCGGCTTGATGCTGCGCACGAGTTCGAGCAGCTTTTCCTTGCCGCGCGCCTCGAGTTCGGCCTCGACTTCGTACGATTTGTCGAAGTGATCCTCGATCGCGCGCTTGCTGCGCCCGGTCACGAAGATCATCTCGGTGATGCCCGCGGCGATCGCTTCCTCGACCGCGTACTGGATCAGCGGCTTGTCGACGACCGGCAGCATTTCCTTCGGGCTCGCCTTCGTTGCCGGCAGGAACCGCGTGCCGAGACCGGCAACGGGGAATACCGCCTTGGTGACTTTCAACATGATCGAACCTTTATTCCTGTAATCGACTTGTCAGACGGTCTATGTTCACGTTCGCATTATAGTGAACGCAAACGACCTTACCGTTTGTTACGCAGGCAACCGATCGAGTTGCGCGCGCAGTTTTTCGAGCGTGCTCTGGAATTCCGCGACGCGTTTCTGCTCCTGTTCGACCACGGCCGGCGGCGCTTTCGCGACGAAAGCCTCGTTGCCGAGCTTCGCGTTGCATTTCGCGATCTCGCCCGTCAGGCGCGTGATTTCCTTCGACAGGCGCTCGCGTTCGGCCGCGACGTCGATTTCCACCTTCAGCACCAGCTTGTTCGGGCCGACGATCGCGATCGGCGCGCCGTGCGCTTGCTGGTCGAGCGCCGCTTCGTCCGCGAGGATCTGCACGTCCGACAGGCGCGCGAGCGCCTGCACGTACGGCGCGAACGAGCGCAGGCGCTCGGCGTCGCCGGCCGCCAGCAGCGGCACCTTGGTGGCCGGCGACAGGTTCATCTCGCCGCGCAGGTTGCGGCATGCGTCGACGATCGCCTTCAGGTCGGCCGCCCACTGCTCGGACGCCTCGTCGATCTTCTGCAGGTTCGCGACCGGATACGCCTGCGTCATCAGCGACGCAACGCCCTCGGCCTTGCCTTGCGGATAGCGGCCGGCGAGCGGCGCGACCTTCTGCCAGAGCGCCTCGGTGATGAACGGGATGATCGGGTGCGCGAGGCGCAGCACCGTTTCCAGCACGCGCAGCAGCGTGCGGCGCGTCGCGCGCTGCTGTTCCGGCGTGCCGTTCTGGATCTGGACCTTCGCGAGTTCGAGATACCAGTCGCAGTACTCGTCCCACACGAACTTGTAGATGCTGGTCGCGATGTTGTCGAAGCGGTAATCGGCGAAACCCTTCGCGATGTCGGCTTCGGTGCGCTGCAGCAGCGACACGATCCAGCGGTCGGCCGCCGAGAAGTCGAGGTAGCCGCCGGGGCCGCAGTCGCCCGCGCCGCACACTTCCGGCTTGTCGTTGCCGCAGTCGTGGCCTTCGCAGTTCATCAGCACGAAGCGCGTCGCGTTCCACAGCTTGTTGCAGAAGTTGCGATAGCCTTCGCAGCGCGCGAGGTCGAAGTTCACGTTACGGCCGAGCGTCGCCATCGACGCCATCGTGAAGCGCAGCGCGTCGGTGCCGAACGCGGGGATGCCGTCCGGGAATTCCTTGCGCGTCTTCTTCTCGATCGTCGCCGCCTGCTTCGGGTTCATCAGGCCGGTCGTGCGCTTCGCGACCAGCGTTTCGAGGTCGATGCCGTCGACGATGTCGATCGGGTCGAGCGTGTTGCCCTTGCTCTTCGACATCTTCTGGCCTTCCGCGTCGCGCACGAGGCCGTGCACGTAGACGGTATGGAACGGCACCTTGCCCGTGAAGTGCGTGGTCATCATCACCATCCGGGCGACCCAGAAGAAGATGATGTCGAAGCCGGTGACGAGCACCGACGACGGCAGGAAGTGCTGCAGTTCGGGCGTTTCGTTCGGCCAGCCGAGCGACGAGAACGGCACGAGCGCCGACGAGAACCACGTGTCGAGCACGTCCTCGTCGCGCTTGAGCGCGCCCGTGTAGCCTTTCGCGGCGGCCTGCGCGCGCGCGTCTTCCTCGTTGCGCGCGACGAACACCTCGCCGTTCTCGCCGTACCACGCCGGAATCTGGTGGCCCCACCACAGCTGGCGGGAAATGCACCAGTCCTGGATGTTCTCGAGCCACTGGTAGTAGGTGGTCGTCCAGTTCTCCGGCACGAACTTGATCCGGCCGTCGCGCACCACGTCGAGCGACGTCTCGGTGATCGACTTGCCCGGATTGAACGTGCCTTCCGGCGCCGGCTTCGTCATCGCGACGAACCACTGGTCGGTCAGCATCGGCTCGATCACGACGCCCGTGCGGTCGCCGCGCGGCACCATCAGCTTGTGCGGCTTCACGGAGTCGAGGAAGCCCTGCGCGTCGAGGTCGGCCACGATTGCCTTGCGCGCGTCGAAGCGGTCGAGGCCGCGATACTGCTCGGGGCCGTTGTCGTTGATCTTCGCGTCGAGCGTCAGGATCTCGATCGGCGCGAGATTATGGCGCAGGCCGACCTGGTAGTCGTTGAAATCGTGCGCGGGCGTGACCTTCACGACGCCGGTGCCGAACTCGCGATCGACGTAGTCGTCGGCGATCACCGGGATCTCGCGGCCCGTCAGCGGCAGCGTCACGCGCTTGCCGATCAGGTGCGCGTAGCGCTCGTCTTCCGGGTGCACCATCACGGCGACGTCGCCGAGCATCGTCTCGGGGCGCGTGGTGGCGACCGTGAGCGAGCCCGACCCGTCGACGAGCGGGTAGCGGATGTGCCACAGGTGGCCGTTTTCCTCTTCGCTCGCGACTTCGAGATCCGACACCGCGGTGAGCAGCACCGGATCCCAGTTGACGAGGCGCTTGCCGCGGTAGATCAGGCCCTGTTCGTAGAGCGTGACGAACACGTCGCGCACGGCGGCCGACATCTTGTCGTCCATCGTGAAATATTCGCGCGACCAGTCGGTCGACGCGCCGAGGCGGCGGACCTGGCCGGTGATCGTCGAACCGGATTTCTGTTTCCATTCCCACACGCGCTCGACGAACTTCTCGCGGCCGAGGTCGTGGCGCGACACGCCCTGCGCGTCGAGCTGGCGTTCGACGACGATCTGGGTGGCGATGCCCGCGTGGTCGGTGCCGGGCACCCACAGCGTGTTCTCGCCGAGCATCCGGTGATAGCGCGCGAGGCCGTCCATGATCGTCTGGTTGAACGCGTGGCCCATGTGCAGCGTGCCCGTCACGTTCGGCGGCGGCAACTGGATCGCGAAATCGGGGCGGGACGGATCGAATGCCGGTGCGGCATAGCCGCGTTTTTCCCACTCCGGCCCCCATTGGGACTCGATGGTATGGGGCTCGAAGCTCTTCGCAAGCGTGTTGTCGCTCATGTTGGAAATCTGCCGAAAAATGCGTGAATTGGATGCCGAATCTGACAATTATAAATGGATGCCCATCGGCCAGCCATCGCGCAGCCGGCGCGGGCCGGTCGGGGCGCGGCCGCAACGTGCCCGCACTGCGCGTGCGACGGGCGGCCGAACGGATCGGAAACGGTATCGCGCGGCCGACTTATAATGACGGGTCCGCATTTTTCTCGCCCGTCAGCTGCCGCTCCATGCCCGATCTGCTCGCCAATCTGAACCCCGAACAACTCGCCGCCGTCACGTTGCCGAACGAACCGGCGCTGATCCTCGCAGGGGCGGGCAGCGGCAAGACCCGCGTGCTGATCACGCGCATCGCCTGGCTGATCCAGCAGGGCTATGCGTCGCCGCCTACCGTGCTCGCCGTCACCTTCACGAACAAGGCCGCGCGCGAGATGATGGCGCGCCTGTCGGCGATGATGCCGATCGACACGCGCGGGATGTGGATCGGCACGTTCCACGGCCTGTGCAACCGGATGCTGCGCACGCACTGGCGCGATGCCGGCCTGCCGCAGACCTTCCAGATCCTCGACACGGCCGACCAGCTGTCCGCGATCAAGCGGCTGATGAAGGCGGCGAACGTCGACGACGAAAAGTACCCGCCGAAGAACGTCCAGTACTTCATCAACAACGCGAAGGAGCAGGGGCTGCGCCCGGACAAGGTCGACGCGACCGACAACTTCAACCGCAAGTTCGTCGAGCTGTACCAGGCGTACGACCAGCAGTGCCAGCGCGAAGGCGTCGTCGATTTCCCCGAACTGCTGCTGCGCTGCTACGAGTTGCTCGCGTACAACGCGCCGTTGCGCGCGCACTATCAGGCGCGCTTCCGGCACATCCTCGTCGACGAGTTCCAGGACACCAACAAGCTGCAGTACGCGTGGCTCAAGATGCTCGCCGGCGGCGAGAACGCGATCTTCGCGGTCGGCGACGACGATCAGTCGATCTACGCATTCCGCGGCGCGAACGTCGGCAACATGCGCGACTTCGAAGACGAATTCCGCGTGCGCAACCTGATCAAGCTCGAGCAGAACTACCGGTCGCACGGCAACATCCTCGACGCGGCGAACCAGCTGATCTCGAACAACGCGCACCGCCTCGGCAAGAATTTGCGCACCGATGCCGGCCACGGCGAGCCCGTGCGCGTGTACGAAGCCAGCACCGATTCGCAGGAGGCCGGCTGGATCGTCGAGGAGATCCGTTCGCTGATCAACACCGGGATGGCGCGCAGCGAAGTGGCCGTCCTGTACCGCAGCAACGCGCAGTCGCGCTCGATCGAGCACACGCTGATGTCGTCGGGCATTCCGTACCGCGTGTACGGCGGCCTGCGCTTTTTCGAGCGGCAGGAAGTGAAGCACGCGCTCGCCTACCTGCGCCTGATCGACAACCCGAACGACGACACGGCATTCGCGCGCGTCGTCAATTTTCCGACCCGCGGGATCGGCGCGCGCTCGGTCGAGCAACTGGCCGACGCAGCACGCCTGTACGGCTGCTCGATGGCCGCCGCGATTCCGTACGTGACCGGCAAGGCCGGCACGAGCCTCGGCGGGTTCGCGAACCTGATCGCGAAGATGCGCGCCGACACGCAGCACATGAACCTGCCCGACACCGTCGAGCACATCGTGCGCGCGAGCGGCCTCGCCGATTTCTACCAGGGCGAGCGCGAAGGCCAGGATCGCCTCGAGAACCTGCAGGAACTCGTGAACGCGGCCACCGCGTTCATCGCCGAGGAAGGCTACGGGCTCGACACGCCGGCCCGCTCGATCCCGCTGCGCGCGGGCGCGATCGCGGCGCCCGAGTTGAGCGCCGCGACGGACGATCCGGCGCTCGACGTGCTCGATCCGGCTTCGCCCGCCGACCCCGCGCAGAATCCCGACACGATGACGCCGCTCGCGGGCTTCCTGTCGCACGCGTCGCTGGAGGCCGGCGACAACCAGGCGCAGGCCGGCCAGGACGCCGTGCAACTGATGACGGTGCACGCGGCGAAGGGGCTCGAGTTCTCGGCCGTGTTCATCACGGGGCTCGAGGAGGGGCTGTTCCCGCACGAGAACAGCGTGCTCGAATCGGACGGCCTCGAGGAAGAGCGCCGGCTGATGTACGTCGCGATCACGCGCGCGAAGGAGCGGCTCTACCTGTCGTTCGCGCAAAGCCGGATGCTGCACGGCCAGACCCGCTACAACGTGCGCTCGCGCTTCTTCGACGAACTGCCGGAGCACGTGCTGAAGTGGTTGACGCCGAAGGTCGAGGCCGGGTCGCGTTGGGGCGGTCGGTCGGACAATGCCGGTTACGGGCGCGACTGGTTCGCGCGGCCGGGCGGCGGCAGTCGCGAGCAGATCGTCGATGCGGCCGTGTCCGCGCCGCTGCCGGCGTTCGCGGACAAGCAGCGCGCGGCCGACGCCGGCTTCCGGGTCGGCCAGCAGGTATTCCATACGAAATTCGGCGAAGGCACGGTCACCGCGCTCGAAGGCAACGGCACCGATGCGAAGGCGCAGGTGAAGTTCAAGCGCCACGGCGAGAAATGGCTCGCGCTCGCGGTCGCGAAACTGCAGGCGGTGGAATGATGGACGTCGACATGGCCGTTACGCCTGCCGCCCGGCCGCTCGGCATTCTGGCCGCGCTGCCCGAGGAACTCGGCGACCTGATCGCCGCGATGCGCGCCGACGGCGCGATGAAGACGGTCACGCTCGGCCGCCGCGATTATCACGTCGGCACCGTGCACGGTGCGGCCTGCGTCGTCACGCTCGCGCGCGTCGGCAAGGTCGCGGCCGCCGCGACGGTCAGCGCGCTGATCCACGTGTTCGGCGTGTCGGGCGTCGTGTTCACCGGCGTCGCGGGCGGCGTGTCGCGCACGGTGCGGGTCGGCGACGTCGTCGTGGCCGATACGCTGCTGCAGCACGATCTCGACGCGTCGCCGCTGTTTCCGCGCTACGAGGTGCCGCTGCTCGGCATCACGCGCTTCGCGACCGACGCGGCGCTGACGGCCCGCCTGAAGGCCGCATGCGCGCTGTTCGTCGAAGAAGAGGGCGCGCAGTTCGCCGAGCGCTTCGGGCTGGCCGGCGCGACGCTGCACGGCGGGTTGATCATCAGCGGCGACCGCTTCGTGTCGAGCGAGCGGGAAGTCGTCGCGCTGCGCGACGCGCTGCCGGACGCGCTCGCGGTCGAGATGGAAGGCGCGGCGATCGCGCAGGTATGCGCGGAACACGACGTGCCGTTCGCGCTCGTGCGCACGATCTCCGACACGGCCGACGACCACGCGACGCAGTCGTTCTCGCACTTCCTGTCGGCGATCGCAAGCAGCTATTCGTCCGGCATCCTCGAGCGTTTCCTGACGCTGCATGCGACGACGGCGGCCTGAAGCCGCCGTCGAATCTTCCGTTCGTACCATTCGACCGGCCGCGGCTTGCACGCCGCGGCCGGTCGTTCGTCAGGCCTTCTTGCGCCGGCTGCTTTCGAGGTTAGGCAGGAACACCGTCAGCACGCCGATCAGCGGCAGGAACGAGCACACCTTGTAGACGAACGGGATGCTCGTCGCGTCCGCGAGCTGGCCGAGCACGGCCGCGCCGACGCCGCCCAGGCCGAATGCGAAGCCGAAGAACAGGCCCGCGACCATCCCGACCTTGCCGGGCATCAGCTCCGTCGCATAGACGAGGATCGCGGCGAACGCCGACGCCAGCACGACGCCGATGATCACGGTCAGCACGCTCGTCCAGAACAGGTTCGCGTACGGCAGCAGCATCGTGAACGGCGCGACGCCGAGGATCGACACCCAGATCACGTACTTGCGGCCGACCCGGTCGCCGACGGGCCCGCCGATCAGCGTGCCGGCCGCCACCGCCGCGAGGAACACGAACAGGTGGATCTGCGCGGCCTGCACCGACAGGTGGAACTTGTCGATCAGATAGAACGTGAAATAGCTGTTGATGCTCGCGAGGTAGAAGTACTTCGAGAACACGAGCAGCACCAGCACGCCGATCGCGCCCATCACGCGGCCGCGCGACAGCGTCGGGTGGCCGGCCGACGCAGCCTTCTTCTTCATCGACGGATGCTTCTTGTACCAGTGGCCGATCTGCGTGAGCACGATCATCGCGACGAGCGCGGCCGCCGAGAACCACGCGATGCTGTGCTGGCCGTGCGGAATGATCACGAGCGCGGCGAGCAGCGGCCCGAGCGCCGAGCCTGCATTGCCGCCCACCTGGAACACCGACTGCGCGAGCCCGTGCTGGCCGCCCGACGCCATCCGCGCGACCCGCGACGATTCGGGGTGGAACACCGACGAGCCGCAGCCGACGAGCGCGGCGGCCACCAGCAGCATCGGGAAATTCGACGCCGCCGACATCAGCAGCAAGCCTGCGAGCGTGAAGCCCATGCCGACCGGCAGCGAATACGGCTTCGGACGCTTGTCGGTATAGAGGCCGACGAGCGGCTGCAGCAGCGACGCGGTGATCTGGTAGGTGAGCGTGATCAGGCCGATCTGCGCGAACGACAGCGCGAACTGGCTCTTGAGCATCGGATAGATCGCGAGGATCAACGACTGGATCATGTCGTTGAGCATGTGCGAGAAGCTGATCGCGCCGAGCACCGGATAGACGGTGCGGGCGACGGGCGGGGCGGACGGCTGGGCGGCGGCTGTGCCGGCGGAGCCGGAGTCGAGGCTGGTTTCCATGAGGGCTGAACGAGTTGAGGTGGCTGGCGCGCTCTGTTGGGGATCGGCGCGTTCTGGATCGTTGCTGCGTCAAAGAAGTGTAATGTGGCGTATCGAGAATGTCAGGCCAAGTTTTGTCGTGAATCGGACATTCGTGTGACGGATCGGCCGGCGCGTACTTTTTTGAACGGGTATAACGCTGGCGGCGTGTCGGCCCGTCAGCGGCGGCGCGCCGGGGCCGGGTGGTGGTTTACCGGACTCAAGAAACGGCGGTGGCGGCCGTAGAACGACCCAATGACAACAGGCGCGCCGCGCCCGGCGCCGGCTACCCGCCGGGCAGGGGGCAGGACGCGCGGCATGGCCAGCCGTCGCGGGAACGCCGGGACCGACCTTTCCGGCAGCGTGATCAATACGGGGTAGATCGATGAAAGCAGCATCTTTGCATCCACAGCCCGGTGCAGCCGCCGCCGCACCCGACGTTGCCGCCGGTCGCGCCGCTCGGCGCGCACACGCGGCGCGGCGCGCGCGCCGGCCGTGGACCGTCAAGGCGACGTTGCGCGCCGCATTCGCGATCCTGCTGGCCGGCACGCTCGCGATCGGCATGTTTTCGCTGTGGCAGATCAGCCGCCTGAACGCGTCGATCGCGTCGGTCTACGCGCAGGGGCACGTCGCGAGCCGTGCGGCCGAGGAAGTCCGCGCCGAGGTGCTGCGCGCGAGCCGCGCGCAGAAGATGCTGCTGACCGCGACCACCGCGAAGGAGCGCGACGAACTCGGCGCCGACGTGAGTGCGGGACTCGCGTCGATCGGCCAGGCGCTCGGCACGCTGCAGCGCTACGCGGATCCGGCCGATGCCGGCGATTCGGCGCGGCTGCACGCATTCTCGACGGCGGTCGGCACGTGGAGCGCGCATCTGCGCGATTTCGTCACGCTCGTGCGTGCTCAGCCGCTCGACCTGTCGCAGATGAACTGGCAGGTCGGCACGCAGGACGTGTCGCTGCTGGTCGAAACCGGCAAGCTCGAAAAGCTCGTCGCCGAACTCGTGAAGACGCGCGGCGAAAAGTCGAAGGCGACGCTCGATGCGTCCGCGACCATTTTTTCGTCGTCGTTCGCGATGATCGCGGCGATGACGGCCGCGCTGATCGTGCTGGCCGTCGCGATCGCCGAGCGCGTCGTGCGGCGCCTCGCGTCGCAGCTCGGCGGCGAGCCCGCGCACGCGAAGGAGATTGCCGCGGACATCGCGCGCGGCGACCTGACGCGGCCGATCGCGCTCGGCCGCCACGACCGCGACAGCATGGTGCGCGCGCTGGCCGAGATGCAGACGGGGCTCGCGGCCACCGTGGGCGAGATCGCGGTGAGCGCCGAGGCGATCGCGGCCGCGTCCGGCGAAATCTCGACCGGCAACCTCGACCTGTCGCGGCGTACCGAACAGCAGGCCGTCGCGCTCGAGCGCACCGCGGCCAGCATGGAGCAGCTCACGTCGACCGTGCGGCAGAACGCCGAGAACGCGCGGCAGGCGAGCACGCTCGCGGCCAATGCGTCGGCGGTCGCGGAGACGGGCGGGGAGGTGGTCGGGCGCGTGGTCGCGACGATGAGCGAGATCGACGACAGCGCGAAGAACATTCGCGACATCATCGGCACGATCGAGGGGATCGCATTCCAGACCAACATTCTCGCGCTGAACGCGGCGGTCGAGGCCGCGCGCGCCGGCGAGCAGGGGCGCGGCTTCTCGGTGGTCGCGGGCGAGGTGCGGCTGCTCGCGCAGCGCTCGGCGACGGCGGCCAAGGAGATTCGGGAACTGATCGGCGCGTCGGTCGAGCGCGTGGCGAACGGCGCGGCGCTCGCGCACGACGCGGGCCGCACGATGGGCGACGTGGTACGCGCGGTCAAGCGCGTGACCGACATCATCGGCGAGATCTCGGCGGCGTCGGACGAGCAGAGCGCGGGGATCGACGAGATCGGCCGCGCGGTCACGCAGATGGACGCCGGCACCCAGCAGAACGCGGCGCTCGTCGAACAGGCGGCCGCTGCCGCGAACGCGCTCGACGAGCAGGCACAGGCGTTGAAGGCGTTGGTCGGGCGTTTCCGTATCGCGGCGTGAGCGCGCGGCGCGCCCGGGCGATCACGACTTCTTCCGCCGATCCGGATCGATGATGACCGTGCAGGTCGTGCCCGCCGACAGCACCACGTCGGCCGGCACTTCGTCGATCCGGATGCGCACCGGCACGCGCTGCGCGAGCCGCACCCAGTTGAAGGTCGGGTTCACGTCCGCGACGAGGTCGCGGCTTTGCGGGTTGTCGCGATCGTAGATGCCGCGCGAGATGCTCTCGACGTGGCCCTTCATCACGCCGCCGCTCATCAGCCGCATCTCGGCCGGCGCGCCGATCTTCACGCGCGGCAGCTTGGTTTCCTCGAAGTAGCCGTAGACCCAGAACGAGTGGCTGTCGACGATCGCGAGCTTCGCCTGGCCGGCCACCGCATAGTTGCCCTTGAACGTCTGCAGGTTCGTGATGTAGCCGTCGACCGGCGCGACGACGCGCGTGCGTTCGAGGTTGAGCTTCGCGGCGTCGAGCGCGGCGACGGCCTGCTGGTACTGCGCATCGGCGCTCGACGCGCTGTGCACCGCGTTCTCGCGGTTTTCCTTCGACACGACGAGCGCGTCGAGGTCCGCGCGGCGGGCCGCGTCGTCGCGGCGCATCTGCAGTTCCGCACGACGGGCGGCCACCGCCGCCTGCGCCTGCTCGACCGCGATCCGGTAGTGCGACGGGTCGATCTGCATGATCAGGTCGCCTTTCTTCACCAGCTGGTTGTCATGCACCGGCAGGTCGACGATCGCGCCCGACACGTCCGGCGCGACGTTGACGATCTCGGCGCGCACACGTCCGTCGCGCGTCCAGGGATCGTCCATGTAGTGCACCCACAGCGAGCGCCCGATCAGGATCGCGACGAGAAGGATGACGGCGGTCGCGACGAAGCCGAGGAGTTTTCTGAGCATCATGATGGTTCGGAATCAACGGTAAACGGCAAGACTCAGTCCGCCGCAAATGCAGACGAGAAGGCAGGCCCGGAACAGCGACGGGTGCCAGACGAGACGGTAGAGGCCCGTATAGGCGAGCAAGCGATCGACGGCCCAGGTCGCGATCGCGCCGAGCGCGAACATCAGCACCACCGTGGGCATGTAGGCATCGAGAATGGCGATTTCACGCGGCATCATGACGAGGCTCCGGGTTGAGGACGCACGGGGCGGTTGCGGTTGAGCGGCTCGAGCGGCGATTCCGGGTCGAGCAGCGCGGTCCGTACGAAATGCAGATGGCTCAGGATGCGCTGCAGCCGGTGGCGCTCGTCACGCGACGGCTCGAACGCATCGAGCGTTTGCCGGGTCGCGTCGATCGCCGCGTTGGTCGCGGCGAGCGTCGCATCGAAACGCGCGGCGCTCGGCTTCGAGAACAGCGCCGACAGCGCGGTGCGCATCGTCTCGATCGCGCGCCGCCACGGCATCGCGGGCGCATAGCGCGGCTCGGACGGCAGCGTCGCGAGCTCGTGACGCAGGTCGATCGTCGCGTTGCCGGCTTCGAGCACCGCGAACATCCAGCGCAGCGCGTCGCGCTGCACGTCGGGCTGGTCGGCCGACAGCGTGTGCGCCTGGTACATCAGGTCGCGCGCACCGCTCTCGAAGCGCGTGCGCAAGCCCGCGAGCCGCGCGTGGCCGGCCGCGACGGCCTGGTGGCGCAGGTCCGCGAACAGCCGCTTCTTGAGCCACGGCGCGGTGGGCGGGAACAGCACCGCGAACGCGATCGCCGACACCAGCATCGACAGCACGAGCGCGAGCGAATCGTTCATGAAACCGGTCGGATCGTAGTGCGTGATGTTGTCCGGGCCGGCGAGGAAGCTGAAGAAGATCAGGTAGCCCATTCCGTAGCCGGCGAGCTTCGGCTTCAGCGTCATGAAGATGCCGATCGCGAGCAGCGGCGCGAGCGCGACGCACAGCAGCGCAAAGCCGTCGATGTGCGGATAGATGCCGAACGTCAGCAGGAAGCCCGTGCAGACGGCGAGCGCCGTGCCCATGCCCATCTGCGCGGACATCGCGGTCGGGCGCGGCGTCGACGACGCGAGCGCGCAGGTGGCCGCCGCCGTCAGCGTCATCGTCACGCCGCTCGGCCACGCGGTCTCGATCCAGAACCAGCCGAGCACGAGAATCACGGTCGCGGTGCGAATCGCCGCGATCACCATCGCCGTCGCATTGGTGCGCGGCTCGTAGCGCTCGATCCAGCGTTCGCGCTCGTGCGTCGCGGTCGACAGCGACGCATAGGTGGCCGCGTACTCGTGCAGGTCGGTGATGAAGCGGTACAGCAGTTCGGCGGCCGTGTCGAAGTCGAGCAGAGGAAAGTCCGGCTGCGTTTCGAGCGCGGCGCGCGTCGCGCGGATGCGGCGCGGCAGCGCGTCGCGCCACGCGAGCAGTTGCGCGGCCGCGTGGCCCGCATCGGCCGACGTGCGCACCGGTTCGCCGGCGGGCGTCAGCAGCAGCGGTGCGATCTCGCGGAAGTACGGCTCGATCGCGTCGATCGCGGCCTGCGCGCCGGCCGCATGCAGCCGGTTCATCAACTGGTGCAGCGCATGGAACCGGCTCGACGCGCTCATGAACTCGCTGTTCAGCCGCGCGAGGCGGCCGCTGCGCATCCGCGTGTCCGGATCCTCGAACACGGCCATGCTGCGCGCGGCCTCGAACCCGACCACGTCTGCGACGAAGCGCGTATGGATGGTTTCGATATGCGCGCGGTCGAGTTGGCCCGACAGCGCCGCCGCGACGTAGTCGACGAAGCTGCCGAAGCGCTTGCGCACCGTCGTGCGCATCTGCTCGCCGGTGGTCTGCGGAAACACGAGCGCGCTGACCACGCCGGCCGACACGATCCCGACCATGATTTCAGCCACCCGCGTCATCGCGCTCATGAACGCGCCGTCCGGGTGCTGCGACGCAGGTAGCCCGATCAGCGCGGTCGTGTAGCCGGCCAGCAGGAAGCCGTAGCTGCGGAAGTTGCGGTTGCGCGCGGCGCCGGCCGTGCACAGTGCGACCCACAGCGCGACCGCCAGCAGGAACAGTTGCGGCTGCTGCGGGAACAGCCCGACGAAGGTGAGCGTCGCGATCAGCCCGAAGATCGTGCCGGCGACGCGGTAGAAGCTTTTTGCGAGCACCGCGCCGCTTTGCGGCTGCATCACGATGAACACCGTCGTCATCGCCGTTTTCGGCGCGGGCAGGTCGAGCCGCATCGACACGCCGGTCGCGATGAACGCGGCGAGCAGCGCCTTGAACAGATAGAGCCAGGCGGCGCCGTCGGTGCGGGCCCAGTCGCCGAACGCGGCGTACCAGGCCGCGAGCGGACCGCCGGCGGGCGTGGAAGCGGGAGAGGAGGCTGACATGGCGCGCGCTCCGCGTTACCGTGCGGCCGGCACGGCGGGCGTCCGGGGCGTCCCGGACGTGCCGGCGGCGGCGACTTCCGCGGGCCGGGCAACCGCCGCCGCGGGCGCCGTGCCCGACGGGTTGGCGCCGTCGGCGGGCCGGTCGTTCGCCGGAACGTCCTTGCCCGTCTCGATCCCGCCGCCGAGCGCGGCCATCAACTGCGCGTGCGCGGCGAGGCGTTCCGCGTCGATGCGGGCGGCCGTTTCCTGCGCGCGCAGCAGTTGCTGCTGCGCGACCAGCACGTTCACGTAATCGGTCAGCCCGCGGCGGAAGCCTTCGCGCGACAGTCGATAGCTGCGATCGTTGGCCGCCACCGACCGCGCGGCGTCCTTCTTCTGCGTATCGAGCGAGCGGATCCGCACGACCTGATCGGCGATGTCCTTGAGCGCGCCGACGATCGTCTGGTTGTAGCGCTCGACCGCCTGGTCGTAGCCGGCATTCGCGGCGCCGAGCTGCGCGCGCAGCCGGCCGCCTTCGAAGATCGGCAGCGACAGCGCGGGGCCGGCCGTCCAGCCGCCGTTCATCGCGCGCAGGAAGTCGGTGAACGGCGCGGTCACGCCGAAGCCGCCGACCGTCGCGAGCAGGTCGATGTTCGGGTAGAACGACGCTTTCGCGACGTCGATGCCGCGCGCCTGCGCGTCGACCGTCCAGCGCGCCGCGACGACGTCGGGGCGGCGGCCGAGCAGGTCGGTCGGCAGCGCCGACGGCAGGCTGGCCGGCGCGTCGAGCGCAAGCTGCGGCCGCTTGATGGCGTCGCCGGCGCCCGGGCCCTTGCCGGCGAGGGCGGCGAGCTGGTGGCGCGCGAGCTGGATCGCTTCTTCGTAGCTGTCGATCTGGCGCTCATAGTCGGGCAGCGTCGATTCCGCCTGGCTCACGTCGAGCTGCGTGCCGAGGCCGGCCTGCAGCCGCTTGCGTGCGAGATCGGCGAGCGCGCGCTGGCGTTCGAAGGTTTCGTGCGCGAGATCGAGCAGCGCGTAGTTCATCGACAGGCCGACATACGCGCGTACGACGTTGACCTCGAGTTCGAGCTTCGCCGCCCGTGCGTCGGCGGCGCTCGCGTGCGCGGTGTCGAGCGCGCGCTCGGTCGCGTTCTTGTCCTTGCCCCACAGATCGAGGTGGTACGACAGGCCGAGCGTGCCGGTGTTGTTCCAGGTGTCGGCGTTCGCGAGCGGGCCCGGGCCGTAGTACACGTTGTCCGGCCAGTGCTCGCGCATCAGCGACAGGTTGCCGTTGATCTGCGGCAGTTCGGCCGAACGCGCGACGCGCGCCATCGCCTGCGCTTCGCGCACGCGGGCCTCGGCGGCCGCGAGGGTCGGGTTGCCGGCCTGGGCGGCGGCGATCCACGCATCGAGCTGCGGATCGCGGTACGCGCGCCACCAGTCCGCGGCGGGCCAGCCCGCGTCGCGGTCGGCCGCGCGGATCGCCGCGCCGGCATCGAGCGCGTTCGCGTCGATACGGGTGGACTGGGTTGTGTTGTCGCCCATGCTCGCGCAACCGGCCATTATTAATGAGACTGCAAGAACCGCCAGTGCGAGCGTCCCTTTTGTCGCCGGAGACTGCACGATTTTCTCCCTTTCGGATATAGATGAGTCGGAAGCGATTATATTTTTCAGCGATTCCTGAATATACGGACAACGGTGCAAGTCATTTTTACGAATCTTGAGATAATATTTGTTGGGCCCTGTGCAACAATCCCTCCGGATTCACAGGGGTAACAGGATGGATACGCTACAAAACATGCGGGTATTCGTCCGCGTGGTCGACGCGGGCAGCTTTACCGCGGCCGCCCAGCAGATGAATTCGACCACCGCCTACGCGTCGCGCGCGGTCTCGGATCTCGAGGCACACCTGCGCACGCGTCTCCTGAACCGCACGACGCGCCGGATCGCGCTGACCGAAGCCGGCGAGCGCTATCTGCAACGCTGCGAACAGATCCTCGCGTACGTCGACCAGGCCGAAGCCGAGGCGGGCGACGCGCATGCGCGCCCGTCCGGCAAGCTGAAGGTCCATTGCTTCACGAGCCTCGGCCAGCACTATCTGGTGCCGGCCATCGCGCGCTACCGCGAGCGCTACCCGGACGTGCACGTCGAGCTGACGCTCGCGCAGCGCATGCCCGACCTGCTCGACGAGGGGTACGACGTCGCGATCGTCGTCGGCCGCGATCTGCCCGATTCGGGGCTCGTGTCGCAGCGGCTCGGCGAGAGCTATAGCGTCGTGTGTGCGTCGCCGGGCTACGTCGAGTCGCACGGCGTGCCGCAGCGGCCGGCCGATCTCGCGCAGCACGTGTGCCTCGGGATGGTCGCGCCGGGCTTTCACTTCGACGAATGGGCGCTGGCGGGGCCGAACGGCGACGAGGTCGTGTCGATCACGGCGCCGCCGTTCCGCGTGAACGTCGCCGAGGCGCTCGCGGTGGCCGTGCGGGAGGGGATGGGCGTCGGCGGGTTGCCGGTCTATTCGGCAATCGGCTGGCTGCGCAGCGGGCACATCGTGCGCGTGATGCCCGAGTACCGGTCGCACGTGATGAACATCTACGCGCTGTATCCGTCGCGCCAGTACCTCGACGCGAAAATCCGGACCTGGGTCGATTTCCTGCGCGAGGAATTGCCGCTCACGCTCGAAGCCGACGAAGCCGAGCTCGAACAGTACACGCGTGCGACATGACCGCGCAGTCGACCGCAATCTGACGAGATTTGTCCTTCACGCAACATTTTTTTACGAACGTGTGTCGGACAGTTTGATACTGTTGAAGTTAACGAGATACACCACACCGGAGTAGCGATGGATACGCACCTGATGATCGGCCTTGGCGTCCTGCTGGGCGCGGCTGCCGCCGCGGCGACCCGCGACCTGCTGCGTGCGATGAAGGCGAAGGCGCAGATGAAGCCCGTGCCGGTCCGCGTGCGCGACCCGCGCCGCCCCGGCCGCTGATCGAGCCTGTCGTCGCGCCCCAGGTCGGGAAGGCCGCGCCATGCGGCCGCCCGGCTGGCGCTCAGTCCAGTTCGACGACCTTGTCCCACGCGAACGCGGGGTTTTCCCATTCGCCGGTGCGCCGGTGAAGGTAGCCGCGCGGATTGCACACCACGCGCGTGCCGCCGTCCGCAGCGTAGTCGAATGACGTATGCGTGTGGCCGTGCAGCCACAGGTCCACCGGCGGCCGCACCAGTTCCGCCATGTCCGTGACGAACCCCGCCGACGCCAGATCTTCCGCATAGCGTTCCGCCAGCGAGCGGCGGTGCGGCGCATGATGGGTGACGACGATCGTCCTGCCCGCGAACGGCGCCGCCAGCTGCGCTTCCAGCCATGCACGGCCTTGCCGGTGCAGCGCGATCGCGTCGGCCGGCGCGAAATCCCGTTCCGGCGCCTCTGCCGTCGCATGCACCGCCGCGTCGTGCGGCCAGGTCACCTGGATCAATCCCTTGAAATCGAGCATCACGCGCAGGCCGGCGTCGGTCGCGCGCGCGACGCTGGCTTCGTCCCGGCCGAACAGCGAAAAATCGGTCCAGAGCGTCGTGCCCAGCACGCGGAAGCGTTGGGCGGGATCGACGTAGACGCCGTTGTTCAGGTAATGCACGTTGTCGAGCGCGTGCGCCGCGTCGCGCATCGCCGTCTCCAGCGCGCCGAATTCCCCGTCGTAGTACTCGTGGTTGCCCGGTACGTAGATCACCGGCACGGCCGGGTCGAACGTTTCGGCGGCCCAGCGCAGGCCCTCCGCGTGATTGTGGATGTCGCCGGCCAGCACGACGAGATCGGCGTCTGCATACGGGATCGCGTCGGGCAGGTTGCTTTCGAGATGCAGGTCGGACAGGACGCGGACTTTCACGGGATTCGCTCCGGAGCAGGCGGCTTCAGCGCAGGACCTTGCCGGGATTCATCAGGCCGCGCGGATCGAGCGCGGTCTTCAGCGTGCGCATCAGCGTCGTTTCGACCGGCGACTTGTAGCGCTGCGCGTCGTCGATCTTCAACTGGCCGATGCCGTGCTCCGCGCTGATCGTGCCGTGGTGGCGGTGCACGTTGTCGTAGACGATCCGGTTGATCGGCGCCTGGAACGCGGCGAGGAACGCCTTCGCATCGCCGCCTTCGGGCATCTGCACGTTGTAGTGCAGGTTGCCGTCGCCGAGGTGACCGAACGTCACCATGCGCGCGCCCGGCGCGGCCTGCTGGATCGCTGCGTCGGTCTCGTCGATGAAGCGGGCGATCGACGAGATCGGCACCGCGATGTCGTGCTTGATGTTGAGCCCTTCGTCGGCTTGCGCGAGCGGGATGTGCTCGCGCAGATCCCAGAACGCACGCGATTGCGCGAGGTTCTCCGCGACCACCGCGTCGACCACGAGCCCGGCCTCGAATGCTTCTTCCATCAGCTTCTCGAACAGCGCGCGCGCATGCGCTTCGCTTTCGTTGTCGGACAGCTCCAGCAGCACCGTTTGCGCATGGGTCTGCGCGAACGGGTAACGCAGTTGCGGATAGTGCTTGCCGACCAGCTGCATACAGAAATCCGACATCAGCTCGAAGCCGGTCAACAGCGGCCCGGCCGCCCGCTGCGCCAGCGCGAGGAAATCGAGCGCCGCATGCGGCGATTCGAGCGCGGCCAGCGCCGTGACCTGTGCCGCCGGCAGCGGATGCAGCTTCATCACCGCCGCCGTGATGATGCCGAGCGTGCCTTCGGCGCCGATGAACAGGTCGCGCAGGTCGTAGCCCGTGTTGTCCTTGCGCAGTCCGCGCAGCCCGTCCCAGATCTCGCCCTGCGGCGTCACGACCTCGAGCCCGAGGCACAGCTCGCGCGCATTGCCGTAGCGCAGCACCGCGGTGCCGCCCGCATTGGTCGACAGGTTGCCGCCGATCGTGCAGCTGCCTTCCGCCGCGAGGCTCAGCGCGAACAGCCGGCCGCCTTCGCGGGCGCGCGCCTGCACGTCGGCGAGGATCACGCCGGCTTCGACGGTGATCGTGTTGTTGTGCGGATCGAGTGCGCGCACGCGGTTCAGGCGCGCGACGCTCAGCACGGCCTGGCTGCCGCTCGCATCGGGCGTCGCGCCGCCGGCGAGGCCCGTATTGCCGCCTTGCGGCACGAGCGCGACGCCGTGCGCGTTGGCGAGCTTCACGAGCGCGGCGACTTCGGCCGTGTTCGCGGGTTTCAGCACCGCGCATGCCGCGCCCTTGTAGCGGCGGCGCCAGTCGGTCAGGAACGGTTCGGTATCGTGCGGATCGGTCAGCACGTGGTCGGCGCCGATCGCGTCGCGGCACGCGGAAACGAAAGCTTCGGAGGACATCATCACCTTGTCGCGTAAGGGTCAGGACGTGGTGCGCGGCTTTTTCGCCGCGCGCTTGAACGGCGCGACGTAAGCCAGCGCCGCCACGAAGAAGCCGACGGCCAGCGCGGTCTCGCACCAGCCGAGCGTCGCGGACAGCCCGCGATCGGACATGCCGCGCACGATGCCTTCTGCAAGATAGACGAGGATCAGCATGCTCGCCCACTGCATCGTATAGATGTTACGCCGCCAGACGCCGGGCAGCGCGAGCGCGAGCGGCACGGCCTTGAGCATCAGCGCGGAGCCGCCGGGGCGCAACGGCGCGAGCCACAGCTCCCACGCGAGCGACAGCGCGATCAGCGCGACGAGACACGCGGCGGCGGCCCGCGCATGGCGCGGCCGGGACGCGACGGCGGGGCGGGCGGGGGCGCTCATGCCGCCTCGGCGGCCCGGGCGCCGGCGAGGGCCGCGGCGGCGCGCGCGAGCCGTACGCCGAGCGCGGCCGCGAGCGCCTTCTCGTCCGCCGACAGCCCGCCGGACGCCGCGCGGTCGTGCTGCGCGACGTGCGACGCGCCGTACGGCGTGCCGCCCGTACGCGTCGTGCTGAGGGCGGATTCGGTGTACGGGATCCCGACGATCATCATCCCGTGATGCAGCAGCGGCAGCATCATCGACAACAGCGTCGATTCTTGGCCGCCGTGCAGGCTGCCCGTCGACGTGAACACGCTCGCAGGCTTGCCGGTCAGCGCGCCCGACAGCCATTGCGGCGTCGTGCCGTCGAGGAAATACTTGAGCGACGCGGCCATGTTGCCGAAGCGGGTCGGCGAGCCGAGCGCGAGGCCCGCGCATTCTTCGAGGTCGCGCAGTTCCGCGTACGGCGGGCCGTCGGCCGGGATGTCGGGGGCGGTGGCTTCGCAGACGGCCGACACGGGCGGCACGGTGCGGATGCGGGCCTGCATGCCCGGCACGCTGTCGATGCCGTTCGCGATCGCGAGCGCGAGATCGCGCGTGGCGCCGTGACGGCTGTAATAGAGGACGAGGATGTCTTTCATGGGCGACGGGGCCGCGTGCGGCCGCGCGCGTGCCCGGTGCAGTCGGCCCCTGCTGGAATCGAGCGGCTATTATAGGGGCTGAAGCCGTCGCGCAGCGCGGCGGCGCGCCGTGACGCGCGCAGCATCAAGAAGGAGAAGCCGTTTGCCGAAGTTGAGCGTCGATCTCGTCACCATCAAGCGCCTCGCGCAGTTCGCGGCCCGGCGCAGCGCCGAGGATCGCATCCCGCAAGTGGCGGGCAGCCTGACCTTCACGACGATGCTGTCGCTCGTGCCGCTGCTGACGGTCGCGTTCGCGTTGTTCACCGCGTTCCCGATGTTCGCGTCGTTCCAGATCTCGCTGCAGGGGTTTCTCGCGGATCACCTGATGCCCGCGCAGTTCAACATCCAGATCTTCAAGTACCTGAACCAGTTCGCGTCGAAGGCCAAGGGGCTGACGACGGCCGGCCTGATCGTGCTCGTCGTCACGTCGGTGATGACCATGATGACGATCGAATCGGCGTTCAACCTGATCTGGCGCGTGCGCAAGCCCAGGCCGTTCGCGCAGCGCGTGCTCGCGTACTGGGCGCTGATCACGCTCGGGCCGTTGCTGTTCGGCGTGAGCCTGTCGATCTCGTCGTACCTGTTCACGCAGTCGCTCGCGTTCACCGGCGCGGGGCCGTCCACGTCGATCGTCGAGTGGCTGCTCGCGCTTGCGTCGCTGCCGTTGACGGTGCTCGCGTTCACGCTGCTGTACGTGTACCTGCCGAACTGCGCGGTCGCATGGCGCGACGCGGTGATCGGCGGCCTGTTCGCGGCCATCGCGTTCGAACTCGCGAAGCGCGGCTTCGGCTACTACGTCCGGCGCATTCCGACCTATACGGCCGTCTATGGCGCGTTCGCGGCGCTGCCGGTGTTCCTGCTGTGGGTGTATTTGAGCTGGTTCATCGCGCTGCTCGGCGCGATGGTCGCGTCGGCGCTGCCCGCGATTCGTGTCGGCCAGTTCCACCGCATCCACTATCCGGGCAGCGACCTGCTCGACGCGCTCGAGCTGCTCGCGCGGCTTGCCGACGCGCGCGCGGCCGGCAAGCGCGGCCACACGGCGATCCGGCTCGCGACGATGCTGCGCTGCGACATGGAAACCGCGCAGCGGCTGCTGACGACGATGGAGGAGCGGGAATGGGTGGCGCGGCTCGACGGCGACGGCGAGGCCACGCCGCGCTACATCCTGCTCGCGAACCCGGAACAATTGACGCTCGCGCAGCTGTTCGACGTGCTGGTGATCGATCGCACGGAGCTGACCTACCAGCTCCAGCGGCGCCGCAGCCACGTCGACGGCGCAGCGCTGCTCGCGGTGCTGTCGAGCGACCGGTTCGACGTGACGCTCGCGTCGCTGATCGCCGCGCACCGGCTCGCGGGCGCGGAGCCGGCCGGCGGCGCCGGTGCGGCGCCGGGCGTGGCAGACCCGCACGCGCGGCCGCCGCGGCCTGCCTGACGGCGGGGCCCGGCGGTTACAGCGGGATCTTGCCGGTGCAGATGTCCTTGAACATCACCCAGTCGCCCATCAGGCTGTAGACGGGGTGCCGGAACGTGGCCGGGCGGTTCTTCTCGAAGAAGAAGTGTCCGACCCACGCGAACCCGTAGCCGCAGACGACCGCCGCCGGCAGCCACAGCCAGTAGCCGGTCGCGACCGCCATCGCGACGCAGCCGATCACGCCGAGCGAGCCGATGAAGTGCAGCCGCCGCGACGTCAGGTTCTGGTGCTCGTTCAGGTAATACGGGTAGAAGTCAGCGAAGCGGGCGAATTGCTCCGTATGCGTATGCGCCATGGCCGTCTCCTCGGGCCGCCGTTCATGAGGCCATTGTGCGGCCGGCGGCCCGGGTCCGCAAGCGGCGGCGGCCCGCCGCGCCGGCCCGTGCTTTCCTTTTGACAGGCTTTCCGATAGGATCGAAAGAGATTTTGCATTCAAGCATGAGGGGACTACGATGCGCGTCAGCGATATTCTGAAAGTGAAGGGCAACACGCTGTTTACCGTGACGCCCGATAAGCCGCTGCGCGAAGCGGTCGATACGATGGCCGAACACGACATCGGTTCGCTCGTCGTGATGGAGTACGGCGATCTCGTCGGGATGCTGACGTTTCGCGAGATCATCCTGCGCCTGCGCGAAAACGGCGGCGCGATCGGCGACGTGCAGGTGCGCAAGGTGATGGACGAGCCGCTCACGTGCACGCCGGAAACCGACGTCAACGAAGTGCGCCGGATGATGCTCGAGCGTCACGCACGCTACATGCCGGTGCTCGACAAGAAGGTGCTGATGGGCGTCATTTCGTTCTACGACGTCGCGAAGACGGTCGTCGAGGCGCAGAGCTTCGAGAACCGGATGCTGAAGGCGTACATCCGCGACTGGCCGGAATCGGAAGCCGAAGCGCACAAGCCGTGAATTCCGCCGCGCCCGGCACCTCGATGCATGGGCGCCGCCATCCGGCATGCGGCGGCGCAGGTTTGTCCTGCGCCGCCTTTTTTTCAACGACAACAACACGAGGCCCGCGCAGCTTCGCCCAGACGATGCGCGCGTATTCCGCATGAGCGATCACACGCAAGCCACTTCCGGGCGGCGCGACGAACGGCGCGCACACGCATCGCAGTTCGACCTGCTGCGCGAGCGTCGCTTCGCGCCGTTCTTCACGACCCAGTTCCTCGGCGCGCTGAACGACAACGTCTTCAAGATCGGCTTCACGTCGCTCGTCACGTATCACACCGCGCGGTTCTCCGGCGTCGATGCGAAAACGGCCGCGTTCCTGATTTCCGCGATCTTCATTTTGCCGTTCGTGCTGTTCTCGGCGACGTCCGGCCAGATCGCCGACAAATACGACAAGGCGACCCTCACGCGCTTCGTGAAGTCCTTCGAGATCGTGCTGATGGTGGTCGGCGCAGCCGGCTTCGTCACGCACAGCGCGACGCTGCTGTATCTGTGCACGTTCATGATGGGGATGCACTCGACGCTGTTCGGGCCCGTCAAGTATTCGTACCTGCCGCAGCATCTCGGCGAACACGAGCTGGTCGGCGGCAACGGCCTCGTCGAGATGGGCACGTTCATCGCGATCCTGATCGGCACGATCATCGGCGGCGCGGCGGCCGGCATCGAAGGCAGCGGCGAGCGCGTGCTCGCGGTGAGTGTCGTCGTCATCGCGCTGGCCGGGCGGCTCGTCGCGCAGCGCGTGCCGTCGACGCCCGCGCCGCAGCCCGACCTCGTGATCAACTGGAACCCGGTCAGCGAGACCTGGCGCAACCTCGGCCTCGCGCACCAGAACCGCACGGTGTTCCTGAGCCTGCTCGGCATCTCGTGGCTGTGGTTCGTCGGCGCGACGTTCCTCACGTCGTTCTTCAATTTCGCGAAGGACGTGCTGTCCGCGAGCCCCGACGTCGTCACGATCCTGCTCGCGACGTTCTCGGTCGGCATCGGCCTCGGTTCGCTGCTGTGCGAGCGGCTGTCGCAGCGGCGCGTCGAGATCGGCCTCGTGCCGCTCGGCTCGATCGGCATCAGCGTGTTCGCGATCGAGCTGTATTTCGCGAGCCACGCGCTGCCGTCGCCCGGCCATCTGCTGTCGGTCGGCGAATTCCTGGCCGGTGCGCGCCACTGGCGCATCCTGGCCGACCTGTTCCTGCTCGCGATGTTCGGCGGCTTCTACAGCGTGCCGCTGTACGCGCTGATCCAGAGCCGCAGCGCGCCGACCCACCGCGCGCGGATCATCGCCGCGAACAACATCCTGAACGCGCTGTTCATGATCCTGTCGGCCGTGATGGCGATGGGGTTGACCAAGGCCGGTGTCGACATTCCCGGGCTGTTCCTCGTCACCGCGCTGCTGAACGTGGTCGTCGCGACGTATATCTACCTGCTCGTGCCCGAGTTCCTGCTGCGCTTCGTCGCGTGGGTGCTCGTGCACACCTTCTACCGGATTCGCCTCGTGCACGCGGAGCGAATCCCGGCGGAAGGGGCCGCGGTACTCGTGTGCAACCACGTCAGCTACGTCGACGCGCTCGTGCTGGCCGCCGCGAGCCCGCGCCCGATTCGTTTCGTGATGGATCACCGGATCTTCAAGACGCGTTTCGCGAGCTGGGTATTCCGGCATGCGAAGGCGATCCCGATCGCGCCGCGTCACGAGGATCCCGCGATGCTCGCGCGCGCGTACGACCTGTGCGAGGCCGCGCTGAAGGACGGCGAGCTCGTGTGCATCTTCCCCGAGGGCAAGCTGACGAAGACGGGCGACATCAACACGTTCCACCACGGCATCACCGAGATCCTGAACCGCACGCCGGCGCCGGTGATCCCGATGGCATTGCGCGGGCTGTGGGGCAGCTATTTTTCGCGGCATACCGATGCGCGGATGCCGCGTCCCATCAAGCGCGGCGTGATGAGCCGGCTGACGCTGGCGGTCGGCGAGCCGGTCCCGGCGTCGGTGGCGACGCCCGAGGCGTTGCAGGCGGCGGTGACGGAGCTGCGCGGCGCGCGGAAGTAGGCGAGCGCTGGACCCGGCAACGCGCGGGAATTCGGCTGCGTCCGGGCTGGGGCGGGCGCCCGGATGCGCTTTCGTGGGCCGCGCATGCACGCATGCCTAGGCGCGGCCGGCGGTCAGGCGGCCCGCGGGTCCGGGACGGCTGGCATAATAGCGGTTTACCTCTTTTCTCGACCGGCAAACGATCGACCTGCCTGCGGCCCCGGCAGCGCATCGGTTTGCCCATTTCTCTTTGGGCGGTTCCATCATGTCCGGCAATACCCTCGGCACGCTTTTCACTGTCACGACCTTCGGCGAATCGCACGGTCCCGCGATCGGCTGCGTGATCGACGGCTGCCCGCCGGGGATGGGGCTGACCGAAGCCGACATCCAGGTCGAGCTCGATCGCCGCAAGCCGGGCACGTCGCGGCACGTGACGCAACGCCAGGAGGCCGACGAGGTCGAGATCCTGTCGGGCGTGTTCGAAGGCGTGACGACCGGTACGCCGATCGCGCTGCTGATCCGCAACACCGACCAGCGCAGCAAGGATTACGGCAACATCGTCGAGACGTTCCGTCCCGGCCACGCCGACTACACCTACTGGCAGAAATACGGCATCCGCGACTACCGCGGCGGCGGCCGCTCGTCCGCACGCCTGACCGCGCCGATCGTCGGCGCCGGCGCGGTCGCGAAGAAGTGGCTGCGCGAGCGCTTCGGGGTCGAGGTGCGCGGCTACATGAGCGGCCTCGGCGAAATCGACGTGCCGTTCGTCGACTGGTCGCACGTGCACGAGAACCCGTTCTTCTCGCCGAACGCGGCGGTCGTGCCGGAGCTCGAGGCGTACATGGACGCGCTGCGCAAGGACGGCGATTCGATCGGCGCGCGCATCGACGTCGTCGCGTCGGGCGTGCCGGTCGGCTGGGGCGAACCGGTGTTCGACCGGCTCGACGCCGATATCGCGAAGGCGATGATGAGCATCAACGCGGTGAAGGGCGTCGAGATCGGCGCGGGCTTCGACAGCGTCGCGCAGCGCGGCTCGGTGCACGGCGACGAACTGACGCCGGCCGGCTTCGTCGGCAACCATGCAGGCGGCGTGCTCGGCGGGATTTCGACGGGGCAGGACATTACCGTGTCGATCGCGATCAAGCCGACGTCGAGCATCCGCACGCCGCGCCGCTCGATCACGAAGAGCGGTGAAGAGGCGACGGTCGAAACCTTCGGTCGCCACGATCCGTGCGTCGGCATTCGTGCGACGCCGATCGCCGAATCGATGCTCGCGCTGGTGCTGATCGATCATGCGCTGCGTCACCGCGCGCAGTGCGGCGACGTCGAGACGCCGACGCCGAAGATCGCCGGCAGCGCGACCTGATACGAGCGGGCGGGGCGCAGCGCGCACCGTCTCGACCGTCGAACGACGAATGCAAGCGGGGCGCTGCGTGATGCAGCGCCCCGTTTCGTTTGCGGCGGTGTGCGGCGACCAGACGAAACGCGCCGCTCGTGGCGGCGCGTTCCGGCAGCTTACATGTTCGGGTAATTCGGCCCGCCGCCGCCTTCGGGCGTGACCCACACGATGTTCTGCGTCGGGTCCTTGATGTCGCAGGTCTTGCA
>NZ_LPJG01000006.1:0-75380 GCF_001532755.1 Burkholderia sp. MSMB2157WGS | reverse complement strand
GCCGGGCAGCACGCCGCGGCCGCCGAGATCGATCGTCTTCGTCGCGCGGCCCGCGAGCGGCATGACGTCCGCGTCGCTGCCGACGGCGACGAAGCGGCCGTCCTTGATCGCGACGGCGGTCGCGACCGGGTTCGCACGATCGAGCGTCGTGAATCGCCCGTTGTGCAGGATGAGATCGGGTTGGGTATCGGTTGCGCTCATGAAATGTCCTCGATGCGGTCAGAAGCCGAGCCAGTGACGAACCGGCGCGATGGCCTGCACGCCGACCAGCATGCCGGCGAGGCCCACCAGCGCGATCAGCGGCGGCGCCGGCGAACGTACCCCGATCACGCTGTACACGACGCCGATCAGCATGCCGGCGCCCAATGAAAGTAAATACGATTCCATAACGTCTTTTCTCCCGGCCGGATTAGAATCACCCGCATCGCGAGGCCGCGCGCGCGGCGCATCGCATCCGTTTCGCTTGCCTGCCACCCCTTCCGACCATGCAACACCTTCCTGATCTCGAAGCCTGGGCCATCTTTGCGCGCGTCGCCGAGACGGGCTCGTTCGCGAAAGCCGCCGACCTGCTCGGCGTATCGCAACCCACCGTGTCGAAAGCGATCGCGCGCCTCGAAAAGCGCCTCGGCGCGATGCTGCTGTACCGCACGTCGCGCAAGCTGTCGCTCACGCCGACCGGCGAACTGCTGCGCGACCGCGCGATCCGCCTGCTCGCCGATGCGGAGCTGATCGAAAACGAAGCGTCCGCGCAGGCGCTCGAACCGCATGGCCTCGTGCGCGTGAATGCGCCGATGTCGTTCGGGCTGCACCATCTGTCGCCGGTGCTGCCCGCGTTTCTCGAGCGCTATCCGCGCGTCGACATCGATCTCGTGCTGACCGATCACATCGTCGACATCGTGTCCGGCGGCTTCGACGTCGCGATCCGCATCGCCGAGCTGAGCGATTCGACGCTGCGCTCGCGCCGCCTCTGCGCGGTGCGCCGGCCGCTCGTCGCATCGCCCGCGTATCTCGACCGGCACGGCCGCCCCGCTCATCCGCGCGACATCGAACAGCACGTGTGCCTCACCTACACGAACCTGCCTACGCCCGAGTACTGGCGCTTTCGTCACGCGGCATCGGGCGACGACTTCGGCGTGAACGTGCACGGACGCATTCGCTCCAACAACGCCGACGTGATCGTGCCCGCGCTCGTCGCCGGTCACGGCCTCGCGCTTCAGCCCGAATTCCTGGTGTGGGACGAACTGCAGCGCGGCGCGCTCGAGGAAGTGATGAGCGACTGGAAGATCGCGGACATCAACGTGAACCTCGTCACACCGCCCGGCATGCTGCGCGCCGCGCGCGTGACGGTGCTGCTCGCTTTCCTCGCCGAACATTTCTCGCGCGCGCCGTGGGCGCTGCCCGCCGCCTGAACGCGCGACCGCCGCCGGCACGCGCTCGCCGCGGCCGCCGTTGCGGCGAGCGCGGCCGGCGGCCCGTTACTTCGCCGGTACGGCCGGGATCGACTCGTGCGGCGTCGCGGTACGCTGCGGCGCCTTGTGGACCATCGTGTACGCGTAGTCGACGCCCATCCCGTATGCGCCCGAATGCTCCTTCGCGATCGCCATCACCGCGTCGTACGAGTCGCGGCGCGCCCAGTCGCGCTGCCATTCGAGCAGCACCTGCTGCCACGTGACCGGCACCACGCCGGCCTGCACCATGCGCTGCATCGCGAAATCGTGCGCGGCCTGCGACGTGCCGCCCGATGCGTCGGCGACCATGTAGATCTCGTAGTCGCCTTCGAGCATCGCGCACAGCGCGAACGTCGTATTGCAGACTTCGGTCCACAGGCCCGACACGACCACCTTCTTGCGGCCGTTCGCGGCGAGCGCGTCGCGCACCTTCTGGTCGTCCCACGAATTCATCGACGTGCGTTCGAGCGTCTTCTGGTTCGGGAACACGTCGAGCAGCTCGGGATACGTGTGGCCCGAGAAGCTGTCGCTTTCGACCGTCGTGATCGTGGTCGGGATGTTGAAGACCTTCGCGGCCTTCGCGAGCCCGACGACGTTGTTCTTCAGCGTCTGGCGGTCGATCGACTGCACGCCGAACGCCATCTGCGGCTGCTGGTCGATGAAGATCAACTGGCTGTTCTGCGGCGTCAGTACTTCAAGCTTCGGGTTGCTCATGGCGAATGGAATCCTGTGAACGAAAAAGGGGGAGCCTGCCTCGACCGCGACAGCGGGAGGAGCCCGGAATGCGTCGGCGCCGGATCGTCATCCGCGCCGCAATATTTAAGCTGCAAACGCGCGGCGCGAACACCCAAGAAACGGAATCGATCCGATTCCCGAATGGATGCCCGTTCGGGGCCGCCTGCCCTTTTTTTCTTCACGCAAACCCGATACGCTTTCACGACTTTGACGGCGCCGCTCCGGCGCCGCTCGGCCACCACGAGGCGCGTCACCATGAAACCGTATGTCCTCTCGCTGCTCGCCGGCATCCTCGCCGGCGTCATCTACGGCGCGATCGGCGTGAATTCGCCCGCGCCGCCGGTCATCGCGCTCGTCGGCCTGCTCGGCATGCTGGCCGGCGAACAGATCCTGCCGGTCGCGCGGCGCATGCTGTCCGGCCATCGGCTGAACACCGCATGGCGCGACGCCAAGTGCAGCCAGCACATGTTCGGTGCGCTGCCGGGCGGCGCCGCGAACGACCGCAAGCCTTCGTGATCCACCCCATCGCCGCCGGCCACGCATGACCAACGTCGAGCTGTTCCATTACCTGCTGCTGTTGATCTGCGGCGCGGGCGCCCTCACGTGGCTCGCCGAGCGGATCTCGATTCCGCCGGCCGTCGTATTGCTGCTCGGCGGCTGCGTGGTCGCCGTCGCCGGCAAGCGCGTGCCCGACATGGACCCGGCGCTGCTGCTCGCGGCGGTGCTGCCGCCGCTGCTGATGTCGAGCGGCTTCTATACCGCGTGGAAGGAATTCCGGCAGGCGCTCGCATCGATCGCGTCGCTCGCGCTCGGGGCCGTGGCGTTCACGACCGTCGCGGTCGCGCTCGCCGTGCACGCGGCGAATCCCGCGCTGCCGTGGGCCGCGTGCTTCACGCTCGGCGCGATCGTGTCGCCGCCCGACGCGGTCGCCGCGAAAGCGATCCTGCAGCGCCACCCGCTACCCGCGCGGCTCGTCGCGGTGCTCGAAGGCGAAAGCCTCGTCAACGATGCGTCGGGCCTGCTGCTGTACCAGATGGCCGTGTCGGCCGCGCTCGCCGCGTCGATCACGACGGCGAGCGCCACCGGCCTGTTCTTCTCGCTCACGCTGATCGGCATCGCGGTCGGCCTCGCATGCGGCCATGCGATGTGCTGGGTGCTGCAACGCCTGCGCGAGCCGATGCTCGGCATCGTCGTGACCTTCGCGATGGCATGGGGCAGCTACGGAATCGCGGAAGCCGTCGACGGCTCGGGCGTGCTGTCGGTCGTCACCTGCGGCCTCGTGCTCGGCGTGCGCCAGCATCGCGTGTTCGACGCCGACATGCGGATCAAGGCGAAGGCGACGTGGGAAGCGATCGTGTTCGTGCTCGACGCGCTCGTGTTCATCCTGATCGGCCTCGCGCTGCACGCGATCCTCGCGCGCGTGAACCATGAAGGCGCGGTGCTGATGGCCGGCCTGCGGGTCGCGCTGCCGGCGACGGCCGCCGCGATCGGCGCGCGCGTGGTGTGGGTGTTCGCCGCGATGTGGCTGCCGGGGCGCCTGCGCGCGCGACGCGCGGGCCACGCGCCGTGGTCGTGGCGCGAGGCCGTCGTACTCGGCTGGTCGGGCATGCGCGGCGTCGTGAGCCTCGCGGCCGCGATCGCGCTGCCCGCCAACTTCCCCGGCCGCGACCTGATCCTGTTCAGCACGTTCCTGCTGATCATCGCGACGCTCGTCGTCCAGGGTGGCACGCTCGCGCCGCTGATCCGCGTGCTGAAGCTGCGCCCGGCCGTGCGCCGCACGATGTCCGAGCACGCGGTGCGTGCGCACGCGTTCGGCGCGGCGCTCGCCGAACTCGATGCGCGCGGGGGGCGCGGCGCCGGCCTCGAACGCGCATCGCTCGACCGGTTGCTGACCGAATACCGCAACCGCGTCGCGTTCAACGAACGCGCGCACCGCGACGGCGCGGCGCCCGCAGACGTGCGCGCGCGGATGCTGCGCGTCGAGCTCGAGCTGGTCGGCGTGTCGCGCGACGCGCTGCTCGACCTGCATCGCGACGGCAAGGTCGACGACGCGGTGCTGCACCGCATAGAATCGGAGCTCGATTTCGAGGAGCTGCGGCTGCAGCGCCTGCTCGAACCGTGATGCCCGGCCTGCCCGGCCGGCCCGTCCCCTTTCCTCACCCGGAACTGCAATGAGCGAACTGTCCGTCGAAGCGAGCATCGGCCCGGTCGATTACCTCGTCCACTTCAGCGATGGCGTCCATCAGTGGCGCGCCGACGAACCCGCGTCGCTCGGCGGCGGCGATGCGGCGCCAACGCCAATCGCGCTGCTGCTGTCGAGTCTTGGCGCATGCACCGCGATCACGCTGAAGATGTATGCGCAACGAAAAGGCTGGCCGCTCGACGAAGTGCACGTGAAGCTCGCGCACGAAGCGGGCAGCGCGGGCAGCACGATCGTGCGCCGCATCACGCTCGACGGCGGCCTGACAGGCGAGCAGCGCGAACGGCTGCTGCAGATCGCGAATGCCTGCCCGGTGCACAAGATCCTCACGCATCCGATCGCGATCGATACGGCGATCGCCTGACGCGTTCCCACTGACCACGACCCAGCCCACCATGTCCGCCTCGATCAAGACCCTGCTCACGCCGCGCGAAAGCGATATCGGCAACCTCGTCGTGCGGCGCGTGCTGCCCGCGCGCGCGGCGCGCCTCGTCGGCCCGTTCATCTTCTTCGACGAGATGGGGCCGGCCGTGTTGCCGGCCGGCCGCGGCATCGACGTGCTGCCGCATCCGCACATCGGGCTCGCGACCGTCACCTACCTGTTCGACGGCTCGCTGATGCATCACGACAGCCTCGGCTTCCGGCAGAAGATCGTGCCGGGCGACGTGAACTGGATGACCGCCGGCCGCGGCATCGTGCATTCGGAGCGCTCGCCGGACGAGGATCGCCCGCGCGAGCAGCCGGTGCACGGGATCCAGACCTGGGTCGCGCTGCCGGTCGAGCACGAAGACGCCGCGCCCGCGTTCGTTCACCACGCGGCCGACACGCTGCCGTCGTTCACGCGCGACGGCGTGACCGTGCGCGTGATCGCGGGCACCGCGTTCGGCCTCGCGTCGCCGGTCGCCGTGTTCTCGCCGACGCTCTATGCGGTCGCCGATTTCGCGTCGGGCGGGCAGCTCGCGCTCGATGCGGAGCACGACGAACGCGGCGTGTATCTCGTCGACGGCGATCTCGCCATCGACGGCACGCCGCTCGCCCCGGCGACGATGGCCGTGCTCGAACCGAGCGCGACCGTCGCGCTCGCGAGCACGCACGGCGCCCGCGCGATGCTGCTCGGCGGCGCGCACCTGCCGGGCGAGCGGTTCATCGAATGGAATTTCGTGTCGAGCCAACGCGCGAAGATCGACGCCGCGCGGGCTGCGTGGGCCGATCAGACGTTCGGCAAGGTGCCGGGCGAAGAAAGCGAATGGACGCGCCAGCCGGAACGCAAGCCGTAATGAGCGGCCTGGCGCGACGCACCGACGACGGCCGGCAGTCATGCCGGCCGTCGTGTGTTTACCGCTTCAATCCCATCAGCTTCGCGAGCGTCGGCCAGCGTTCGAGCGACGCGTCGAACGCGCGGCGCGCCTGTTCGTCGACGTAGCGCCCGGGATCGAGCGCGGGCAGATGCCGCGCGAGGCCGATCACGTCGTTCGGTTGCGACAGGCGGTCTTCGTCGCCTTCGCCGGTCATCGTTACTGTTCGTCGATCCATACGCCGTCCGGAGTCTTGACCGCGTAACCCGCGGCCGTCTGCATCGTCACCGTGCCCTCGTTCTCGCCGATCATCCGCGTGCGCGGCAAATCGGCCGCGTATTGCGCGAGCGTCGCGCCCGGCTTGAACGGGCTGTTCGACACGAGGTTCGACAGCAATTGCGCGAGCGCGAGGAAGCTGGTCGGCTGCTCGATCACGGTCGTCGCGCCGTGATTGCCGGCGAAACCGACGAGCCGCACGCCGACCGGCCCATGCACGATGCGCGGCGTCGGAATCTCGCGCAGCCCCGCGACCTGGTTCTTGTCGCCGCGCAACGCGGCGCCGTGCTCGGGCACGAACACGATCACCGCGCGGCGGCCCGATTGCGCGATCAGGTCGGCAAGACGGTCGAAGTCGGTCATCAGCTTCGTCGCGCGCTGCGGATACGAGTCGATGCTCGTCAGCGCGCTACCGACCACGCGGTTGCCGTCGTGCAGGCTGATCGTGTTGTAGTACAGCGCGACCGGCCCCGGCACCGCCGCGCGCTGCGCGTACCAGTTCGCGAGCGTCGCGTAGTCGTCCTTGATCGCCGACCCGTCGAACGCGTGCATCGCGACCGGCGCGGCCGCGTTCGAGATCATCGGCGCATCGGCCACGCCGATGTTGTCGTGGATCACCTGCAGGAAGTTGTCGAAATGGCCGTCGTGGTTCAGCAGCGACTGCACCGTGTAGCCGGCGCCCGCCAGTTGCGAGAACAGGTGGCACTGCTGCGGCGCGGGCTTGTACAGGTCCGCATGCGCTTCCTGCCCGCAGCTCGCGCGCAGCACGCGGATCGCCGCCGGGCCGCTGTAGCTCGCGGCCGTGCTGAAGTTCGTGAACAGGTAGTCGAAGTGGCTCAGCATCGGATGGTTGCGCACCTTCGCCGCATCGAGGTCGTCCCACGACAGCGAGCAAATGTGCAGCACGATCACGTCGAACTGCGCGGCCGGATCGCTGCCGAGATGGCCGAACGCGACCTGCCGCTGCGACTCCTGCGTGCGGAACGTCGCGAGCGCCGCGTTGTGATCCTCGGGCTGGTCGACGCGGGTGGCGCCCGCTGCGCTCGCCTGCGGCTGGGTCGGCGCGGCGACGCGCGCCATCAGCCCGCTGCCGGCCTGCCACAACGGCATCGCGACCAGCGCGACCACCACGAACGTCGCGACGCGCAGCCAGCGGTTGACGATGAAATAGACGATCAGCGCGCCGACGATCGTCAGCGCCAGCACGGGCGGCAACAGGCGCGGCAACAACTCCATCCAGTAATCGACGCGGAACGTGCTGACCTCGCGCGCGGCCTCCGCGAGACGGGCGAGCGGCGGCGCATGCAGCTCGCGCGCGAGCAGCGGCACCGCGATCGCGATCGCCGCGACCTGCCGGACGATGCGCCACGCGCGCGACCGCAGCGGCGCGCTCGCCGCCAGCGCCACCGCGAACGCGAGGTTCGCGAGCCAGAACGGCTGCAGGTGCCCGGTCGCGAACAGCGCGAACTTCAGGATGAAATACAGATTCCAGAACGTCATCTAACCCACTCCATGATGCGCGCCGCGTCAGTCGCGCGCGCGATCGAGTTTCGGCGCGAGCATGGCCTGCAGGCCGCGCGCCGCCCCCTTCCACATCCGTACGTAACCGTCCAGCCCGATCCGCAGCACTTCCTTGAGCCCGCCGAGCGGCGTGTCGGGCCGTGCGCCTTCGTGCCAGTCGAGCCACGCATCCGCGCGGCCGAACGTGCATTGCACGAGCTGGCGCTCCTGCTCGAGCGTCAGTTCCTCGAAGCTCACGCCGACGTGGGTCGGCGTCGCACGGGTCACGCGCACCGGGAACGGAAACGCGCGGTCGCCGCGCGTCACGCACACCGTCAGCGTGTCGCCGACGGCGAGCGGCAGCCCCGGCACCGCTTCGAGGCCGAGACCGCCGGTCGAGTAGTCGCTCGTGAAGCATGCGGCGGTCGAGCCGTCGGCGAGCAGCAGCATCGCCGGCACGCGCATCGTGATCCGGTGCGTGACACGTACCTGCTTCGTCTCGCGCGCGACGGCCAGCGCGGCGCCGAGCATCGCGAGGTTGTACACGGTCCAGCCGAGCGTGATCAGGATCGTCGACGCCTCGTCGCCCTGGTCGGCCACGAGCCGCCACAGGCCGGCGACGATCGCGAGCACGTTCAGCGCGAACAGCACGAGATACGGCTTCGACGTCGACCAGTCGACGTAGCCTTCGTCGATCTTGCCGCCCTTGTCGGTCACGTTGAACTTGCCGTGCTTCGGGCTGAAGAACGCAACGGTGGTCGGCAGCGCGATGTACCACGCGAGCACCGATTCGTAGACCTCGGCCCAGAACGAATGCCGATAGCGTCCCTGCATCCGCGAATTCGCGATGTTCGCGAGCACGAGATACGGGATCACGTAGCTCGCGAGCGCGAGCGACGACGCGTTGATGAAGTACAGGTGGAAGAACAGATACGCGAGCGGGATCGTCAGGAACACCAGCCGCGGAATCCCGTAGAAGAAATGCAGCATCGCGTTGCCGTAGCAGATCCGCTGGATCAGGCCGAGCCCGCGCCCGAGGAACGGGTTGTCGATGCGGAAGATCTGCGCCATCCCGCGCGCCCAGCGCGTGCGCTGCTTCACGTGGCCGGCCAGGCTTTCGGTCGCGAGGCCGGCCGCCTGCACGGTCGGCAGGTATGCCGACGTATAGCCGCGCCGATGCAGCTTGAGCGCCGTATGCGCATCCTCGGTCACGGTCTCGACCGCGACGCCGCCGACCTCTTCCAGCGCGCTGCGCTTGAGCACCGCGCACGATCCGCAGAAGAACGTCGCGTTCCACAGGTCGTTGCCCGACTGCACGAGGCCGTAGAACAGGTTGCCCTCGTTCGGCACCTCGCGGAACGTGCCGAGGTTGCGCTCGAACGGATCGGGCGAGAAGAAATGGTGCGGCGTCTGCACGAGCGCGCACTTCGGGTCGCGCAGGAACACGCCCATCGTCGTCTGCAGGAACGAGCGCGTCGGCACGTGATCGCAGTCGAAGATCGCGATGTACTCGCCGTGCGTTTTCGGCA
Organism: Burkholderia sp. MSMB2157WGS; assembly: GCF_001532755.1. Classification (NCBI taxonomy): domain Bacteria; kingdom Pseudomonadati; phylum Pseudomonadota; class Betaproteobacteria; order Burkholderiales; family Burkholderiaceae; genus Burkholderia; species Burkholderia sp. MSMB2157WGS. The sequence goes on along the minus strand of NZ_LPJG01000006.1, from coordinate 66,397 downwards.
GCGCACGGTTGATGTTGCCGGCCTTCGCGTGACGGTTGTCGTCGCGCGTCAGATAGTCGATGCCGGCCTCGGCCGCGAATGCCGCGAACTCCGGACGCCGGCCGTCGTCGAGCAGGTACACGCGCAGCTTCGCGCTCGGCCAGTCGATGCTCTGCGCGGCGAACACCGTCGGCTTCACGACCGACAGCGGCTCGTTGTAGGTCGGGATATAGACGTCGACGGTCGGCCAGGTGTCCGGATCGTCGGGCAGCGGCACGATCGGCCGGTCGAGCGGCCACGCGGTCTGCACGAAGCCGAGCAGCAGGATCATCCACGTATAGGCTTCGGCGCCGTACAGCAGGTAACCGGCGACGGCTTCGACCGGGCTGCGGAAGTCGAGCGTCTGGGTCGTGCGCCACCACACGTAGCGCACGGCCGCGAGCAGCGCGAGCGACGCGAGCGCGAGGGTCGGTAGGTGGCCGGGCAGCCGGCGCAGCGCGAGCGCGAGCACCGCGACGATCGCGAAGAACGCGAACTGCGCGCCGGGCATCAGCGGCGACATCCCGGCCGCGGCCCACAGCACCGCGCCGGCCACGAGCAGCAGCGGCGCGAGCCAGCGGCGCCGGCCGACGCCGTTCGCGCGCGCATCGAGCCAACCGCCCCAGCGCGCCCACGGCAGACGCGCGAGCATCGCGTCGATGCGCCGGCCGAGCGCGCGCCCGGCCATGTAGACGGGCACCACGAGCGTATCGAACCATGCGAGCGGATCGTGCGCGGGACGACCGTCGGCCGCACGCGGTGCGCGCACGATCGCGCGCCACAGCCATTCGCGCGCGCTGAGCGGTTGCAGCACGCCCCAGTCTTGTGCGAGCCGCAGGAACGCGACGCGCACCCAGCGGCGCACGAGATCGGGCCGGCCGGGCGGCGGCGCGTGGAAGAACAGCCGCACGAGCCAGTCGACCCGCGTGCGTTGCGCCGGCAGCCCGATGCCGCGCGCGCACCAGTCGGCCGCCCGGCGCCCGAACGCGCGCAGTCGCGACGCGAACGCGGCCTTCATCGCGCCGCTCCGGCACGGCCCGCGACGGCCGCCGTGAGCCATGCATCGACCCAGTTCGCGACGCCGTTCAGGTCGTGCGACGCCTGCGAATACGGCGCGTCGTCGAAGATCCAGCTGCCGCGCGCGAGCGCTTCGGGCACCGCGGCGTCGACGTGGATGCGCTGCTCGAGCATCGATGCCGGCCCCGCGACCGCGCGCAGCATCGCCAGCGCGTCGCGCTGCATGTCGCGCGCCGGGTTCAGCCGGTTCACGACGATCTGCAGGTCGCCGCGGCCGGCCCGCAACGCGCCGAGCCGCGCGGCCGTCGTCGCGCAGGCGGCCGGCTCCGGCGGCACGACGACGAGCGTCAGGTCCGCGCACCGGATCGCCTGCCCGGCCTGCGGCGACGGATAGCGGGCGGTGTCGACCAGCACGACGCCGTCGGCCGGCAGCGCGATCTCGTCGAGCGCGCGCGACAGCCAGGCGGGATCGGCTGCGAGCCGCGCATCGCACGCGGCGGCGCCGGCCGCATCGACCTGCCCGTACGGCACGAACAGCACGCCGTCGGCGTTGCGCCACGTGTGCGCGTGCCACGGTTCGGCGCCGCCCAGCAGGCCGTGCGCGAGGCCGTGCTCGGCCAGCGTGTCGAGGCCGAGCGTCGCGCCCATCAGGTTCTGTGCATCGAATTCGACCGCGACGACCGGGCGGCCGCGGCGCGCGAGCAGCACCGCGAGCGCGGCGGCGAGTGTCGTGCGGCCCGCGCCGCCCGTCGTCGAAGTCACGGCGATCGTCTTCATCGTGCCGCCTCGCTGTCGTGCTCGCCGCGTTTGCCGCGCTTGTCACCTTCGTCGCCGCCGACGCCCGGCAGCAGGCGGCCGCGCAGCACGACCGGCACGAGTTCGCACGGCACCGCGTCGCGCCGGTCGATGCCCCTCGGCGCGGAAAAGCCGCGGCCGATGCCGAGGTGCTGCGCGACGATCCACACCGGCACCGCGATCGCGATACCGACGACGAAGCCGATGACGAGTTCGGCGATCATGCGTCCTCCTGCTTGCGCAGCGGCATCGCGCTGCGGACGGCGCCGCGCGCACGCGCGGCGGGAACGACCGGGTCCGGCGCCGGCGGGGCGACGGCGGCGGGCGCGGACGCCTGCGGCACGCCGATCGCCTCGAGCGCGACGACGGTATCGATCGCATCGATCGCGTCGCTCACCTCGCTCGCGTCGGGCAACGCCGCGCCGGGACCGGCGTGCGCGCCGCCCGCCGGTTGCGTCGCCGCGAACAGGTCGCTGTAGTCGGCGATCGGCGCGCGCCGGTTCTCGGCCGTCAGCGCGTCGAGCTCGGTGTCGATGCTGCCCTGCCCGAGGCACACGACGCGGTCGGACAACGTATCGACCGGCACGTCGAAGATCCGCCCGAGCGCGTCGTCGGCATCGACCGGCTCGCACGCGAACAGGAACACGAACAGGTGTCCGGCATCGGCCGTCACGATGTCGCCCGTGCGGCGCGGCCGGCAGTGCCGCAGCGCGTCGACGTGCGACACGCCCGGCAACAGCGTGAGCTTCGCGAGCGTATGCGGCAGCGCGAGCACCGCGCCGCGTTCGAGCACCGCGCGAACCCGCTGGCAGAACGCGCCGACCGGCAGATAACCGAGCACCGAATCGCCGAGCGCGGCCGCGAGTGTCGCGCGATAGTCGGCCGCGACGGGCCGCGCGTAAAGCTGGCCGTGCAGCGCGTGCACGGCGGCCTGCATCCGCGAGACCGGCAGATCGCGCGCGACGACCCGGTTCGCGCCGACGCTCAGTACGAGCACCTCGAACTGCTGGCGCAGCACCTCTCCGCGCTCGACGACCGCGATCTTCAGCGCGCCGCCGCACTGTCGGCGCAGCGCGTGCACGTCCGCGCACAGCGCTTCGAGCTGCGCATGCGAACGGAACACGAGCACCGCGGTCGCGGCCTGCGCGTGCGCGCACGCGGCGACGACGGCCGCGTTGTCGTCGACGATTTCCCAGCCGTCCGGCACGCGGCTCGCCCCGTCGAGCACCGCGCGGCTCACCACCACGCGATCCTCGTCGCGCGCGAGCTTCATCCGGCGCGCCGGTTCGGTCGCACCGCCATCCACGTTCGCCGACAGCCGGCCGCCCGGCGCAAAGCGCAGCGGCCGTACCTCGCCGGCCGCGAGCGTGTCGCCCGCGCGCCAGAAATCGACGACCCACAGCAACTCGCCGTGCGTGCGCTGCAACTGCGCGACGCCCGAGCAGACACCGTGGAAGTCGCCGCGCTGCGTGCGATCCGCATCGCGCACGAGCGGCGCATCGTCGGCGCGGGCGACGCCGCCCGCACGGCTCGCTTCCGGGTCGAGCAGCAGCACGAGCGCGATCCGGCGCGTGCGGCACCAGTCGGCCAGCGCATACGCTTCATCCGCGAGCGCGGCCGGATCGTCCCAGCTGAACCAGCGCTGCGCGCCTTCGACGAAATACAGCGAACGCGCAGGCAGCCCGTAGCGCTTCATCGCGCGCAAGCCGCCGGTCAGCCGCGCGAACGCACCCGGCGCCGCGCGGCGCGACGCGTGGCCGGCCACGTCGGCGTCGGCACCGGCGTCGGCCGGCTGGGCCGCCGCCGGCATCGCCAGCACGTTCAGGTTGCGCGGCCAGCCGGCCGGCTGCGCGCCGCCCGCGAAGCCGAGCGACGCCATCTGCGCGGCGACGCGCGCCGGATCGCGCGCCAACACGATCGTGACGTCGCGCGTGCGCGCCTGGCGCGCGCTTTCCCATACGAGCGCATCGCATGCCGGCGTGCCGCCGGCCGCGTAGATCGCATAAAGGCCGCCGGCTTCCAGTTGCGTCCAGGTATCGGGCAAACCGTCGATCGCGAGCCGGCTCGATGCGCCGGCGCGACCGCCCGCCGGCCCCACGCGCAGCAGCGCGCGCAGGCGGTCGGCCAGGCCGGCGCCGGGCGCGAGGCGGTTGGCATCGAATTCCGTAGTCACGGCGTTCCCCTCGTCCCTAGTAATCCGAATAAAGCCGCACGGGCGTCGGCGTCACGAGCCAGCTGCGCGGCGCGCGCGCATCGAACGCATAGCGCAGATAGACGAGCGCCGAGCTCGGCGCATAGTCGTGCGACCGGTCGATGTGCAACTGCGCGCCGACGCTCAGGTGCGGGTTCACGCGATACTCGACGATGCCGTTCACGCCGTACGAGAACGACACGCCGCGCGTCGAACTGCCCGCGTACACGAACCCGGCGGCCACCTGTGCGGCGCGCTGGTCGGAGAACGTCGGGTAATACAGCGAATCCTTCTCGTAGCTGTTCGAGATCCCGCCCGTGACGGTCAGGTCCCACGACAGCGCATCGTGCCGCCCCGCCCATTCGATCGGCACGCCGAGCGACAGATAGCGCTGCGGGCTGTAGTAACCGCCCTGCCCGTACGTGTAGTAGCGCAGGTTCTGCGCGTAGTGCCACGCATTGCCGACGAGCCCGGTGCTGACCTTCGTCGTCGCGCGCTCGTACACGGGCACCGTGAAGCCGGTGCGCAGCGTGACTTCCGCATTGCGTTCGACGTTGCGGCCGGACAGCACGCCCGCGCCGAGTTCCGCGAACAGGTTCGTGCGGCCGACGTCGACCGACGCGCGCAGGTTCACGCCGTCGCGGCGCACGCCGCCCCACACCGCGCCCGTCCACGGGTCGCGCATCCCCGCGTACGACAGCACGCTGCTCGTTTCCGGCCGCCGCGATGCATTCACGGAGAAGCTCGCGGGGCCCGCGTCGAAGCGATAGCGCACGCCGCCGACGAGGTAATGCACCGGGAAGCCGAGCGGCGACGTGCCGAGATCGACGCGCCACGCGTCCGACAGGTAGCCGGCGCCGAGCGCGACGCCCGTCGTCGACTGGTGCAGCGAGCCCGGCGGATTCGCGAGCAGCGCAGGGGCCGGCGGATTCGTCCGTGCCCTGAGCGCCGCATAGGTGCCGAACGTCTTCAGCGAATACGCGTCCGGATCACTCATGTCGAGCGTGCCCGGGTCGAGGTGCACGGTGTCGATCTGCGCGAACGCGTGTCCGTCGTAGCGGATCGGCATCTGCAGGTAGATCGGCACCTGCTGCGCGCGATACGACGAAATGCCTTCGTCGCCCGACTTGTACGCGGGCATCCAGCCGGTCTCGATCTCGGGATTGCGCCGCTGTTCGAGTTCCGCGAACGCGGCCTGCGCGGGCGTCAGCCCGTCGCGGCCCGGACTCACGCCCGCCGTGCGTTCCTGCGACAGCGACAGCCGGTACAGCGACGCCGCGTCGTCATAGCGGCCCTGCGCCTCGGCCACGCGCCCGGCCGCCACCGTCACGTCGGCGCGTGCCGGATATGCGGCCTGCAGCCGGTCGGTCACCTGCACGGCGGCGTCCGGGCTGCGCAGCGCGTTCAGGCGGCGCACGGCCGACAGTTGCGTGTCGACGTCGTCGTCCGGCGTGCGCGCCAGCACCGCGAGCACGCGCGTGCGGGCGGCGGCGCGGTTGCCGCTGTCCTCGTCGATCCGCGCGAGCGCGAGCTGCGTATCGGCGTCGTCCGGCGTGCGCGCCACGACCGGCGCGAGCGCATCGCGTGCGGCGTCGTAATGACCCTGCGCGCGTTCGAGATCGGCGAGTTCGAGCGCATGACGCTTGTCCGCGCGGCCGGCCGGGCTCGCGCGATCGAGCAGCGTGCGCGCCCGTGCATAGTCCTGTCGCGCGATCGCATCGTCGGTCTGCCGCAGCACGAGCCGCAGCGACTGATCCTCGAGCCGCGCCGTCTGCGCGGGCGTCAGCGCCGGGTCGCGGCGCAGCGTATCGAGCCACGCGGCGAGCGCATCGTCGCGACCGGCGCTGGCGAGCAGGTCGCCGTAGCGCAGTCGCACGTCCGCGTCGGCTTCGCGCGGATGCGCGGCGATCCAGTCGTGCAGCGGCGCGAGGCCGCGCTCGGGTTCGCCCGCGTCGATCCACTGCGCGCCGATCGCGGCGAGCATGTCGGGATCGTCCGGCGCGCTCGCCTGCGCGTGCGCGAGCGTGGCGGCGAATGCCGCGCGGTCGCCGCGGGCATGCGCGCCGCGCGCGTCGGCCAGCGCGCTTTCGGCATCGAGCTTGCGCGCCAGCGCGCGCATGCCGTCCGAACGGTGCGCATCGTCGACCGGCGCCAGCGCGGCCTGCGCGCCCGCGACATCGTCGAGCGAGTTGCGGTACAGCGCGCTCGCGTAGCGCATCTCGGGCGTGTCGCTGCGGGCGAGCCCGTCGTCCATCACCGTGCGGCCGAGTTGCGGCAGCCCCATGTCGCGATAGAGGCGCGCGAGCGCGAAGCGCGTCCACGGCGCGTCGGGCGCCACGCGCACGGCCGCCTCGTAGCGTTGCGCGGCCGGCCCGCGCGCGCCCTTGTCGGCCAGCGCGCGCGCCTCCTTCGCGAGCAGGTCGCCGCGCAGGCCGTCGAGCGCGCGGCGATCGTCGGCGCCCGTCACGCGCCCTTGCAGCGCGTCGAGCAACGGGCCGATCCGGTCCGCACGGCCGGTGTTTTCATACAGCGTGGCCGTGTCGCGCACGGCCGACAGGCTCGGCGAGCGGGCGGCCAGCAAGCCGCGCAGCAGCGGCTCCGCCCGCGCCCAGTCGCGCTGCGCGAGCAGCGCATCGGCGAGCTGCAGCTTCGCGTCCGGGTTGTCCGGCTGCATCGCGAGCGCCGCACGCGCGGCGCGTTCGGCATCCCGCGCGCGTCCCGCACCGGCCGCTTCGCGGCCCTGGGCAAGCAGCCCCCAGAACTGCGCGGTACGCGCGAGGCCCAGCCATTTGCCGCGTTGGTCGGTCGCACGCGTCGCGGCCCGCGCGAACAGCGCGCGCGCTTCGTCGTGCCGCCCTTCGCGCAGACGCAGCAGGCCGAGCCCGCCCAGCGCATCGGCGTCGTCCGCGCGCGCCCGCGCGGCGCGCGCGAGCAGCGGATCGGCGGCGGCCAGGTCGCCGCGCGCGAGCGCCTGCAACCCGCGCTGCTGCGCGATGTAGTCGGGATCGCGTTCGAGCCGGCGCTGCGCATCGCGCTGCCGCTCGAGGCCGGCGACGCGATCGCGGAATTCGGTGTCGTCCGGCGCGAGCGCGAGATAGGCCTGCAGCGCATCGAGATACGCGGGATCGCTGCCGGCCGACTGCAGCACGCGCCGCCACAGCGCCATCGCTTCCGTATGGTCCGCGTCGGCGCGCTTCGCGAGCGACGCTGCGATCCGGTTCGCTTCCGCGCGCGTGTCGTTGCGCTGGTTCAACAGCCCCGCGAGCGCCATCGACGCGCTCGTGTCCCGCGGATCGGCGGCGACCGCGCGGCGCAGCGCGGCGATCGCCGGCTCGCGCCCGCCCGGCGCATTCGACACGATCTGGTAATACTCGGCGCCGAGCGCCCCCGCCGGCGCGCCGTTCGGAAACAGCGCGACGATCCGCCGGGCCGCCTCGTCGGCGCGGCCGCTGCGCGCGAGCAGCCGGATCTGCGCCATCTCGCCACGCCCGCTCGTCGCGACGCGGTATTCGTCGGCCACCCGCCGCGTGGCAGGCGCATTCGGCGACTGCGCCTGCAGCCGCGCCAGCGACGCCTGCGCGCCTTTCGCGTCGCCGAGCCGCAGCAGCACGCGCACCTGTTCGGCCAGCAGTTCGGGATCGCCCGGCGCGATCAGCAGGCCCTTGCGCAGCGCATCGCGGGCGAGATCGTCGCGATGCTTGACGCCCCACATCCGCGCGGTGTCGAGCTCGCGCCGCGCATCGGCCGCAGCCGAGGCCGCCGGTGCCGCGGGGTTCGCCATCGCCGCGCCCGACGCGGCGCCCGGCGCCGCCGCGCACACCGACGACGCGAGCCACGCGAATCCCGCGACGTGAGGCACGGCGCACTTCAGCGGGCGGCGCACGAGCGGCCTCCCCAGCGGGTGTCGAGCGTGCCGTCCGCCCCGAACCGGTAGCGGCCGTCGCGCCAACCGAGGCCGAACAGCGTCAGCACGCTGGTGTAATAGCCGGGCGCCGACTGGCGCGCGAGCGTGTCGACGCGGGCTGCCTGCGCATCCGCGAGCGCGTGCTGGCCGCGTGCGTCGAGAAACGGCACGGCCGCCGCGGAGAATCCGCCGTTGCCGTCGTTCGGCCCCGCGACGCCCGTCGTCGTATCGACCCGCTCCGGCGGCGCGCCGTGCGCGGCGATATGGTCGGCGAACGGCGCGAAGCGCGCGAGCAGCGGCGCGGCGAGCGGATCGGCGCGGTCCAGCATGCCGGCCCACAAGTACACGCGGATCGCGTTGTACGCGCTCTGCGCTTGCGTGTCCGGATCGGGCCCGAAACCCTTGCCCGCGCGATACAACGCCCAATCGGGCGAGAAGCCCTTCGGCGCGGTGTCGAGCAGCACGCGCCCGGTGCTGGATGCCAGCGCGGCCCAGCGCCGGTCGTCGGGCAGCCGCGCACCGAGCGCGCGAATCACCTGCGGCGGCGAATAGCTCGGATTCACGCGCCATTGGCCGTTGGCCAGCTTGAACCCGGTCGGCCCCGGCAGCAGCGTGAGGCCGAGGCCCGGCACGGTCGCCGTCTCGGCGTCGAGCACGCGCTTCGCGAGCAGCGCGCCGCGCGCCGTATAGCTGCGCTCGTGCCACAGCCGGCCGGCCTCGACGAGCGCATACGCGATCCACAGGTCGGCGTCCGACGCCGCGTTCGCGTCGAGCACGCGCCACGCGCCGTCGGGCGCGCGGCCCCACAGCCACGCCGGCAGATGCGCGCTCAGGTCGCCCTGCGCGAGGTTGTTCTCGGTCCATGCGAGGATCGTGTCGAACATGCGCCGGTCGTCCGCGACGAGCGCGAAGAAAAGTCCATACGCCTGACCCTCCGATACCGTGCGCGAATCGGCCGAGCCGACGTCGATCACGCGGCCGTCCGCCGAGATGAAATCGCGCTTGAACGCCTCCCAGCGCGGCCACGCCGCGCCGCATCCCGCGGCCGCCGCGTCGGCTGCGCCGGCCCCGGCGGCGTGCGCGCGCGTGGCCATGCCGGCCGCCGCGCACGTCACCGCAACCGCCAGCGCGAGCGTCGCGCCGACACGCCGCGCCGGCTGCGTTGCCCGTCGCTTCGTCATTGCCCGCGCCATCCGTTACATCCCCCGTCGACGCGCGGCAATCCGCTGCAGCACGCTGAACACGCCGAGCGCGAGCAGCAGCCCCGCGACGACGCCGACCGCGCCGAGCACGACCGGATGCCGCGCCGCCTGCGTCCACACGCGCGCATACCACGGCACGAAGCCGACCACGTACGGCTCGCCGACCCGCAGGCTGTCGACCTGCCCCGGCCGCACCAGCGCGAGGTCGCCCTGCAACTGCGACACGAGTCCGGCGTTCTCGAACACGTCGAGCAGATCGCCGAGGCGTCGCTGGTCGGTCGCCGTCAGCGCGACGACGCTGCGGCCGCGGCTGCCCGGCAGCTCGAACCCGGCGAGCGCCGCGAGCGGGCCGGTCTGTTCGATGTGCGCGCCGCCGTCGGCGACGCCCACGCCGTTGCGCCAGCGCTCCTTCACCGTGAACGCGACGCGCGTCGCGCCCGCGCCGCCCGCGCCGCCCTGCTCGCCGATCACGAGCGGCAGCGCCGCGCGCCAGTGCGCGAGCAGCGGCGACGCCGGCGAACCGTCGATCACGAGCAGATCCTTGTGCCCCGACAGCGCGGCGACGTCGCCGGGCCGCGCGACCTGCACGCGCAGCGCCGGGAAGCCGGTCCATTCGCCCATGTGGCCGAGCATCGTCAGGTAGGCCTCCAGTTCCTGCGGCGACGGCCGGTCGGGCATCACGACGGCCGTCTGCGACAGGTCCGCGAAGCGCGTGAACGGGAAGCCGCTGTTCGCGAAGAACGCGAGATTCGGCAATTGCGCGTAATGGACGAAGTGCGAGAAGTCGATCGTCGAATCGGGATCGATCGCCGCGCGCTGCGGCTCGGTGGCCGTGCTCGAACACAGCCCCGTCTTCTGCGAATCGAGCGTGAAGCGGAACTGCAGCTGGTTGCCGCTGCCGACGCGGAACGCGGGAATGTCGACGTCGCTCGTCACGCGCCCTTCCGGCACCGCCAGCAGCGGCAGCTGCATGCGACCGTGCGCGTCCTCCGCATGAGCCGGCCCGAGCCGGTACGACTTCACGAGCTGATCGTTGATCTCGACCGCGAGCGTCGAATTGTCCTGTACGGTCGGCGCCGTATAGCGGTAGCGCAGCGTGATCGGCACGCCCGCGCCGTTCCACGAATGCAGATCGGCCGGCACGCGCAGGTTCAGCCGGATCGCGTCGGGCGTCGTGCCGCGCACTTCCAGCTGGCGCGGGTCGTTCACGAGTTCGCGGAACGCGATCGGCCGATTCACCGGCAACCAGCGCGGCGCGTCGTACGGCTTGCGCGGCGCGCCGAGATCGACGTGCGCGACCGTCGCCGCCGGTCCCGACAGCGCCGCGCGGCCGAGCACGAGCGTCGCGACCGCGTCGTCGACTTCGGCCGCCGTGCGGCCCGTGACGACCAGCAGCTTGCGGCCCGGCGCGGCCGGGTTGTCGGCGACCGCGAGCAGCGGGCCATCGACTGGCGGCAGCGCGAGACCGGCCGGCAGCGTCGCGGCCGTACCGACCACGACGGCCTGATCGTCGGCCGGCAACGCGGCCGACACCGGGAAGCGCGCATGCCGGTAGTCGGCGAGCGCACCGAACCATGACGCGAGCACGCCCGCGCTGCGCAGCGTCGCCGAATCGGGCGCGGCCGGCAGCACGAACGGCAGCCGCACGCGGCCGTTGTCGCGCCGGTCGAAGAACGGCGCGGGCAACAGCGCGAGATCGTTCGGCAAGCGCACCGGCGATTCGTCGAGGATCAGCTCGCTCGTCGGGCTCACGTCGGCCCACAGCGCCGAGTTCGCCGGATCCTCGCAGTGATCGAGCGTGTAGTGCGCGATCAGGCGCAGGCCGATCTGGTTGAAGTCGGAAAAGTAGCGCGGATCGATCGGGATCTCTTGCGTCACCGTGCGGCCCGCGCGCGCGGCGTCGAACGGGACGGTCGCGATCACCTCGCCGTTCACCGATACCTTCAGGTGCGACAGCGGAAACACCAGCGACGGCGAATACGCGTAGGTCAGGCGCAACCGCGCGCCCGTGATCACGCGATCGAGCCGCACGCCGGCGTTGATCGTGCGGGCGTCGTCGGCGCCGCGCAGGCGTAGCGGATCGAACGCGCCGAGCGACGCGAACGGCACATGCACGGTCGTCGCCGGCAGCCCGGCGGCCGGCGCGCTGGCCGCCGTCGGCGCCGTCGCGGGCACCGCGGCCGGCGCGGCATCGGGCGCCGCCGCGTGACCGGCAGCGGCCGTCGAAGCGGCGGCCGGGGCCGTCGGCATCGGCGCGGCCGACAGCACGGCCGCGTGGAAAGCGCCGGTCATCGCGGCCGCCAGGACGAACAGCGACACGGCCGGCTTCATGCGCGGCTCCACGGCGTCACGATCGTCCGGTCATCCTGCGCGTCGGAACCGACGCGCGCAAAGCAGCTATGCCCGTGAGTGCACATCCCCTCTGCTTCCCCTCATGTATGTTGCGCGTCGCGTAACGCGTATATGGCCTGATTACATTTATCGGAACGACGCGACGCATTCTTCAATGATTCGTTCGTCGCGTGGCGAAGCGCCTGGCACCGGCGCCCGCCCATTCGTCACACTATCTCAAAAATAGAACAAAATTCACCGCGATTCGCGACTGGGAAGCGAAAAAAATCTCAATTCGGTCGGAAATGCTGCGCGGGAAGCATGAATGGCAAGAATTGCGCCGTTGCTGCCGGACGGCCGGAACGGCATACTGCCGGCGCGGAACGGCTCGCCGGGCGTCGGCCGCGCTCCGTTGCAGACCGCCCGGAACACGCTGCCGCGAGCGGCGCGTATGCTACCGCAAGCACGCGCCGCGCGACGAATTTTCTTCGTGGAAAACTGACTTGAATCAAATCGTCGACTCCGCCACCCCGTCCCCCGACACGTTGCTGCGGATCATCGCCGCTCAAACCGAAATCGCGAAACTCGGCCTCGACCTCGGCAGCGTGATCGCCTACGTGGCCGAGCAGGTGCCGCGGCTCACCGGCGCGAGCGCCGCCGCGGTCGAATTCGCCGAAGGCGACGACATGGTGTACCGCGCCGCGTCGGGCACGGCCGCCGGAATGCTCGGGCTACGGTTGCGGCGCTCGGGCAGCCTGTCGGGCCTGTGCGTGCAGCAGGGCGAGTTGCTCCACTGCATCGATTCGGAAACCGACCCGCGCGTCGATCGCGATGCGTGCCGCCGGGTCGGCCTGCGCTCGATGCTGGTGATGCCGCTCACGCATGCCGATACGACGGTCGGCGTGCTGAAGGTGATGTCGCCGGATGTCGACGGCTTTTCGCCGGCCGACGCCGGTACGCTGCGGCTGATGGCCGATCTGGTCGCCGCCGCAATGTTCCACGCGGCGCGTAACGAAGCGAACGAACTCTATCTGCGCGCGACGCACGACGCGCTCACCGGGCTGCCGAACCGCGCGCTGTTCTACGATCGCCTGCGCCAGTCGATGCACACGGCGTTGCGTGCGAGCGGCCGGCTCGGCATTCTCAACATCGACATGGACGGGCTGAAGCCGATCAACGACGGGTTCGGCCACCGCGCGGGCGACGCCGCGCTACGCGAGATCGCCGTGCGGATGCAGGCTGCGGTGCGGCGCTCGGATACGGTCGCGCGCGTCGGTGGCGACGAATTCGCGGTGATCCTGCCGAACATCGGCACCCGCGACGATGCGCATGTGCAAAGCACGCGGCTCGCGCGGCAGGTCGGCGAGCCGTTCGAATTCGAGGGGCACGCGCTGCGGCTGGGCGTCAGCATCGGGATCGCGATGCTGCCGGACGACGGCACCGACATGAATGCGCTGATCGAGCGGGCGGATCAGGCGATGTACGAAGCCAAGCGAACGCGGTCGCAGCGCTCCGCGCCCGCATGACGCCTGGCATGCATCGCTAGCCGATCGGCCGCCCCGCGATCGCGATCCCGACGACGATCCACTGCACGACCGCGACGAGCACGGCGGCCCGGCACAGCCCGACCGCGCCGCGCACGCGCGCGTCGAGCGTGCGCCCGGCCTTCGCTGCGTCGATCCAGCCCAGATCGACGAGCGCGCGGTCGAGCGCCGCGAGCCCATCGTCGATCGATGCATGACCTCCCGCCGCCTGCACCAACGCGGCGAACAACCGCCGATCGATCTCGATGCGCACCGCGTACCACAGCGCCGCGATCCCCGCTCCCGTGCTGACGGCGGCCAGCAGCACGCGGGCGAGCATCGGCGGCCAGCCCGCCGCGATCCACCCGCCGGCGCCGGCCGCGGCCAGCGCGGCCGCGATCGCCCACGCACCCGCGTCGAGCGCGCCGCGCGCGGCGGCAATCCTGAACGGAGCGGACGGATCGCGCATCACCCGTGCTCCCCATCGCGACGGCGATCGATCCACTGCTGCAGCACGGCCACGCCCTCCTCCGACCACACCGCGTGCGGCCGGACCGCGCGCACCGCGGCCAGTGCGTCCCGCGCATTCGTCAGCCCGCGCCGCGCCGCGAGCCAGGCGGCCGCGCACAGCACGCTGCGCCCGTAGCCGAGCGCGCAGCAGACCAGCACGTCGCGCCCTTCGCCATGCAGGCGTTCGAGCGCCGCGACGGCCTGCGCGAGCTGCGCCGCCGTCGGTGCGACGAGGTCGAGCTGCGGCACGCACGCATACGCGAACGATGCATCGGCCGCGGCCCAGCGCGGCATCTCGGCGGTCAGGTCGACCAGCGCGGTGAAGCCGTGGCGCCGGACGTCGCGCGTCGTCGGCGTACGGCCGATCGACACGCGCTCGTCGATCCGCACCGGCGCCGGCTGCCGGAACGTCCACAACCGCGAATTGACGAACGCGCCGGCGATCGTCGGCGCGAGCAGCCAGCCGATGAAGACCGGCAGCCGCCCGTGCGCATCTTTCTGAAACGCGCCGGGCGCGCCGCGCCGGTAGGCCCAGGCGACGCAGGCGAGCGCCAGCGCGACCCACCCTGCCGCCAGCGCCCAGCCCGGCGCGCGCGGCACGCACGCCAGCGCCGCGAGTGCGACCAGCGCGGCGCCGAACGCATAGCGGCGCGCGAGCGCGCGACCGGCCGCGCACGGCAACGCATCGGTGCCCGGCAATCGGCCCGCGGCATCGCGCAGCGGAAACAGGAACAGCGCGAGGCAGCCGACGGCCGCACCGGTCGGCACGTCGATCGCGTGATGCTGGTAGGTCGTCAGCACCGACACGCCGATCGCCGCGAACCACAGATGCAGCACGGCCCGCACGAACGTGCCGCGCAGGTGCTTCGCATAGACGGCCCACAGCACGACGAGCAAGCCGATATGCAACGACGGCGCCTGGTTGAACGGCTTGTCGAAACCCATCAGCAGCGTGAACAACGCACCGGCCATGCCGCCCGCGTCGGGCCGTTCGAAGCCGAAGCGCAACGGCCACGCGATGAAGCACGCGACCGACACCAGTTGCACGGTCAACAGCCGCTTCACGTGATCGAGCAGATCGTCGCGGCGCGTCCAGAAGAAGAACGACAGCGCATACAGCAGGTCGATCGACCAGTACGGCACGATCGTCCACGGCACGAACGGGATCGCATGCTCCCAGCCGAACGCGAACGTCGGCACCGCGGCGCGGCGTGCGGCGAGCCAGTTCGCGAAGCCGTACGTCGAGAAGAACACGGCGCCCATCGCCGCGAGCCAGCCGACGCGCAGCGCGAACGACGCGTCGCGCGCGCCGGCCGCCGCCGGCTCGGCCAGCCCGCCCCGCGCGCCCGCGCCGCCGCCGAGCGCGCTCATGACGCGTCGACCCGCTGCGCGAGGCTGACCGTGAAGATGCCCATCTCGTCGATCCGCTGGTCGAGCTTGCGGAAGCCCGCCCGCGCGACGAGCTCGTCCATTTCGGCCTGCGAACGGCGGCGCATCACCCAGGTCGACTCGCCGCGGTGATTGTTCAGCACGCGCGCGATGAATTCGAGCTGCGGATGCCACGGCTGCCCCGTATAGACGAGATAGCCGCCCGGCGGCACGGCCTGCGCGAGCCCGCGCAGCGAGCGCTCGATCAGCGCGTTCTCGCCGAACAACTCGTACAGCCCCGACACGATCGCCAGCGTCGGCCGCGGCTCGAGCGTCGCGAGCGACGCCTCGTCGAATGCGTCGCCGCGCTCGAAGCGTGCGATCGGCTCGAGACCGCGCTGCGCGATCAGCACACGCCCGGCCTCGACGTTCGGCGGGCTGTAGTCGCGCAGCGTGATGTCGTCGGGCGCCGCGCCGTCGCGCTCGGCGGCCATCGCGATCGCGTCGAGCACGTAGCGCCCGTGGCCGGCCGCGATGTCGACGATCCGCACCGGCGAGCCGTGCCCGCGCAGGCGGCCGATCGCCGCGCCGATCAATTCCTGCAGATGCACCTTGCGCTGGCGAATGCCGACCCAGCCCGGCGAATCGAGATACGTGCGGTCGATCAGCGCGCCGACGCCGAATCTCCCCTGCGCGCGATTGCGGTACACGTAGTCGAGCGTCGAGCCCGAATCGAAGCCGAGCCGCAGCCCGAGCGCGATGCCGTCCGACAGCGCGCCGCCGGCTTTCAGGCCGGCGCGCGCGAGTGCCCAGTACGCACGGGCGAACACGTTGGCCGGCGGCCGGCCGAGCGCCGCGTATTCGTCGTGGAATGCGCCGCGCCGGTCCGCATCCGCGAGCGACACGCGCGGGCTCGGCGCATCGAACTCGCGCAGCACGAACGCACGCAGCGGCGCGAGCGCCTGCGCACGGTCGCGCTCGCCGAGCGTGTCGTGATAGAAGCCCGGCAGCACGATGCGCTCCTTGCGCGCCGAGCCGAGCCGTTCGAAGAAGCGGTCCTGCGGGCCGCGATGCACGACCCAATCGGCGCCCGAGATCAGCAATTGCGTCGGCACGGTGATCGCGGCCGCGTCGGCGACGATCCGCCGCGCGGTGTCGTGCAGGTCGAGCAGCATGTTGACCGCGATCGGCCGCGTGATCAGCGGATCGGACGCGTAGCTCGCGATCCGCTCCGGATCGTGCGTGAGGAATTTCGGCTTCACGTAGCTGTTCACGTAGAACAGCCCGCGCAGCGTGTGCATCAGCCGCAGACCCGGCCGCGCGAACGGCACGTAGAGCTTGATGTGGAACGCCGGCGACGCGACGACGAGCGCGCGGATCGGCGGCGCATAGTCGTGCGCCCAGGTCGCCGCGAGCACCGCGCCGACACTCTGGCCGACCACGGCCATCTCCTCGATCGCGATGCCGTGCGTGTCGCGGATATGCTCGACGAAGGTCTGCAGGTCGCGCACCGACGCGGCCGCGCTCGGACTGTAGCCGCGCGCGCCCGGCGAGCGGCCGTGGCCGCGTGCGTCCCACGCGAAAAAAGCGAAATCCGGCAGGTCGAGCTCGTCGACGAGGTGCGCGACGCGCGCCGAATGTTCGTGCCCGCGATGCAGCAGCACGATGGCGCCGCGGCAGCGTGCGCCCGTCGCGGGCCAGTGTCGATAGAACAGCGTTTGACCGTCGTGCGTGATGAAGTCGGCCTCACGGGCCGTGCGTGTGCTCATGCGATCTCTCTCGTTTCGTTGTTCGAATCATGTAGCGCCGCCCTCCGGCGCCCGCCCCGTCAGCCGCCCGCTTCGGCAATGCCCGCCTGGACGCGCCGCACCGCCGTCACGATCGACAGCACGATCAGCAGCCGCCACAGCCATGCGGCGACACTGCCGACCGGCAAGCCCAAGCCGATCCACAGCGCGAACGCGCCGAGAGCCAGCGCCCGGTCGCTCTTGCCGAACGGGCCGTCGTAGCGGCGCGTCGCGCCGACGAGCGGGCCGATCAGCCCCGCGCATTCGACGATCACCGCCGTCAGCGCGAACAGCCAGACGTCCGCCGGCGCGAACGCCGGAATGGCGAGGAACGGCAGCACGAGCGCGACGTCGGACACGATGTCGCCCAGCTCGTTCAGGTACGCGCCGAGCGTGCTCTTCTGCCCGTGCTCGCGGGCGAGCATCCCGTCGATCGCGTTGAGCGCCATCCGCGCGAACAGCCACAACGGAATCAGCAGGAACAGCACGCGGGCGAACACGCCGAGCCCCGCGAGCGCGCCGACGACGATCGAGCCGCCGGCCGCGAACAGCGTGACCTGGTTGGCGGTGACGCCGCGTTCGGCGAGCGCATTCGCGAACGGGCGCAGACGGTCCTGGAATTTGGGTTTGAGTGCGTAGAGGCTCATCGTTTCGTATTCGTATTATTCGCGCGAGACGGTCGGCTACGTTTCCCGCCGCCATGCCCCGGGCGGCGAAACGGCCGTCGCCGGCCTGGATTGAACGGCCCTCATCGTCGCCGAGCGGCCTCGCTGCGTCAAGCATGCGGGCCGGCCCGCCCGGGCGGCGCCAATCTGGCGTTTTTCTTCGAAACTCGCGATAATCCGCTGGCCCGATCGCGGCGAGATCGATTCGAACTGCAGACGGGCACGCGTGCAACAGCCGATCATCACGCCGCCGTCCGGCGCATTCGCCGCGACGCAACAGCGTGCGACGGCGAATCGTCCGATCATCGCGGACCTGCGACAGGCAGCCACGAACTTGAAAAAATGTAAACGAGAGCGATCCGGCGCGCATCCTGCCGCGCCGGCATTCCGGGGTTCCGTCCGCCGCGCGTGCGCAGCGGGCCGGGCATGCATGCAGGAGCCGGTGTACCGATGAACGTCCTCAACGTCTGGCAGCGCGACTTCCTGCTGTCCATCGTGCGGCTCGTCGCCGGCGCGTATCCCGTCTGGCATCAGGCGCCGCCGTCGCCGACTCAGAAGATCTATTTCTCGAACCATACGAGCCACATCGACACGCTCGCGATCCTCGCCGCGCTGCCGCGCGACGTACGCGCAGTCGTGCGGCCGGTCGCCGCGCGCGACTACTGGGACAGCAGCAACCTGAAGCGCCACATCGCGCAAAAGCTCCTGAACGTCGTGCTGATCGACCGTCATCGCGAAAGCGGGGGCGACCCGCTCGACCCGGTGCGCGATGCGCTGCGCCAGGGTCACTCGATCATCATCTTCCCGGAAGGCACGCGCGGCGCCGACGTGCTGCCGCAGCCGTTCAAGAGCGGGCTGTTCCATCTCGCAACCGAGTTCCCGGACGTCGCGCTCGCACCCGTCTATCTCGAGAACCTGCAGCGCATCATGCCGAAGGGCGCGATCTGGCCCGTGCCGCTGATCTGCAAGGTGCATTTCGGCGCAAACGAAGCGCTCGGCGCTCAGGAAGACAAGCCGACGTTCCTCGCCCGCATGCGCGACGCGGTCATCGCGCTCGCGCCGCCGCAGCGGCCGGCCGGCTGAACGCGGCGCCCCCTTCTCCCTTTTCCGGACATCAACCATGCGAACCCTCTTCTGGGAACTGGTCGCGGGCGTCACGGGCGTGCTCGTCGTCGCGACCGTGATCGGCGCGATCCTCGGCGCGCGCAGCGGCGGCACGAGCGCGACCATCGTCAACCTGAACCAGCGCATCCGCGCATGGTGGGCGATGATCGCGATCATGGCCGTCGCGATCGGCCTCGGCAACAACGTCACGTACCTGGTGTTCGCGCTGCTGTCGTACCTGACGCTGCGCGAATTCATCACGCTCACGCCGACCACCGCGAGCGACCATACGACGCTCTTCATCGCGTTCTTCGTCGCGATCCCGGTGCAATACTTGCTGCTCGGGATCAACTGGTACGGGATGTATTCGATCTTCGTGCCCGTGCACCTGTTCTTCGCGATGTCGCTCGTATCGGCGCTCACGCAGGACACGCGCGAATTCCTGAGCCGCAACGCGAAGATCAACTGGGCGCTGATGGTGTGCGTGTACGGGCTGAGCCACGCGCCGGCCGTGCTGATCCTCGACATTCCGCGCTACGCCGGGCAGAACGCGCTGCTGCTGTTCTTCTTTCTGTTCGTCGTGCAGATCAGCGACGTGCTGCAGTACGTGGTCGGCAAACTGTTCGGACGCCGCAAGATCGCGCCGCAGTTGTCGCCGTCGAAGACGATCGAGGGTTTCGTCGGCGGCGGCCTGCTGGCCACGCTGTGCGGCGCTTCGCTGTATCGCGTGACGCCGTTCAGCTTCGGCGCGGCGTTCGGGATCTCGCTCGCGATCGTGATCGCCGGCTTCGTCGGCGGGCTCGTGCTGTCGGCCGTCAAGCGCTCGCTCGGCACGAAGGACTGGGGCTCGATGATCGCCGGCCACGGCGGCATGCTCGATCGCGTCGATTCGATCTGCTTCGCCGCGCCGGTGTTCTTCCACCTCGTGCGCTACCTGTACGTGTGAGGGGTGGGCGGCGTAACGTCGCCCGTTCCGGCGCACGACGACTCAGTATCCGCCGCGCAGCGCCTTCGGCACGCCTTGACGCCCGCGCGCGGCGTCGAACTTCACCGTCCAGTGCACGTGGATGGCCTAGCCGCCGCGCGTACCCGATGCCGTGAGCGTCCGGCCCCGTCCCGGCACTACGCCTGTGTCACGCCGGATCCGGCACCTCGATCGCGAGCAGCGCCGAACTGATCGACTTGCCGTGCGCATCGAGCGCGAGCGAGCGCGTCACGCCGCCGCCGAGCGCATCGCGCAGCACGAAGTTGAACGCGCCGAGCGCCGGCAACTCGTAGCGCACGACGTCGCCGTGGACGATACCCGCCAGCCACGCCTTGACCGTCTGCGCATCCAGATGCGTGCGCAGATGATCGTAATGACGCGGATCGCGGCAGATGACCGACACGTTCAGCGTATTGCCCTTGTCGCCGGTGCGCGCATGCGCGAGTTCACGCAGTTGCATCAGGCCTCCACGAATGAAAACGACGGCGTCACGGCCGCGCGCGGCAGCAGCACCGACTGCACGGCGATCACCTCGCGCGTCGACTTGAACGCACCGCCGCCGCCGGCCGGCCCGTTCGTATAGAGCGTCTCGACTTCGTTGCCGATCCGCGCGGCTTCGGCGGCGGTCGCTGCCCGGCCGGCCACCCGCACGCGCACCTCGGCCGGCTCGCCGCGTCCGGCCGGCGTCGCGTCGCCGTACAGCGCATCGACGCCGATCAGGTCGAAGCGCAGCTCGCTCGCCGCGACGCCGGTCAGCGCGAGCCGCTCGCGAACGATGTCGAGCGCAAGACGCGCACGCGCGAGCGCGCCCGGGCCGCCGTACGAGATCTGGCCTTCGCCGATCCAGCCGTCGACATACGCGACCGACACCTTCAGCGTATCGGGCCGCGCGGCGCCGCGCCCGCCCGTCACGCGCACGCGATCGACCGCTTCCTCGGCGACTGCCACGCGCGTGAAATCGGCCACGACGTCGGGCTGCAGATATCGCGCCGGGTCGTGAATCTCGTAGAGCAGTTGTTCCTTGCAGGTCGCCGCGCTCACGCGGCCGCCCGCATGCGGCACCTTCGTGATCACGACCGAGCCGTCGGCGGCGACCTCGCCGATCGGGAAGCCGAGCCGCGCGAGATTCGGCACGTCCTTGTAGCCGGGATCGGCGAAATAGCCGCCCGTCACCTGCCCCGCGCATTCGAGCAGATGGCCGACGACGGTCGCCTGGCCGAGCGTGTCCCAGTCGTCCATCCGCCAGCCGAACGCGTGGATCAGCGGCGCGGCGAACAGCGACGGGTCGGCGACGCGGCCGGTCAGCACGACGTCCGCGCCGGCCGCGAGCGCATCGACGATCGGCGCGGCGCCGAGATACGCGTTCGCGGACACGATGCGCTCGCGATACGCGGCGACTTCATCGCCCGATTCCTCGAAACGGAACGCGCCGCGCAGCACGACGTCGAGCACGTCGTCGCCTTCGACCGCCGCGACTTTCAGCCCCGCGATGCCGAGCGACTGCGCGATCCGCGCGGTACGTCGTGCGGCCGCGCGCGGGTTCGCCGCGCCCATGTTCGATACGATGCGCACGCGCCTGGCCGCCGCGACCGGCAGCACCGCCTGCATCCGCGCGTCGAGCAGCGGATCGTAGCCGAGCGCCGGATCGTTGCGGCGCGCCTGCTGCGCGATCGCGATCGTGCGCTCGGCCAGGCATTCGAACACCAGATAGTCGAGCTGCCCGTGTTCGGCCAGTTCGACCGCGGGCTCGATCCGGTCGCCCGAGTAGCCGGCGCCCGCGCCGATTCGCACGCGTCGTTCAGTTTGCATGGCTGTCATGTCCGTACCGTCGTCCGGCGACACGCGCCGCCGGGAAGAATCAAAAGATGCCGAGCGCGACGCTGGCGATCGTCATCACGATCGACGCGCCGAACAGCAGCGGAAACGTGAATTTCTGGTGCTCGGCCAACTCGATCCCGCACAGGCCCACGACGAGGAACGTCGCGGGCGTGAGCGGGCTGACCGGGAACCCCGTCGTCATCTGGCCGAGCAGCGCTGCCTGCCCGACCTGCACGGCCGGCACGCCGAGCTGGCCGGCCACCTCCGCGATCACCGGCAGCACGCCGAAGTAGAACGAATCGGGATCGAACAACATGCTGAGCGGCATCGACGCGAGACCGAGCGCCACCGGGATATGGCCCGCCATCGACGGCGGCACGAAGCCGACCGCCGCCTGCGCCATCGCCTTCAGCATCCCGCTGCCCTGCATGATCCCGGTGAACACGCCGGCCGCGAGCAGGATGCCGGCCATCATCAGCGCGGCGCGCGCGTGCGCGTCGATGCGCTTTCGCTGCATGTCGACGTCGGGGTAATTCACCATCAGCGCGACACACAGCCCGACCATGAACATGATCGCGGGCGGAATCTTCTCGCCCATCACGACCATCGTGCCGAGCACGACGAGCGTCAGCACGAGGTTGAACCAGAACAGGTGCGGCCGGCGCAGCGCCTGCTCGTCGGCCGTCAGTTCGCGTCGGGGCAACGGAATCGACGCATCGTCGCGCGACAGGCCGAGCCGCTTCTCCTCGCGCCGCCCGAGCCAGTAGGCGACGCCGAACACGAACACGAGCCCGATCGCCTGCACCGGGATCAGCGGATTGAACAGCGCCGACACCGGCAGGTGCAGCGACGCGGACGCGCGGATCATCGGCCCGGTCCACGGCAGGAAGTTGATGCCCGCGGCCATCGACACGGCGGCGGCCAGCACGCGCCGGTCCATCTTCAGTCGGTCGTACAGCGGCAGCACGGCCGGAATCGTCACGAGAAAGCAGACGGCGCCCGAGCCGTCGAGGTGGATCAGCAGCGCAAGCAGCGTCGTGCCCATCACGATGCGCGTCGGCCGCGTGCCGACCGCGCCGAGGATCCGGTCGATGATCGGATCGAGCGTGCCGGCGTCGGTGATCGTCCCGAAATACAGGATCGCGAACACGAACATCCCGACGACGGGCGCGAGCCCTTTCAGCCCGTCGATGACGAACTTGCTGGTGTGCAACCCGAAGCCGCCGAGCAGCGACGCGGCGATCGGCACGACGATCAACGCGACGAGCGGCGACATCCGCTTCGACAGAATCGCGGCCAGCAGCACGACGATCGTGCCCAGCCCGAGTAACGGCAGCATCGGTGTCTCCTACCTTGTCTTTTGTTGGAGACGAGCGTAAGGTCGGCGCAGCGATAGCACAATTGAAATGATTTGATCGCAGCAATCACGAAGCGTTATGGATCTGAATCTTCGCGACATTCGCGCGTTCGTCACCGTCGCGCACGCCGGCAACTTCACGCGCGCCGCCGCGCGGCTGCATCTGTCACAGCCGGCGCTGACCGTGCAGATCCGCCGGCTCGAGGACATCGTCGGCGCGCGCCTGTTCGACCGCAACAGCCGCAGCGTCGCGCTCACGCAGACCGGGCGCGAGTTGCTGCCGCTGTTGCAGCGCTCGCTCGACGACATGGAGCGCGTGCTGCGCGATGCGCGCGCGCTCGGCGAAGGCACGAGCGGCACGGTGCGGCTCGCGTGCCTGCCGACCTTCGCGTCCAGCGTGCTGCCGGAGTTGATCCAGTCGTTTCGGCGCGACGTGCCGCGCGCGGGCTTCGAGATCCGCGACGGCGTCGCGAGCCTCGTCACCGCGCTGGTGCGCAACGAGGAAGCCGATCTCGGACTGACCGGCGGCGACATGTTCGATGCGTCGCTGGAGGTGCTGTACGCGGGCGCCGACCGGCTCGTCGCCGTATGCCCGAAGGATCATCCGCTCGCGCGCAAGCGCCGCGTGAGCACCGCCGACGTCGCCGGCGTGCCGCTCGTGCTCACCGCGCAGGGCACGAGCGTGCGCAGCGTCGTCGATGCCGCGTTGAAAGCGACCGGCTGCACGCCCGACATCGCGTGCGAGCCCACCTACATGATGACGGCCGTCGCGATGGTGCGCGGCGGCCTCGGCGTGACGATCCTGCCCGCGACCGCACGCGAGGTGCGCGCCGAGCCCGACCTGGTCGCGAAGCCGATCGACGATCGCGCGTTCGTACGGCCGATCGCGCTCGTCGCGAAGCGCGGGCGCACGCTGCCACGCGTCGCGCAGACGTTCGCCGACCTCATGCTCGCCGAACTGAAAAAGCGCGCATGAAGCGCGCCCGATCCGGGACAGCGCGCCCGGCGCTTACTGCGCGTCCGGATCGACGTGCAGCGATTCGCCGATCGCATAGAAATTGCCGCCCGCGATGTAGTGCAGGCTGCGCAGCGCGGGGTCGGCCGATTCGAAATACCAGTGGCCGTCGCGGAACACGCGCGTGTCGGACCATGCGCCGATCACCTCGCCGATGAACAGATCGTAGGTCTGCTGATTGTGCGGCTCCGGAATCAACCGGCACGCGAGCCAGCCCGAGCAGCCGGCGACGAACGGCAGGTCGTGACCGGCGACGTCGAACAGCGTGACGCCCGCTTCGCGCAGCTTGTCGGGCCGCTCCGCGAGGCTGTGGCTGCCGACCGCATGCGTGAGCTGCAGTTGCGCGGCCGTCGGCACCTGGATCACGAACGTACCGCTGCGCTCGACGAGCTCGCGCGTCTTCGCGGATTTGTCGAGCACGACGGTCAGCTTCGGCGGCAGGAAATCCAGCGCGCACGCCCAGGCGGCGGCCATCACGTTGTCGACGCCGTCGTGGCGGGCCGACACGAGCACGGTCGGGCCGTGATTGAGGAGGCGGTAGGCTTTCTTCAGCTCCACCGGAGCGATGTGATTGTCCATACGGGTTCCTTGGAGAACGACGCGCACGGGCGGATGCCGTGCGGCGCGGCGCCGGCCGTCGCAGCTGCGCGCGGCCGGGCCGCAGGCCGCATTCTCGCACCCAATTTCAATCGGCGCCGCGCCGCTGCCGGTTACTTCGCGAACAATTGGCCGATGTCGCGGAACGCCTTGAATTCGAGCGCATTGCCGCACGGATCGAACAGGAACATCGTCGCCTGTTCGCCGACCTGCCCCCGGAACCGCACGTACGGCGCGATCGCGAAAGTCACGCCGAACGCGCGCAAGCGTTCGGCCAGCGCTTCCCAGCTCGCCCAGTCGAGCACGATCCCGAAATGCGGCACCGGCACGTCGTGACCGTCGACCGCATTCGTATGTGCGCCTTCCTGCGAGGCGGTTTTCGGATGCTCGTGGATCACGAGCTGATGCCCGTAAAAGTCGAAGTCGACCCACTGTGCACTCGAGCGCCCCTCCTCGAGCCCGAATACGCGACCGTAGAAATCGCGCGCGGCCGGCAGGTCGTAGACCGGAATCGCCAGGTGAAACGGGGAAAGACTCATGATGGCCTCGTGAAAGAAATGCTCGCGTGGCGCGAGGACGGCATCATGGTAGACAAGGCCGAGCAAAAATTAAATCAATATATAATTTCGCGATTCATAAACGGAATCGATGAATGATCCGCGAACTGAAAACCCTCGTCGCCGTCGCCCGCGAAGGCACCTTTGCCGCGGCCGGCAATCGTATCGGGCTCACGCAAGCGGCCGTGAGCGCGCAGATGCAGCGTCTCGAAGCCGAACTCGGCTTCGCGCTGTTCGATCGGCAAGGGCGATCGGCGCGGCTCAACGAGCGGGGCCATCACGTGCTCGACCAGGCGCAGGCGCTGATCGGCCTGTACGAGAACCTGAGCTCGACCGCGCCCGGCTCGCCGGCCGCCGTGCGCGTGACGATCGGCGCGATCGCCTCGGTGCAGAGCGCGCTGCTGCCTGCCGCGCTGGCCGATTTCCATCGCCTGCACCCTGCATGCCGGACGCGCGTGATACCCGGGCTGTCGATCGAGCTGGTCAACCGGGTCGACACGGGCGAAATCGACATGGCCGCGATCATCCGCCCGCCGTTCGCGCTGCAGAGCGACCTGCACTGGACGACACTCGCGCAGGAACCGTTCCGGCTGATCGTGCCGCGCGGCGTGAAGGGCAAGGACTGGGCCGCGCTGCTCGCGCGCGAGCCGTTCGTGCGCTACGACCGCGGGTCGTTCGGCGGCCGCCAGGTCGACCGCTTTCTGCGCAAGATGCACATCGCGGTGCGCGACACCTGCGAACTCGACGAGCTCGACGCGATCGTCAAGCTGGTCGAGAACGGCGTCGGCGTCGCGATCGTGCCGCAAACCGCCGGGTATCGCCGCTGGCCGGCCGGCGTGCGCGCGATCGATCTCGGGCATCACACGTTTCACCGCGACATCGGGCTCGTGCATCGCGCCCGGCGCACGATGTCGGAACCCGCGCAGACGCTCGCGCGACTGATCGACGCCGCGTCGCGTCGGCGCCCGCCGCCGCGGGCCGCGTGATCGACGCGTGGCGGCTCAGCGCCGCCCGGCCGCCCAATCCACCGCCGCGTCGAACAGCGCGACGCCGGCCGGCGACAGGTTCGTGAACGTGTCGTTGTCGAGGAAGAACATCACGCGGCGCGCCGGCGCGAGCGTTTCGTAGTCCATCGTCGCGCCCTTCTCGTATGCAAAGATCGCGGCCTTGTCGGGTTGCCCATACACGGTCGCGATCGTGATCGCGCCGAGCCCCGGCTTGCCCCAGCTCATCGGCGCCTGCTTGCCGTACGCGTTCGTCGCGCCGGCCGGCAGCCCGGCCGCCATCGGATGCGGCGCATTGACGAGCCACAGGTAACGCTCCTTGCCCGTTTCGCCGAAGTCGACGTCGTGCCGCTTGCCCGTCATCGCGAGATCGTCGAGCAGGTCGTTTTCCCACGTCACGAGCGGCTTGTCGAGCGTGCGCCAGCCGGGCCGCACGTTCTTCGACGATACCGTCGACGAGATCACCACCAGATCGGCGTCGCGCGCCGCATCGGGCGCGGCCGCCTCGTCGATCAGGCGCACCGCGTAGCCGCGTTCGCCGAGATGCTGGCCGATGCGTTCGTCGACCTTCAGGTTCGGGCCGTGCAACTGCACGAGCATCGCGACGCGCGTGACGGGCTGCGGCGCATCGGCGGCGAATGCGGGTGCCGACGCGCCGGCGCCGGCACCGACGCCCGCGGACAGCGCGAGCGCCGAACCCGCGATCGTGCGCAACAAGCGGCGGCGCGCACCGGTCTTCGTCTTCAGATTCATCTGGATTACTCTCCGAGGCCGCGCGCCGGCGTAACGGCCGCGCGGCGATTGCATGGTCAGAACTGCAGCGTGGTCAGCAGCGACACCTGCCGCGCGTCGCCGATCGCGACGAAGTAGCGGTTCGCGCTCGACGGGTAATACGTGCGATTGAACAGATTCTTCACGTTGAACTGGAACGACAGTTTCTGCTTGCCGATCCGCGTGTCGTAGGTCGCGAACGCATCGGCGAGCACGTACGACGGCAGCGTGAAGCTGTTCGCCGAATCGCCGGGCCGAGCGCCCACGTAGCGCGCGGCCGCGCCGATGCGCAGGTCGTCGCCGCCCGCCACCGTGCCGAAGTCGTAGACGGCCGCGAGCGATGCAGTGTGACGCGCGACGTTCCACAGCTGGTTGCCCGTGTACTGCGGATCCTCGGTCGTCTTCGCGTCGATGTACGCGTAGCTCGCGATCACGTTCACGCGTTCGCCGATCTTGCCGGACACGTCGAGCTCGATGCCGCGCGAGCGCGCCCTGCCCGACGTGCGCCAGTCGGTCAGCTTCGTCGCGTCGTTGTATTGCGACACGAGCACGTTCTTCTTGTCGATGTCGAACAGCGCGAGCGTGCCGGTCATTCCGCCCGGCAGGTCGAGCTTGCCGCCCACTTCCCACGCGGTCGCTTCCTCGGGCGGCGTCGCGCCGTCGATCACGTAGCCCGTCATCGGCGCGATCGACGACGACGGCTTCAGCGACTGCGAATAGCTGCCGTACAGCGAGAACGTATCGGTCCACTTGTAGACGACACCTGCGCGCGGCAACCACTTCGAGCCGCTGAGATCGGTGTTCGCGGTGAACGGCCGGCCGCGTCCCGCGACCTGGTTGTAGGTAATGTAGCGGAGGCCGCCCGACACGATCCACTTGTCGGTCAGGTGGACCGTATCCTGGAAGAACGCGGACGCATCGTGCAGCGTGTCGGTCTGGTCGCTGTCGCTCGCGGACACCGTGCTCGACGGCGGCAGCAGCCCGTACACCGGATCGACGTAGCTGAACGGCGTCTTCACGGCCTGGCGCAGCATGTCCTTGCGATAGATGCGGCGGTATTCGGTATCGAAGCCGACCTGCACGTCGTGCCGCATCCCCGCGAGCGTCAGCTTGCCGGTCACGTAGCCGATCCCGTAGCTGTCGGTGCTGAGCGACCCGTGCGTCGCATCGTTGCTGCGCGTCAGCGTGCCCTTCACCGGATCGACGCCGGTCGTGCGCAACTGGTTCGCGTCGTAAGTTTCGCGGTTGTAGCTGTAGCCGACATGCGCGCTCCAGTCCGCGTTGAACTGATGATCGACGCTCAGTTGCGCGAGATGCGATTCGCCGTCCATGTCGTTGAACGGCTCGTCGATGCGCCGCCGCGCGGGAATGTCGAGCGGCGCATTGGTGCGCGGATCGAGCGCGGTGCCGCGATCGAACGGCGAATGGAACTTCCGGTACTGATACGACACCACGACCTGCGTATCGCGGCCGTACCACGCGAGCGACGGCGCGACGAAGGTCTGCCGGTACTCGCCGAAGTTGCGCCAGTACTGCTCGTTCGACTGATCGACGATCAGCCGGTACGCGAGTCGCGAATCGCCGACCGGCCCGGTCGAGTCGAAGGTCGCGCTGCCGCCGTTCTTGCCGTGCCCGAACGTCGACGCGCCGAGCGAGATCGCGTTGTAGCGCGTGAGCTGCGGCTGCTTGCTGACGACGTTGACGACGCCGCCCGGGTCCATCAGCCCGTACAGCAGCGACGTCGGCCCCTTCAGCACCTCGACGCTGTCGGTCGCCGCGTTGAACGCCCGGCCCTGCACGAGCGGCATGCCGTTCTGCATGATCGAGCCGTCGCGGTTGCCGCCGAAGCCGCGCTTCATGATCGTGTCCTGCGTGCCCGCGAGCGTGTTGCCCTGCGTGATGCCGCTCACGTTGCCGAGCGCGTCGTCGAGATTGCGCGGCCGCTGGTCGCGCAGCACCTGCGCGGGCACGATGTTGACGGCCTGCGCGGTATCGAGCAGCGGCACGTCGGTGCGCAGCACGCCCGCTTCCTTCGGCGCACGATAGCTTTCGGCGCGCAATGCGCTGGACCGCACGTCGATCGTCGGCAACTCGGCGGCCGGCGCGGCGCCAGCCGCCACGAGCGCGGCCGCCGAACCGTCCGCCCGCATCAGCGTGTAGCCGCCGCCCGGCTGGCGCAGCGCGACGAGCCCCGTGCCGGCGAGCAGGCGGTCGAACCCGCCGTCGACGTCGAACCGGCCGTGCACGCCGCCGCTCGTCAGGCCGGCCGTCAGGTCGGCCGGGAACGCGAGCAGGATGCCCGCGTCGCGGCCGAACCGGTTCAGCACCGCTTCGAGCGGGCCGGCCGGAATATCGAACGCGCGACGCGACGCCCGCTGCGCGGCGGGCGCCGCATCGGCATCGGTGTCGGCCAGCGCCGGCAGCGGCAGCAGTGCCGACAGCAGGACGGCGCCGGCCAGCCGGCGGGCAAACGGGGCCGGCGTGGCCGGGCGCGACGCGCACGGCAGACGACGGGCGGGCGCCGGACGGCGCCGATACGTGAGACGGATGGAAGCCATGATCGGGGAGTCGGTGGACGATGGGCCAGTGCTGTGTTCATGACCCATGTCACGCGAACATCGAGAAACAGCTCAGGTCGGCGAAAAAAAATTTTCGGCGCGCTCACGAACGGGCCGGCACGACGGTCGCCCAGTAACGCGTCAGGTAGTGGACGTCGATCGGCAGCGTCGCCGTCAGCGTATCGAGCACGCGTGCGGGATCGTCGAGCGGATAGGTGCCCGACACGCGCAGATCGGCCACGGCCGGATCGCAGCGCAGGCTGCCGCGCCGATAGCGGTCGAGTTCGGCGACGAGATCGGCCAGCCGCATACGCGACGCGACGAGCATGCCGCCCGTCCACGCGGACGCGTACGGATCGAGCGGCGCCGCCGCCCCGATCGCGGCGCGCGTGAAATCCGCGCCCTCTCCGGCCGCGATTACGCGCGTGCCGGCCGACGCATCGACCGGTTGCACCCGGACGGCGCCGGCAAACACCTCGCAGCGCGTCGCACCGTCGCGCTGCCGCACCGCGAAGCGCGTACCGAGCGGCCGCAACTCGCCCTGTGCGGTCGCGACCACGAGCGGCCGCGCAGGCACACGCCCGTCGTGACCGCTGGTGACCATGATCGTGCCGCGCAGCAAGTGCAGGCGCCGCGCCGCGTCGTCGAAGCGCACGTCGAGCGCCGTGTCGGTATCGAGCACGACGACCGTGCGATCCGCGAGCGTCACCGTGCGCCGCTCGCCGACGGCCGTGCGCAGGTCGGCCGGCCAGATCGCCGCGCGCCGTGCGGGCTCGGCCATCCATGCGGCGCCGCCCGCGAACAGCAGCACGGCCAGCGCCTTCACGGCCGCGCGGCGGCCCGCCCGCTTCGGCAGCAACGCCGCATGCGCGGCTTGCGCGTCAAGCCCGCCCGCCAGCCGATCGAACCGGCCCTGCATCGCTTCGATGTGACGCCACGCCGCGTCGTGCGCCGGATCCTCCGCGCGCCAGCGCGCGAGCGCGGCGACGAACGCATCGTCCGTCCGGCCGGACTGCCGGTCGACCCACCATTCGACCGCGCGACGTGCGACGTGCGGCGGCACCGCCGGCGCTCCCGGGGCGGCCATCGGTCAGGCCGCCATCGCGAAAAAGCACTGCGTGCCGGCCTTCACGAGATAGCGCTTCACCGTCGCGAGCGACACGCCGAGTTCGCGCGCGATGTCGGTCTGCGTGAGCCCGTCGAGCTGCGCGAGCAGGAACGCGCGCTTCGCCGCGAGCGGCAAGCCGTCGAGCAGCCGGTCGATGTCGAGCAGCGTCTCGACGACGACGGCCCGTTCTTCCGGCGACGGCGCAACGGCTTCCGGGCGCTGCGCGAGCACGTCGAGATACGCGCGCTCGATCTGCTCACGCCGCCAGTGGTTGCTCAGCACACGCTGGGCGACCGTCGTCAGGAACGCGCGCGGCTCGGCGGCGCAGATCGGCTCGTCGCGTGCGAGCAGACGCACGAACGTGTCGTGCGCGAGATCGGCCGCGCGGTGCGCGCAACCGAGCTTCCGGCTCAGCCAGCCGCGCAGCCACGCGTGGTGGCCGGCATAGAGGGCGTCGATTTCTCGATGGAGGGACAGCTTGTCAGCGGACATGGCCGGGTTCCGGGGTGCGCAGGCGTCAACCATTCTGTAAATGAGAATGATTATTATATACAAAAGCGAGATGGTGACCGCGGTTTCGGTACGCGAGCGACGCTGACGCAGCGACGGATGGCGAAGTCGATACCGCCGTCGGATGCGAATCGCGCGCGGTTATCACATTCGTTCCACGTCGGCCAATTCGATTCGTTAAATAATGATTTGACGGATCGATAACAATATTGCGATTGCCGGAATTCACCCGAATATCGCGCCGTATTATCACGCCCCGCGCAAAACGCAATGGAAAAATCGCGAAACGGCAATCCATTGATGCATAGTGTTCAATAATCCAAATCCCTCAAAAATGAATTTCCGGGAATGCGCCTGTCGGCATCAGACCACAACGGAGAATTTCATTTTTGCCGTTTTATTACGGCTCTGTAGTCTCCTGCCATTCCGGATCACGAACCCACACCGATGCGCAAGGAGATGACAATGAAACGCACGACCCTCTCGCTGATTTCGCTCGCGTCGTTCGCGGCGATGCCCGTCGCGCATGCGCAGTCGAGCGTCACGCTGTATGGCGTGATCGACACGTCGATCACCTATGTGAACCATGCGCAAGGCAAGGACAACGCATGGATGCTCGGCAACAGCAGCGCGGGCAACCTGGCCGGCAGCCGCTGGGGCGTGAAAGGCACCGAGGATCTCGGCGGCGGGCTGAAGGCGCTGTTCCAGTTGGAGAACGGCTTCGACCCGAGCAACGGCCGGCAGGGCCAGGGCGGCCGCCTCTTCGGCCGGCAAGCGTTCGTCGGCCTGACGAGCGACCGCTACGGCACGCTCACGTTCGGCCGCCAGTACGATCCGCTCGTCGATCTCGTGCAGGGCATCACCGCCGACAACTACCTCGGCAGCGTGTTCGCGACGCCGGGCGACGTCGACAACTACGACAACAGCTTCCGCGTCGACAACGCGGTGAAGTACACGTCGGCCGTCTATGCGGGCCTGCAGTTCTCGGCGATGTATTCGTTCGGCGGCATCGCCGGCAGCACCGGCGCCGCGCAGTCGTACTCGGCCGCCGTGTCGTACAACAACGGGCCGTTCAGCGTCGCGGGCGGCTACTTCCACGCGACCAACAGCCCCGCGTCGAACGGCTTGCGCAACGGCTGGACCAGTTCGTCGGACGGCACGTTCGACGGCCCGATCAACAGCGGCTATGCCAGCGCGCACTCGCTCGGCATCGCCCGCATCGCGGGCCAGTACGTCGCCGGCCCGTTCACGTTCGGCCTCGGCTACAGCAACGCGCAGTACCGCCGCGACGCAAGTTCGGTGTTCGGCTCGAACGAGCACTACAACACGGGGCAAGGTTTCGTGAACTACCAGGCGACGAATGCGCTGCTCGTCGGCGTCGGCTACAGTTACACGCGCTCGGGCGGCGACACGTCGGCGACCTATCACCAGGTATCGGCCGGCGCGGACTACAGCCTGTCGAAGCGCACCGACGTCTACCTGACCGCCGCGTACCAGCACGCGAGCGGCCAGACCGGCGACGGCAATGGCGGGTCGATGGCCGCGCAGGCGTCGATCGGATCGTACGGTTATGCGGGCACGAGCTCGCAGACGATGGTCAACCTCGGCCTGCGTCACCGCTTCTGACGGCATGCTCGGAGACGGCCGGCTACAGTGGTTGCGCAACGCGCAACGCGGTGTGGCCGCCCGTCTTCGGATTGCGCAGACGGCGGTTTCGGCCGCCGTTTTCATGTCGCTTGCTTTCGCCCGCCATCGGCGGCGACGCGATTATCCCTTTTCGCTCCGGCCATCACCGTTTAATCGCGCAACTGACGTAATACGTCAGGATATGATCGCTGCCGTTGCAATCGCATGCGCGCAAATACCGGCCATTTTTACCGACCGGCCATCGGCTCGACCCGTGATCCGGCGCGATAAAAATGCGCGGCGCATGCGCGCACAAATGCAAAGGAAAGTTTGACGCGAGCCATTTGCCCGCTTGCTATGGCACACTTCGCGTCTGCGTAATTTCCTTGCACCGGGCGGCCGGATTCCGCCCCATCCTGCCATGCCGCGTCATATCACTCGCCCGCTCAGCCGCGACACGCTGACAATCGCCTCGACGATCGCGCTCTCGTGCGCGCTCTGCGGCGTCGCGCGCGCCGATTGCCTGGACGACGCGGCCGCGTTCCAGCACGTGAGCGTCAGCCTGATGCGCGGCATCGCGCAGGTCGAATCGGGGATGAATCCGAACGCGGTCAACACGAATACCAACGGCACGGTCGACATCGGGCTGATGCAGATCAACAGCACGTGGCTGCCGACGCTCGCGCGCGAAGGCATCACGCGGGAAAGCCTGTTCGATGCGTGCACCAACGCGTACGTCGGCGCGTGGATCCTGTCGCAGAACATCCGCCAGCTCGGCCCCAACTGGAACGCGATCGGCGCGTACAACTCCGCGTCGCCCGACAAGCGCCTCGCGTACGCGCGCAAGGTCTATGATGCAATCCGGACCATGCCGGATTCGCCGGATACTCCCATGCCCATCCTTCCCCCCTCCTTCACGCCGCCGCAACAGGCGCAGACGTACAACCCGTTCGCGAGCCTGAGCGTGTCGGCGCCGCCCGTCACGCGTGCCCGTACGATCTCGCCGGCCGCGCCGCCTCCGCCGACGCAGGGCGGCCCCGCCGGCCCGGCCGGTACGTACAACTTCGGATGGACGGTGACCGGCGCCGACCAGGCCAAGCCGACCCAGGTGTTCGACGACGGCGCGCGGATCTACGTGCAGTTCAGCGACATGAAGCACGTGCCGGCGATCTTCACCGAAACGTCGTCGGGACGCGTGCTGATGTCGTGGGAGCTGCAATTCCCGTATGCCGTTCTGACGCGTCCCGCGCAAACGTTGATCTTCCAGCTCGGGCCGTTCGAAGCGCGCGCGCAGCGGGGTGCGGCGGCCGCAGGCATGACCGCGCAGGCCGGGACGGCGAATACGGCGAATACGGCGACCGCCGGCGCATCGGCCTCGGCATCGAAGAAGTCGGCCAGTACGGCGGCGAACGCGGCGCCCAATACGACGGCGAAACGCACCGCCTCGGCCGATGCGCTGTGGTACGTGAATACGCCGTCGACGTCGGGGACGGCGGCGGCCTCGCCTTCGACCGCGAATATTCCCGCCACGCTGCCGACGGCCATCACGTCGAACACGCCGCCGCCCGCGCCGGCTCAAGCCCCGGCCGCGGCCGCTCAGCCGTCGCGCGTCAGCGCGGACGCGCTGTGGTACCTCTCGAAGTAACGCGCGTCCGATCGCACGCCCGTCGCCGCGCTCATCGATCCGCGGTCGGCCGCAGTTCGGGCGCGTTCATGTCGTCCACCCATTGCAGTTCGGCCGTGCCGTTCTTCCGGAAATACACGCGCAGATAACGCGACGTCGACGATTCCGGCTGCGGAATCGTCACGTCGATCGTCTGGTGCTCCGCCGGGACGCCGCGCTCGATCTCGTCCAGCGGCTGCGCGAATGCCCAGTACAGCTTCACCTTCCGCCCCGGCGTGACCTTGCAGCCGCACGCGAACCCGCCACCGCCGCCGAATGCCTCGCCCGCGTCCCGTGCCGACGGATTGCCGAAGCATCCCGACCGATGCTCGTTGTCGAGCCAGAATTCGTGAAGCTTGCGGGTGTACTCGTTGTATCCGGTAATGCACACCGTACGCGCGTCGGCCGATGCATCGCCGTCGTGCGGCCCGCATCCGGCAAGCACGCACGGCACCGTCAGCACCCATGCGAGCGCCCGCGCCCTCATCCTCATCGGCGGCCCGGCATGCACGGCGACGCCGGGCAACGCGTGTCGGGTCACGGCACGCACGGGAGCACGCCACACTGACGCCGAATGCCTCACCCGCGCCGCACCCAGATCACTTTCCCGTCGCGAATGCCGAGATTGCGGCGCTCCTCCCGGTAATCCATCGTGCCCGGCAGCGACTTCCCGTCACGCTCGAGCACGCGCCACAGGCAGCCGTCGAGCAACGCGGTCGCATCGGTCTCGGTCTTGCCGACCAGCGCATCGTCCGGCGCGGCATTCGCCTTGCATACCTGCGCGGCACCCGGCTCCAGAGGGGGTCTGGCCGCGCCGCCGGCGGTGGCGTTGGGGTGCTTCGTTTCCATGTCCGCACATCCTGCAACGGTTGCGCTCGCAACGAGTGCAACGAGCATCGCGATCGTGTTCTTCATCGGTTTCTCCCTGTCGCGGCCCGGCAGTCCGTGGCGGCATTCGCGCACGACCGGGCATCGCATGCGTGATCGGTTCCGCACGCTGCCGGCCGTTTCCCGATGGAGCCGGTCGGCGAACGGCGGCCTTTCGCGACCCGGCCGAGCCGCCTCGGCGCACCGGCGTCGCAGGGCCGGCCTGACGCCGAACCCGCCCGCATGTTACCGCACGCGGCTCGCAGCGACGGCGCGACGCCGACGCACCGGGCGCACCGGCGTGCACCGGCCCGCGTCGGCAATGCGCTCAGAACTTGTACGTCACGCCCGCGATGCCGTAGTAGTTGTTGCGCGACTGCACGATCGGGCTGTCGCCGGCGCGGCCGAGCAGGCGCGTCACGCCGCCGGTCGCGAGCACCGACCAGTGCCGCGACAGCGTCCAGTTCCACGCCACCGCCATCGCCGCGCTGTCGATCCCGCCGCTCACTGAATACGGCCGGAACCGGCTCGTCATCGACTGCGCGTCGGTCACGCCGTAGAAGGTCTGCAGGTAGCGTCCCGAGCCCGCGTGCACGGTGCCCGTCACGACGATCTCGTGCTGCGACGTCTTGAGTACCGGCACCGCGAGATCCACGTGCCCCGACACGCCGCGCGACGTGTGAGTCACGGGCGTATCGACCGTGATGCTCAGTTCCGCCGCATCGAAGAGCGACACGCCGGCGCGCACGCCGACGAGCACCGAGCCGGGAATCCGGCCCATCCCCTTCAGGTAGTCGGAGCCCGGCAGGTCGAAGCGGTTCTCGTCCGCGCGGCCCGCGTCGTAGCTCACCGCCGCCGACACGAACGCACCGTGCGGCAGGTTCAGCCGGTAGCCGGCGCCCTGCGTGCCGTCGACGAAGAAGCCGTTGCCGAACGTGGCGGAAAACGACGGCGCGACGACGCCGCGATACTGGTTGCTGCCCTGATAGCGCGGTGCGAATCCGCCGCCGAGCGACAACGAATACTGGTTTTCCGCGTGGGCGGCGGCGGCGAGGGTCAGGCCGGCGAGCGGCATGCAATAGCGGTAGCGGCGAAGGGATGGGCGCACAATATCGAGATCCGAGTGACGAAGCCCGCAGTCTAGGGGCCGCCCTGCGCCGAGACTGTCCTGAATGTGCGGAGAATCTGTGCGCAATTGTGTTCGATTGTTCGAGATTGTCGCCCCGCTGCCCCGGCAGCCGGTCCGCCGGATAGAATTCACGTGCCGCCGCGCATCGGTCTGCCGGGAACGAGATGGCGCGTGCATCCTGAGGAGACCATGAACGAAGTTCCGCTCAAATACCGTGTGCTGCTGATCGAGGACGACGATCGCCTCGCGCAGCTCGTCCGCGAATACCTCGACGGCTATGAATTCGCGGTGACGGTCGTGCGGCGCGGCGACCTCGCCGTCGCCGCGGTGCGCGAGCACCAGCCGGCCCTCGTGATACTCGACCTGATGCTGCCGAATCTCGACGGCATGGAAGTCTGCCGGCGCATCCGCGCGTTCACCAACGTCCCCGTGCTGATCCTGACCGCGCGCGCGGACGTGTACGACCAGGTCGCCGGGCTCGAGACCGGCGCCGACGACTACGTGACGAAACCGATCGAGCCGCGCGTGCTCGTCGCGCGCGCCCGTGCGCTGTTGCGCCGCGCGCAGCCGGCCGCGGCGGAAGCGAGCGCCGTCGCGCCCGACGCGCTCGTATTCGGCGAACTGACGATCTCGCCGCCGAACCGCACCGTCACGTGGCGCGGCGAGCCGGTCGAGTTGAAGACCGCCGAATTCAACCTGCTGCTGATCCTCGCGCGCGCGGCCGGCACCGTGCTGAGCCGCGACGACATCCTCAAGCAGTTGCGCGGCATCGAATTCGACGGGCTCGACCGCTCGGTCGATTCCGGCATCTCGAAGCTGCGCCGCCGCTTCGAGGATGCGTCATCGGAGCCGCACAAGATCAAGACGATCTGGGGCCGCGGCTACCTGTTCAGCCCTTCTGCGTGGGACGAGTAAATGCTGCGCCCGTTGCTCCGGTTGTACCTCGTCGTGATCCTGTGCGTCGGCGCGTCGATCGTCTTCATCCAGCTGTCGTTCGACCGGATCTTCTACGAGCGCGTCGCGCAGGCGCAGCGCGACTCGCTGACGACCTACGCGTTCGTGCTGAACGATTACCTCGAGCGCCATCCGGGCGCGCAGCGCGAGCTCGCGTTGCGCGAATTGGCGCTGCACGGCCGCGAAGGGTTCGGGTTCATGTCGATGGCCGACGCGCGTGCGCGACTGAGCGGCGCGCCGCTGCGCGATCTCGATGCCGGCAGGATCGCGATCAGCTACGACGGCAAGGACTACTACATGCCGCTTGCGGACGGCTCGGTGCTGCATGCGCGGCCGATCGAGGCGGCGGACCTCGACATCCGCATCTATGCGTACATGCTGCTCGCGCTCGCGACGCTGTTCGCGGTGGTGCTGTGGATTCACCATCACTGGCGCGACATTCGCCGGCTGCAGGACGCCGCGCGCGCATTCGGCGCCGGGATGCTGTCGACGCGCGTGAAACTGTCGGGCAAGTCGAACATCTACGAGCTGTCTCAGCAGTTCAACGACATGGCCGCGCGCATCGAGGCGTCGATCAAGCAGCAGCGCGAAATGATGCACGGCATCTCGCATGAACTGAAAACGCCGCTCGCCCGGCTCGAATTCGGGCTCGCGCTGCTCGCCGATCCCGACGAAACCGGCCGGATGCGCGAGCGCCGCGACGCGCTGCGGCGCGACGTGCGCGAACTCGACGAGCTCGTCACCGAATTGCTGACGATCGGCCGGCTCGAACAGGGCGCGAGCGAACTCGCGCCGATGGAGGTCGTCGTCGACGCGCTGCTCGACAGCGTCGCCGGCAACGTCGCGGACGACATCGCCGATCGCGGCATCGCGCTCGACGTGTCGACGCTCGACGCGCCCGCGACCCACGTCTGCGATCCGAAGCTCGTCGCCCGTGCCCTGCTGAACCTGATCCGCAACGGCGCCCGCTATGCGTCGCGCAAGGTCGTGCTGGCCGCCACGCGAGATCGGTCCGGTGCGCTCGTGCTGAGCGTCGACGACGACGGGCCGGGCATCCCGGCCGCCGAGCGCGCCCGCGTGTTCGAACCGTTCCAGCGGCTCGACTCGAGCCGCGACCGGCAGACCGGCGGCTTCGGGCTCGGGCTCGCGATCGTGCGACGCGTCGCGCAGGTGCACGGCGGCGACGTGCGGCTCGAGGATTCGCCGCTCGGCGGCGCACGCTTCGTGATCACGCTGCCCCTGCGTGCGCTGCCGGACAGCCTGTTCGACGCTGCGAACCCGCACGCCGATAGGCGCGGCCGCCACGGCACGGGCACGGTCATCCCGTTTCGATGAAGACGAACCACGGAACTCGGCCCGCCCTCGCCTGACAGCGCCCGCGTTCAGCGCCGCCGCAGCAGCGCGACGAAGAACAGGCTGCCGAACAGCGCGGTCACGATGCCGATCGGCAGATCCTCGGGCGCCGCGAGCGTGCGCGCGGCGACATCGGCCCACACGAGCAGGATCGCGCCGGCCAGCGCGGCGACCGGCAGCAGCCGGCCGTGCTCGGCCCCGACGACGCGACGGCACAGATGCGGTGTCACGAGCCCGACGAAGCCGATCGCGCCGCTCACCGCGACCATCGCGCCCGTCGCGAACGACGCGACGACGAACACTTCGCGCCGCATCCTGGCGCTCGGCACGCCGAGCGACGCGGCGGCGACATCGCCCGACATCAGCGCGTTCAGTTCGCGCCGACGCGCATGGAGCGCGCCGCCGGCGAGCACCGCGCACACGGCCGGCACCGGCAGCAAGTCCCAGCGCGCGAGCCCGACCCCGCCGAGCATCCAGAACAGCACCGACGACGCGGCCCGTTGATCGCCGAGGTACAGCAGCAGGTTGCCGAACGCGGCCATCATGAACGACACCGATACGCCCGCGAGCAGCAGCCGGTCCGATTCGAGCCGGCCGCCCCGGTAAGCGAGCGCGACCACGCAGGCGGTGGCCCCGAGCGCGCCCGCGAAAGCGGCGGCCGACAGCGTGAACGGGCCGAACGCCGCGCCGGCCACCACCGTGACCGCGATCGCGCCGAGCATCGCGCCCGCGCTCACGCCGAGCAGGTGCGGATCGGCCAGGCGGTTCGCGGTCGCTGCCTGCAACGCGACGCCGACCGCCGCCAGCGTCGCGCCGACGATCGCGGCCAGCAGCGCACGCGGCATCCGGATCAGCCAGACGATGCTGTCGTCGCCCGCGCCCGCCGCGAACGCGTCGGCGCCGCCGAACGCCGACGCGACGTGCGCGGCGACGATCCGCACCGCGGCCGGCATCGCGATCGGCGCGGGGCCGAACGCGGCCGACACGACGATCGACACGATCAGCAGTACGGCCAGCCCCGGCAGCACCACCCGCATGCCGGGCCGCGCCGCCTGCCCGCGCACGCTCACCGTGCCGCCCCGGCAAATGCGGCCGGATACAGCGCGCGGGCGAGCGTCTCGACGGCCGCGACGTTCTCGGGGCCTGGCGTCGCGGCATCGTACGGAATCACGACGAAACGCCGGTCGCGAATCGCGGCCACGCGTGCGAGCGCCGGCTGGCTCGTCAGGAACTGCTGCTTCTGCGCGGCCGTGATCGCCGAATAGTCGACGATCACGATCACCTGCGGGTCGCGCGCGACCACGCTTTCCCAACTCACCTGCGTCCAGCTGCGCGGCACGTCGGCCATCACGTTGCGCGCGCCCGCCGCCGCGAGCAACGCGGTCGGCATCGCGAGCCCGCCCGCCGTCATCGGCTTGTCGGTGCCGCTGTCGTAAACGAACACGCGCAACGGCGCCGGGCGACCGATCGTGCGCGACACCGCCGCGAGCCGCGCGCGCATCGCGGCGACGACTTGCGCGGCGCGCGCCTCGACGCCGAAGATCCGGCCGAGATTGTTCAGGTCGCGGAACACGTCGTCGAACGATGCGGCCGACTGCTTCATCACGTGCGAACACGATTCGGTCAGTTCGTACGTGCGGATGCCGAACGGCGCGAGCGTCGCCGGCGTCACCGGCCCGCCGACATGCATCCCGTAGTTCCAGCCCGCGAGATAGAAATCGGCACGCGCAGCGGCCAGCACTTCCAGCGACGGATACTGGCTCGCCAGTTCGGCCACGCCGCGCAATGCGTCGCGTACGCGCGCGGTGCCCGTCTTCCAGCCGCCGATGCCCGTATAGCCGACGAGCCGGTCCTTCAGGCCGAGCACGAGCATCATCTCGGTCAGGTTCACGTCGTTGCTCACCGCGCGCGTCGGCGCGCGCTCGAACGTCACGTCGCGATCGCAACTGCGTACGGTGACGGGATAGGCCGCCGCGTGAACGGCCGCGCAGCCGAGCACGGCAGCGGCGACGAACCGGCGGGAGACGAAGGACGGAACAGGAAACGGCATGGCGGTCATTCCGGGTGAAGCGGCGTGATGCGCGGGCGGCCCGTGACGGGATGGCGATCGACCAGCGCGGCGACGCCGAACACGTCGCGCAGCAGCGCTGCGGTCAACACCTCGTCCGGCACGCCGGACGCGACGACGCGGCCGTGCGCGAGTACATGGAGCCGGTCGCAATACGCGGCCGCGAGATTGAGGTCGTGAATCGTCGCGAGCGTCGCGATGCCGAGGCGGCGCACGCGCGCGAGCAGTTCGAGCTGGTGACGCAGGTCGAGATGGTTGGTCGGTTCGTCGAGCAACAGCAGGTCGGGCTGCTGCGCGAGCGCGCGGGCCAGCAGCGCGCGCTGCTTCTCGCCGCCCGACAGCGACGCGAAGCGCTGTGCGCGGCGCTCGACGAGACCGACAGCGTGCAGCGACGCTTCGACGATCCGCCGATCGTCGGCCGACTCCGCATCGAACGGCCGCTTGTGCGGCGTGCGACCCATGCCGACCAGCTCGTCGACCGTCAGCCCGAAATCGTCCGGCGTTTCCTGCTGCAGCACCGCGATGCGCTGCGCGAGCGCACGCGGCCGCATGCGCCACACGTCCTGCGCGTCGAGCGCGACGCGGCCCGCGTCGGGCCGCGCGTAGCGGAACACGCAGCGCAGCAGGCTCGTCTTGCCGCTGCCGTTCGGGCCGACCAGCCCGACGAACTCGCCTTCGGCGACCGTCAGCGTCACCGAATCGAGCACGTCGACCGCGCCGCCGGGAGACCAGCGCACGCGTTCGATGTCGAGCATGTGAGTGACGGGGCGCATGTCGTGCCGCTTCAGAAGCGCATCGTCGCGACGAGCTCCGCCGCGCGCGACGGACCGAGCAGCCATTGCTCGCCGCCATTCGACGTCGTCACCGCGTACGTGCGGTTCGCGAGATTGCGCAGATACAGCGCGAGCGCGGTGCGCGACGTCGGCTGCCAGCGCAGCGACGCATCGAACACGGTGTACGACGGCACCTGCACGCGATTCGCGTCGTCGCCGTAGGTCGCACCGACGTAACGCACGCCCGCATTCGCGTGCCAGCGCTCGGCGAACGCCCAGCCGAGCCACAGGTTCGCGGTCTGCTGCGGCACGCCGGACGGCACGTTGCCGGCCCGCGACACCGTCGCGCCGCCGACGGTCTGGTTGAATGCGTCGTAGCGCGCATGCAGCAGCGCAACGTTCGCATCGATCGTCCAGCCGTGCGGCAGCCGCGCGCCGCCGGTCAGCTCGACGCCGCGCGACGACTGCCGGCCGACCTGCTGGCGCAGGGCCGGATTGAACGGATCGGTGCTGAGCAGATTGCGCTTCGTGATGTCGTACACCGCGACCGTCCAGTACGCGCGACCGTCGAGCAGCGTCTGCTTGAGCCCGGCTTCCCACTGCTCGCCGGTCGCGAGCCGGTAATGCATCTGCGAAGCGGACAGCGTCACGAGCGAGCCGACGCCCTCCGCACCCGTCGTGTACTGCGCATACGCGCTGAACGTCGGCGCGATGTCGAACACGAGACCGGTACGCCAGCCGACGTTCGCGAACCGCTTGTCGAAGCCCGCGCCGGTTGCCGCCTGTTCGCGGCTGAACGCGATGTGGTCGTAGCGCAGGCCGCTCACCCACGCGAGCCGCGGCAGCACTTCGAGCCGGTTCTCCGCGAATACCGCCGCCTGCCGCGCGCGCGTGCTGAACTGCGGCACGGTCGGGTCGGGACTCGTGAAGACGCCGGGATCGAAGCCGTGCGCCGGCACGGTCGTTTCGCCGCCGTACGGTGAATTGTTGGTACCGCTGAACGTAATCTGGCTGAATTCCGTGCCGACGACGAAGCGGTTTGCGCGACCGAACAGCATCCCGTCGACGCGCGCGCTCAGCCGGTCGCCGATCTGCCGCTGATGGTGCCCGATGTCGAGATAGTCGCCACGCGTGACGCGCCCGGACGCCGGGTCGAGCACGTACGATTCGGCGTTGCGCCAATGGCGGTTGGACGTCAGATAGTAAAGCTGGTTGTCGATCGTCACGCCGACCGCCGGCCGGTAGCGGGCCGACAGGCGCGTCCACTGGTCGTGGTACGAAATCGTCGCGTCGCCGACCGTGTAGTTCAGCTTGCGCAGCGACGGATCGAGCACGCCGCTCGGCGCCGGCACGCCATAGTACGTCGCCGGCATCTGCCTTCCGTAGTCGTGGTCGAGCGTCAGCGCAAGCTGCGGGCTCACGTCGAGCGTCAGCGCGCCGCCGACGGCCGTCGTATGCGTATCGGCCCGCTCGGCGAGACCGTTCGCGCGCGCATCGCTCGCGTAGAAGCGGTACGACAGCCGCGGGCCGAGCGCGCCCGTCGTATCGAACGCGAAGCGCTTCGCGCCGTCGGGGCCGACGCCCGCCTGCAGCGTCGTCTCGCGCGTGCGCTGCGGCCGCTTCGGCACCACGTTGACGACACCGCCGATCGCCCCTTCGCCGTACAGTACCGATGCCGGGCCGCGCAGTACCTCGATGCGCGCGACCGACCACGTGTCGAACGGAAACGTGATCGTGCCGGCCGCCGGCATCAACCGGACGCCGTCGAGCAGCATCATCACCGACTCCTGCCCGCTGAAGCCGCGCACGCTCGACGCGGTGCCGCCGGTGCCCGGCGCGATCGCGCTCGAAAAGCCGGCCGTGCGCGTGAGCGCGTCGAGCACCGTGCGATCGCCGCGTGCTGCGATCGTGTCGGCCGTGACGGTTTCGACGCTTGCGGGCGTGTCGAGGCTGGCAAGCCCGAGCCGCGAGCCCGTTTCGAGCGGTTGCGTCAGCGGGTCGGACGGCGCGGACGACGCGGTGACGCTGATCGCCGGCAGCGCATGCCGGTCGTCCGGCGCCACTGCGGCGGCTTCGGCGGCCAACGCGCCGGTGGCGGCCATCGCGCAGCCCAGCAAGGTCGTGCAACTGCGTGCCGCGCGTGCGCGCGAGGCGCCCGTGTGCCGGCGCGTCGCGGCATGGCGCCGCTCCACGTGCGCCGC
Organism: Burkholderia sp. MSMB2157WGS; assembly: GCF_001532755.1. Taxonomy (NCBI): domain Bacteria; kingdom Pseudomonadati; phylum Pseudomonadota; class Betaproteobacteria; order Burkholderiales; family Burkholderiaceae; genus Burkholderia; species Burkholderia sp. MSMB2157WGS. The sequence continues at coordinate 23,068 of NZ_LPJG01000006.1, read as the reverse complement.
GGTGTGTCCGATTCTCGTCACGTCGTATCGATCTTCGTAGCTGTCGTCGCACGCGGCCGACCCGGACAACCCGGCCGGCCGGCGACGAAAACGTCAGATGATACAATATATCAACTTGATCCGTCAGGATTTTGACAGCTTGGGTTCTCGCCCTGCGGCCGGTTGCGCATCGCGTACTCGTGTGGGTACGTCACGACCGCGCTCGACGCCGGCTCCCTCTGTCGCGTAATCGCGGACCGATCGCGACCGTTTGCCAGCGAAAGCCGCGTGCTCCGCGCTTCACTTCGGCCTGCGTATCGTTCGCGAACTGCTGCAGAAACGGTTCTTCGTTACATGGACACGCCGTTCTACACGCTCGACTACGACTTCGTGCTGAATCGCGCGCAGGGTGCCGCATGATCCGGCACGGCGTGACGAAGAAAGTTGCCGGCGCAACCGATCACGAACGCACCGTAGCGCGTACCGCGGTGAAGACTGCCTTCGAAAGCCTGCGCGGCCACCGCCGCGCCGCTCAACCGCCGGTCTTGAACGCCGGCAACTGCTGCCCGAGCCGCGCGCCCATTTCCGCGCCGAGCGCCTGCAGCGCATTGAACGGCCGGATCATGACCTCGAACTCGACGATCCGGCCGTCGTCGTCGAAGCGAATCATGTCGATTCCCCTCAACGCCTTGTCGCCGACGGTCGCGCCGAACTCCAGCACGACGTTCTTGCCGTCGTCGGTCACGAACTGGCGGTGATAAGTGAAGTTCTCGAGAATCGTGATCACCGTGCGCAGCGCCATCAGCAGCGCAGGCGCCGGCCCGTACGGCTTGAACGCCATCGGCGAACGGAACACGGCGTCCGGATGGACGATCGAGTCCAGCGCGCCGAAATCCTTGCGCTCGACCATCGCATGCCATGTATCGAGCGATTTCGCGACAGCGGGATGAAGATGCAGCGGGGCGTGTGTCATCGAAGTCTCCAGCATCGAGGTTGGACGGAACGGAAACCGGGTCGCGGCTCTTTACAACAGGTCGCGCCGCGCCCGCGTTCGCGAAGCATCCGCCGCGCGGACTGCGTTGAATCGCCGCGCGGCGAAACCGGATCACGCGTCCGGGAAAATCACCACCTTGCCCTTCACCTGCCGGTTCGCCATCCGCGCGATCGCGTCGGCCGCGCCGGCCAGCGACACGCGCTCGGTGATCGCGGGCCGCACCTTGCCGGCCGCGAACCATTCGGCGAGCAGCCGCATGTTCGCGGCATGCTGCGCCGGATCGCGCCGCACCGCATCGCCCCAGAACACGCCGAGAATGTCGCGCTCCTTCAGCAGCGCGAGGTTCAGGGCGATCTTCGGGATCTCGCCGGCCGCGAAGCCGACCACGAGGAACCGACCGCGCCACGCGGTCGCGCGCAGCGCCGCTTCGCTGCTCGCGCCGCCCACCGGATCGTAGACGACGTCGGCGCCGCGCCCGCCGGTCAGCTCGTCGACGCGGCGGCGCAGGTCCTCGGTCGCATAGTCGATCGTCTCGTCGGCGCCCGCTTCGCGGCACAGCGCGAGTTTGTCCGCGCTCGACGCGGCCGCGATCACGCGTGCGCCGAGCGCTTTCGCGATCTCGATCGCGGCGATCCCGACGCCGCCGGCCGCGCCCAGCACGAGCAGCGTCTCGCCCGCCTGCAGGCGCGCGCGCTGCTGCAATGCGTGCAGCGACGTGCCGTAGGCGAGCACGAGCGCCGCGCCCTGCTCGAACGTCATGCCCGGCGGCAGCGCGGCGAGCTGGTGCGCATCGGCCACGCACTGCTCCGCGAACCCGCCGTGTCCGGTAAACGCCATCACCGAATCGCCGGGTCGCCACGCGGTGACGCCCTCGCCGACCGCGTCGATCACGCCGGCAAACTCGGCGCCCGGCGAAAACGGCAGCGCCGGTTTCACCTGATACAGCCCCTGGACGATCAACGCGTCGGGAAAATTGAGCGATGCCGCCTTCACCCGGATCCGGACCTGCCCGGCAGCCGGTTCGGGAATCGCGACGTCCTCGATGCGCAAGCGATCGATCGGGCCGAATGCGGTACACAACAGGGCTTTCATGTGCTTCTGTCTCCTTGCGCGGCGTGGCCGCGCATCGGTGCGGTGGGTGGGATACCCCCGCGCGGCCGGTTCACGACGCGCATGCGATGGCCATCGGCATCGGCAAGATCGTCGGTATTCCGGAATATCGTTGAAACCACGTTCAGAACCACGCGTCGCGCATGTCGAGCGTCGTCGTGTCGACGCTCGACAGCAGGTCGAGCTGCGCATCCACCTTCGGCAGTTCCCAGCGGAAAAAGTAACGGGCCGCCGCCCGCTTGCCGTCGTGGAAATCGCCGTCGTGCCCGTGCGCGGCGAGCGTCACGTCGAGCCACAGCCATGCGACGACGAGATGGCCGAACGCTTCGAGATAGACGCTCGCGTTCGCCAGCCGCGTCTGCGGATCGCCGATCGCGCTCAACTGGCGCGTCACGTCGCACAGCCTCGTCCAACGGCGGGCCAATGCATCGGCCTGCTCGCGCGTGCCGGCAGCCAGCGCTCGCGCGCGCTCGACGGTCGCGCCGATCCGCACATCGAGCGCGCGCAGCGACGCGCCGTCGTCCTGACTCACCTTGCGGCCCAGCAGGTCGAGCGCCTGGATCCCGTGCGTGCCTTCGTGAATCGGATTCAGACGATTGTCGCGATAGAGCCGTTCGACCGCGTAGTCGCGCGTGTAGCCATACCCGCCGTGCACCTGGATCGCGAGATCGTTCGCGGCAAGACACCACTGCGACGGCCAGCTCTTCGCGATCGGCGTCAGGATGTCGAGCAGGCGCGCGGCATCGACGCGCACCGCCGCATCGTCGTGCGCGCGCGCTTCGTCGACCTGCCTCGCGCAATACAGGATCAGCGCGAGACCGCCTTCGACGTAAGCCTTCTGCGCGAGCAGCATGCGCCGCACGTCCGGATGGTCGACGATCGGCGTTTGCGGCGCGGCCGCATCCTTGCCGCGAGGCCCGAGCGGGCGCCCTTGCGGACGGTTGCGCGCGTAGTCGAGCGCGTGCAGATAACCGGTATAGCCGAGCGCCACCGCGCCCGCGCCGACCCCGATGCGCGCTTCGTTCATCATGTGGAACATGTACGCCAGACCTTGATTCGGCTGGCCGACCAGGTAGCCGATCGCGCCCGCACGCCCTTGCGGCCGATAACGCGTCCCTTCGCCGAAATTCAGCAGGCAATTGGTCGTGCCGCGATAGCCCATCTTGTGGTTCAGCCCCGCGAGCACGACGTCGTTGTGCTCGCCGTTCGCGTCGGCATCGGCGCCGGTCAGGAACTTCGGCACGATGAACAGCGAGATGCCGCGCGTGCCGGGCGGCAACCGGCCGTGTTCGTCGGGAATCTTCGCGAGCACGAGGTGGACGATGTTCTCCGCCAGCTCGTGCTCGCCGCCGGAAATCCACATCTTGTTGCCGGTCAGCCGATAGCGTGCGCCGAGCGGCGAATCGCGTTCGAAATCGGCGCGCGTCGCAATGTCGGACAGCGACGAACCGGCTTGCGGTTCGGATAGACACATCGTGCCGAGGAAACGCCCTTCCAGCTCCGGGCGGGCGAACGCGTCGATCTGCGCGGCACTGCCGTGCGCGACGAGCAGGTTCGCATTGGCGACGGTCAGAAACGGATACGCGGCCGTCGCGATGTTCGCGGCCTGGAAGAACAGGAACGACGCGGCTTCGACCAGTTTCGGCAAACGCATGCCGCCGAGCGCTTCGTCGTGACCCGCGGCGATCAGCCCGGCGTCCGCGAACGCGCGCACGGCCGGTTCGACCTCCGGGATCAGCGTCACGCGTTCGCCGTCGAACCGCGGCTCCTCGCGGTCGCCGCGCGCCGCGTGCGGTGCGAACAGGTCTTCGGCAATCCGCTCGCTGGTGTCGAGCACCGCATCGAAAGTCTCGCGACCGTGCTCCGCGTAGCGCGGCAGCGCGGCGAGCGCCTCGGCGTCGAGCCAGTCATACAGCAGGAACGCGAGATCGCGTCGCGACATCAACAGACTCATCGTGCTGCCTCCCGGGCTACCGGCCATGTCAGCCGAATGTAGGGTTGCGTGACTGCAAGTGCTGGCAGGAATTTAGCACGGTCGTTCGCAAACGACAACGTCGTGCGTCAGGGCCGGTTCACACGAATCATGGGTCCGGTGTTCAGGGCGTCGAGAGGGGGCCGGGCCGCACGATGCGGCCCGGCGCGGGACGGTTACCGCGTCAACCCGCCTGCGGTTTCGCGAGCTGATCGGCAATCGGCAGGCTGCGGATGCGCGTGCCGGTCGCCGCGAAGATCGCGTTGGTCAGCGCCGGCGCAACGGGCGGCAGGCCCGGCTCGCCGACCCCGCCGAGCGGCGTCGCGAAATCGTCCGGCGCGACGAGATGCACGCGGATGTCGCGCGGCGCCTCGTTCATTCTCAGCACCTGGAAGCCGTTGAAGTTGCTCTGCTCCGGACGGCCGTCCTTGAACGTGATCTCGCCGTGCAGCGCGATGCCGAGCCCCATCACGACGGCGCCCTCGAGCTGCGAGCGTACCCGTTCAGGATTGACCTGCGGCCCGCAGTCGATCGCGATGTCGACGCGCGGCACCGAAATCCTGCCGTCCGCACCGACCTGCACCTCGCACACCACGGCCGTATACGACACGAAGCTGCGATGCGCGGCGATCCCGAGCCCGTGCCCCTTCGGGAGCTTGCGCCCCCACCCGGCTTCGCGCGCGACCGTCTCGACCACGCGCCGCAGGCGCCCGGTATCGACCGGATACAGCGCGGGATCCTCGCCGTAGTTCACGTTCTTCACCGTGATGTGCGGCTCGAAACGCCGCGCAGGCCCGATCAGTTCGAGCAGGAAATCCTTCGGATCGCGACCGGCGGCATGCGCGAGCTCCGACACGAAACTCTGGATGCCGAACGCATGCGGGATGTTGTACACCGAGCGGAACCAGCCGATCCGCGTGTGCGCTTCCGCGGCCGGATTCTCGATCCGCACGTTCGGAATCGCGAACGGCAGATCCGCGATGCCTTGCGCGAGCTCGCCCGGCTGCTCGTGCACGACGCCGGCCCGGAACGTCGACTGGATCGACGGCGCGACCGTGCGATGCCGCCACGCGATCACCTTGCCCGACGCATCGATCCCGCCGTCGAACGCTTCGAGCGACACCGCGTGAAAGTAGTCGTGCGCGATGTCGTCCTCGCGCGTGAACGTCAGCTTCACGGGCGCGCCGACCGCCTTCGACAGCAGCGCGGCTTCCACCACGTAATCGGGCTTCGACTTGCGGCCGAAGCCGCCGCCGAGCAGCGTCACGTTGACCGTCACGCGCTCGGTCGGCAACGCGAGCGCCTTCGCGACCTCGTCGCGCGCGGTCTGCGGCGCCTGCGTGCAGGTCCACACTTCGCAGCGGCCGTCGGCCACCCGCGCGACGGCCGCGGGCGGCTCCATCGTCGCGTGCGCGAGATGCGGAACGTAGTACGTCGCACGCACGCGTTTCGCGGCGCCGGCAAGCGCGGCGGCCGCGTCGCCGTCGTCGCGGATCACGTCGCCCGGCTGCGCGGCGGCCGCTTCGAGCGTCTTGCGATACGCAGCCGAGTCGTAGTCCGCATGCTGCCCGCGCTTCCAGTCGATCTTCAACTGCGCGCGTGCCTGGATGGCCGTCCACGTATCGCGCGCAATGACGGCCACCCCGCCGAGCGGCTGAAAACCGGACGGCAGCGGCGCCGACGCCAGCTGCACGACCTTGACGACACCCGGCAGCTTCTCGGCGGCCGATGCGTCGAACGACCCGACCGTGTCGCCGTAGGCCGGCGGTCGCGCGACGACTGCATACAGCATGCCGTCGAGCCGCGTATCGATCCCGTACCGCGCACGGCCGCCGACGATGTCGCGTCCGTCGATCAACGCCGTCTTGCCCTTGCCGATATAGCGGAACTCGGCCGGCGCCTTCAACGCGAGCGTCTTCGTATCCGGCACCGGCAGCGCGGCCGCTTTCGCCGACAGCTCGCCGAAGCCGAGCTTGCGCCCGCTGCCGGTATCGACGACCTCGTGCACTGTCACCTTCACCCGACCCACGTCGACGCCCCACACGGCAGCCGCCGCCTGCGCGAGCATCGTGCGTGCGGCCGCGCCCGCGCGGCGCAGCGCGGCGAAGCTCTGGCGCAGGCTGCGCGATCCATCGGTGTTCTGGTTGCCGTAGCGCGGCTCGTCGCCGACCGCTTGCGCGACCTTCACGCGCGCCCAGTCCGCGCCCAGCTCGTCGGCCACCACGAGCGCGACGCTCGTGCGCACGCCCTGTCCCATCTCGGAGCGGATGCAGGTCACCGTGACGGTGCCGTCCGTTGCGATCGCAACGAACAGGTTCGGATCGTCGCGCAACCCGTGCGGCATCCCCGCGCCGCCATACTGCGGATTCGCGCTGACGGGTGGCTGCACCGGGGCAGCCGCGTGGGCGAGCGACGGCACGCCGAACGCGAGCAACAGCCCGCCGGACGCGAAACCGAGCAGCAGCGCGCGACGGCTTTCGTTGCGGACGGAGAGTTCGGGCGCGCTCATGCGTCACCCCCTCGGCGCACGGCAAGCCTGATCGCCGCGCGAATGCGCGTATAGGTGCCGCAGCGGCAGATGTTGCCGGACATCGCGTCGTCGATGTCTGCGTCGGTCGGATGAGGATTCGTCTTCAGCAGCGACGCGGCCTGCATGATCTGCCCGGACTGGCAGTAGCCGCATTGCGCGACGTTCAACTCCTGCCACGCCTGCTGCAGCGGATGCGTGAGGTCCGTCGACAGCCCCTCGATCGTCGTCACGCGCTTGCCCGACGCCGCCGCGACCGGCGTGATGCACGACCGGATCGCCACGCCGTCGAGATGCACGGTGCACGCACCGCACAGCGCCATCCCGCAGCCGAACTTGGTGCCGGTGTGGCCGAGCACATCGCGCAGATACCAGAGCAACGGCATGTCGGGATTGCCGTCGAAGTGCTGCTCGCTACCGTTGACGGTCAGCGTGATCATCGTTCACCTCCTGGTTGCGATGCCCGCCGGGCAGGCATCGGGTGGGGATTCGAACGGCGCGGCTCACGTTCCGGACGATCAGGCAGGCGTGGCGCCGTTTCGTCGACCGTGTCGCGTGCAGGCACGGTCGGGCAGATGCCGCGAACGCCGCTGTCGGCCGGTTGCCTGCGCAACCTTTCAATCTCGCTCCGGTCAGCCGTTCGTCCGCATGGATCGCCGTCCGCATTATCGAACCATTTCGGATTCGGCGTCGGATCGGCGCGATTCGGGCGTTTCGGGCAAACGGGGAGAAAGCACGCCCCGGAACGGGACGTGTCGGTGGCATGACTTTGAATGCGTCGGGGAAATGCGCTTCGGGTCGTCACGTGCGAGCATCGCCCGACCTTGCGGCCGGACCGGATGCCCGACGTTCACGCCGAACGCGCCGGAGCGGGCTACCGCGCGCTCCGCGTCACGGCGACCGCAACGCCTGCAGCCCGAGCGTGAGCGCGTTGAACGGCATCTCCGTGGCGCCCATCGAGAAACTCGTCGTCTTCGTGGGCGCCCCGGGCGTGCGCATCAGCGCATGAACGATCCGCTCGCTCGCATGGCCGTCGCCGTATGGATTGCTCGCACGCGACATTTCCTCGTATGCGCTCTCGCTATCGAACAGCCGCGACGCCTCCCAGACGATCCTGTCCCGATCGGTGCCGACGAGCCGCGCGGTACCGGCCTGAATCGCCTCGGGCCGCTCCGTCGTCTCGCGCGTGACGAGCACCGGCTTGCCGAGCGCCGGCCCTTCTTCCTGAATGCCGCCCGAATCCGTGATGATGAAATGCGCTCTCGACATCAGGAATACGAACGAAAGATATTCCTGCGGCTCGATCAGGTAGATATTGGGAATATCGCCGAGCCGCGCGCGCGCCGGCTCCCGCACGTTCGGGTTCGGATGCAGCGGATAGACGAACTGCGCATCGCGATAGCGGCCCGCCAGCGTGCACAGCGCATCGCAGAAATGCCGGAACGGTTCGCCGAAACTTTCCCGGCGGTGGCCGGTGACCAGCACGACGCGCCGCGACGGTTCGAGAAACGGGAAGTACGCGGCGATCCTGTCCGACAGCGCGGCGGTGCGATCGAGCATGCGCTTGACCTCGTGCAACGCATCGATCACGGTATTGCCGGTCAGCGACACCGCGCCGCCCGGTACGCCTTCGCTCAGCAGGTTGTCGCGCGCCAGCCCGGTCGGCGCGAAATGCCATGACGACACCGCATCGGTCACGCGGCGATTCAGCTCCTCCGGCCACGGCGACCAGATGTCGCCGCTGCGTAAGCCGGCCTCCACGTGACCGACCGGCAGATAACGATAGAACGCCGCCAGGCTCACCGCGAGCGTGGTCGTCGTGTCGCCGTGTACCAGCACGACGTCCGGCCGAAATTCGTCGAAGACGATGCCGATCGCCTGAAGAATGCCGGTCGTCACGTCGGTCAGCGTCTGGCCTTGCCGCATCAGGTTGAGATCGTAGTCGGGCTTGATGTCGAACAGCGTCAGCACCTGGTCGAGCATTTCCCGATGCTGCGCGGTCACGCATACCCGGGCGTCGACGTCCGCTTGCACCTTCAGCGCACGCACCAGCGGTGCCATCTTGATGGCCTCCGGCCGAGTCCCGAACACAAGCAAGATCTTCTTCATCGTTATCCTCGTTTTAGCCGCTTCGTGCCCGGCGATCCAGCACACGGCGCGAAGCATGTATTCGGGCGGCGCATCCCGTACCCGCGTGCGATCGACACGCGGCGGTGTTGCGGGGCGAGCGCGCTGCCTCGTCCGCGCGGTCCGGGCCGCGCGAATCGTCGTGCTACCGGCGTCCCGTTGCATTGAATCGATCACGTCATGAGCCGTTCCTCGCCGTGTCGAGCGTCACGTCCTCCCACTACAGCAATATTCAAACCAGCCGGCCCGCATCCCGGCCTGCATCGTTGCACGGCCATCGCGTACGGACGGTGCGTTACGGAATGTTTCACAACTGCTACGGACACTCGCATCGCCGCTTCGACACGACGACGACAAACGGCCGGACGCTCGCGCGGTCCGTCCGACGACGTCGTCCGATGAATCGCACGTGCATGTCGAGCGCCCATGACGAAGCCAATCGCGTATACCTTTCGACGCGCTTTGCGTCGCCTCGATTCGCCACTTTCGTCTGTGCAGTGCACGGCACGCACCCGAGCGTCGACTACCGTCGCGCGCACCGGATTTCCCGCCACCCGACGGGGCTTGCGTCACACGAATCGCGGCGGCGGGAAATGTTGCGAATGTGTAACGCTGAGCCGAAAGCCGAAAATACATCGGAGTCCCGTCTATTCGTCGCATGTGACGGCGGTTCCCGTTCAGACCGCTCGACTGACGCGCACACGATGCACGATGCACGGCGGTCAGTCGCACCAAGCCGCACCCGGCACGGCGACGTCGACGGGCACGACGACCCGGTCGCCGCGCGACCTGCTCGCTGCGTGCGATCGACCGCCAGCGGCTGATGCAACGCGCGCACGCTGATTCGTCGGTGAATCAAAACGCGTCGACTGCACGCCTGCCGCATCCGTTCCCCGCGCGCGACCCCTTGCTGCGCGGGGCATCGCGGCAGATGGCTCACGCCTTGCTTAACGTCAGACGGGTGCGTCCCGAAGCACTCGCATCGCAGCAGACAGATGGGGACGCCACAGCAACGAAGCCGGGAGGCGACGCCACGCGTCCGTCCGGGGGCAACCGATCACCGCCCCAGTGCGACGAATGCGCGACCGCTTCCCATTGACATCCGCGCGATCCACGGAGCGCCTTCTGCTCTCATCGGTCGTCGCTGCGGGCACGGGGACCAGAACATGAAGCAAACGCGGATGGCGTCACGCTGCGAGCAAGGCATCCTGCTGCTGATCGTGCTTGCCTGCTCGCTGATCGTGCGCGACACCGCATCGCAAGCGATCGCCGAACCGGCCCGGTTCGACTTGCCCGCCGCACACGCCACCCACGCCGCAACCACCCGGATCGCGATGGAGCGCACCGCGCTCGACAGCGCGACGCTCCCGCCCGCCGCACCGGCCTCGCCCGATCCCGATGCGTCGCTCGCGTCGCCGTCCGCCGCCACGCCCGACATCACGTTCGACCCCGAACTGCTGCTGATGCCGTGCATCGCGTATCTGTGGCTGTTCACGCTGCTGACGTGCGGGTATGCCGCACGGCATTACGTATTCAGCCTCGACCGCCTGTTCAAGCCGCAGCGCGCGCCCTACCGAACGATGACCCACGGCGATTGGCCGCGGCTCACGGTCTTCGTCGCCGCCCACAACGAGGAAACCGTCATCGTCGACTGCCTGATGGCGCTGCTGGCCACGACCTATCCGCGCGACCGGCTGACGATCGTCCCGGTCAACGACCGCTCGACCGACAACACGCGCGCATTGATCGACGAAGTCCGGGCACTCGCGCCCGAGCTGATCCGGCCGTTTCACCGCGATACCGGCAAGCCGGGCAAGGCAGCCGCGCTGAAGGACGCGCTGCGCTTCATCCGCGGCGACATCATGGTGGTATTCGACGCCGACTACCTGCCGCGTCCGGGGCTGCTGAAGGAACTGGTCGCACCGTTCTTCGATCCGGAAGTCGGCGCGGTGATGGGCCGCGTCGTGCCGCAGAACGCCGACAGCAACCTGCTCGCGCGGCTGCTCGATCTCGAGCGCGCGGGCGGCTACCAGGTCAATCAGCAAGCGCGCAACAATCTCAACCTGGTGCCGCAGTACGGCGGCACGGTCGGCGGCATCCGCAAGGGCGCGCTCGACGCCGTGGGCGGCTGGTGCGACGACACGCTCGCCGAAGATACCGACATGACCTACCGGCTGCTGCTGAGCGACTGGCGCACGGTCTACCTGAACCACGCCGAATGCTACGAGGAAGTGCCGGAGCGCTGGGCCGTCCGCGCCCGGCAACTGACGCGCTGGGCGAAGGGTCACAACCAGACGATGCTGCGCCATCTGGTCCCGGTGCTGCGCAATCCGCTGATCTCGCGGCGCTGCCGGCTCGACGGCGCGCTGCTACTCGGCGTGTTCGCGATGCCGGCGCTGCTCGCGCTCGCATGGAGCGCCGCGCTCGCGCTCTACCTGTTCAACGGCGTCAACTCGACCACCCTCGGTCTGCTCCTGTCGCTGTTCGCGCTGTTCTCGTTCAGCACCTTCGGCAACTTCGGCGTGTTCTTCGAGATCGTCGTCGCCGCGCGGCTCGACGGCCGCGCGACGCGCCTGCGGCTCGTGCCGGTCAACGTCGTCGGCTTTTGCGTGACGATTGCGGCGGTCGTCTCCGCACTCTGGGGACTCGCGCTCGACGCCGCGTTCCGCCGCGAGCTGAAATGGGACAAGACCGAGCGTTTTCGCCGACAGTTGAAACCGGAGCGATGAGCGATGACGACCTTCAACGTGATGGTGCCGGTGGCCGGCGTGCTCACCCTGCCGTTCCTGCCGATGCTGCATGAACTGATCCGGCGCAGCGACGTCGCGGCGCTGCCGATCGGCGACGGGCCGTTCGTCGATCAGGCGCTGCTCGCCGCGCGCTGGCACGACGCGCTGCGCGCGCACGTGGCCGGCACGCCACCGGCGGATGCGTCCGTCGCGCCGCCTTGGCAAGCGCTCGGGCTGGCCGTCCAGCATGACGAGGCGATCCATGTCGCACGCGACGCGCATCGCGACGACGTGCTCTACGCCAGCCGCGCGATCACGCTCGACGATGGCGCGCGAGCGGCCTACGCGTTCGCCGACGAGCACATCGACATCCGCGCCGGCGCGACGATCGGCACGCTCGCGCATGCGCCGCTGATCGACGTCGACGACGCGGTGCTCCGTGGCGCCGTGGTCGGCGACACGCTGCGCCTGCGCGGCGCCGGCGGCTTCGCGTGCCTGTATGGCGAGCCGATCGTCTTCGGCGCGGCGCCCCGCGCGCGCCCCGCGGACACACCGGCCGCCCCGCGCCGCGCGGTCTCGCTCACCCGCCACTTCGCATCGCTGCCGCATCGCTTCCTGCACGGTCGTTACCTGCTGCCGTGCGACGTTCGCCTGCCCGCGCATACGGTCGTGCAAGGCAACCTGATCGTCGAAGGGACGCTCGTCCTCGGCGAAGGCTGCGTGCTGCGCGGCAGCGTCAAGGCGCATCGCGTCGAACTCGAGCGTCACGCGTTGCTGCACGGCGCGGTATTCGCGCGCGACGACGTGTTGCTCGCCAACGCGAGCTGCATCGACGGCGTCGTGTCGGCCGGCGGCCTGCTGCGGCTGACGGGTGCGCGCATCGGCGTCGCCGGACATCCGGTCAGTGCGTGCGCGCGCGACGTCTCGGTCGTCGATCATGCGTGCGTGCATGGCGATCTCGTTGCGTGGCGCAGCGGCTGGTTCCACACGTCCCGTTAAGGAGCGCCTCATGTCCGATCGCCCCAGCCATCGCGGCCCGCGCGTGCCGGTTGCCACCCTCGCGATGCTGTGCGGCGTCGCCTTCGGCGCGCCCGCGGCGCTGGCGGAGCAGCCGGACGATGTCGCCGCCATGCCGGCCGTACCCGCCGAACCAGCCGAACCAGCCGTACCACCTCCGGCCTCCGCCATCGTCATCACGCCACGGCCGCGCGACGAATCGATGTTCGTGCGCGTGGACGCCGAAGGCCTGCCGGACGGCGTGCCGCTCGCCGAGTTCACGCCCGAGGATACGAACCGGCCGCCGCTGCCCGATGCAATCGTCACACATGTGCAGGCGCCGCAGGAATCGCACACCGAACTGTCGCTCGGCTATTCGAGCGCACACCTGACGCACGGCTACGGCGACTGGTACGGCGTCCATCTGCGCGGCGTCTATCAGGATGGCGGGCGCACCGTGCTCGGCGAACTGGCGCAATTGCACCGCTTCGGCGAGAACACGCAGCTCGGCGCGCTGACCTACGTGCAGGACCTCGGCCCCGACTGGTTCGGCGGAATCGGCTTTTCCGGCACCACGTCGGGCACGATCCTGCCGAGTGCGCGCGTCGACGTATCGATCAATCGCAAGCTATTGTCCGATCGTTCGCTGGTCGTGTCGCTCGGCGCCGGCTACGCATGGACCCGCAGCGGCCACCGCGATCAGCTCTATCACGCCGGCGTGATCTGGTATGCATTGCCGAAGTGGATTTTCGAGGCGGGCGCGAACTATACGGTCGATTCGCCCGGATCGGTGAAAGCGCCCGCCTACTACGGCGCCGTCACCTACGGCGAAGTCGGCAAGAGCGTGATCGTGCTGCGCGGCGGCGTCGGCCGCGAAGCGTACCAGGTCACCGGTTCCGGCACGCAGATCGCCGATTTCCGCAGCCACGAGATCACCGCGAAATGGCGCTACTGGTTCACGCGCAAGTGGGGGACGCAACTCGAATTCGCCTACTACCACAACCCGTACTACTCACGAATCGGCGGCGAGCTCAGCGTCTTCTATCGCTGGTAACCGGGCGGGCGCCATGCACACGCATCCGGTCCGTCCTCCCGTCGATCGTTCGCTGCGCACCCACGCGTACCCGCAACGCTGGCTTTCGTCGATCGCGCTGCTGACGCCCGCGCTGTACGCGTCGCTGTGGTTCGGATTGCCGCTCGCGTGGCGCTACTGGCGCGCGGTCATGGCGTGGGGCGCGCAGCAGATCGATCCGGCGCTTCATGTGATCGTGATCGGCTATCCGCCCGATGCGCCGCGCGTGCCGCTGCTGTCGATCGACGTCGCCGCCCGCATGCCGGGCGACACACTGCTGGCCGCCACCGCCGCGCTCTGTGCGACCGGCTTCGCCGCATCTTTCATCCGGCGGACGAACTGGTTGCCTGTTGCATATCTGTTACGTATCGCGAGCTTCGCCCAACTGCTGATTTGCGCGTACTTCTGGCTCGCGCCCGGCACGTTCCCGTATGTCCCGCAACTGCATCTGCGCGACATGTTCGTGCTGCACGGCGCGGCGATCGCGCTGGTCCCGCTGGTCATGGCCGCGCTGTACTACCCGCTCGATTTCTCGCTGCCGCAAAAGACCGCCGCGTCGCTGCTGGTGCTCGGCTACTTCGTGTTCGCGCTGCCGTTCGTGATGCTGCTGCACGCGACCATCATCCATCACGGCTCGCTGCTGCTCCTGCCGTTCTGCTATTTCCTGCTCGGCGGCCCGCTGCTGATCGGCCTGCTGGTGACGCTCTATACCTACTGCGCAAGCTGGCCCGGCGCGCTGACGCGCGATCGCGATTCCGTCTGCCGATAGCGCGTCCAAACGCGCCGTATCAGCGATGAAACGATTCCGCCGTGTTTCCGAACGCGCCGCGCGACCCTTATCGCAGGAAGCCAGCAGAACCGGGCTTCCTGCGCCAATGGCACGTTGTTCGCTTCGTTGGATACGTCGCATCGAGTCCTCTCACCGGCGAAGGCAGCGCGGCAGGGCGGCGCATGGGCGCAATCCGGCCGCTGTCTACACGCACTGCTCGATACCCGACGAACCGGACAGCCGCACACACCTACGGGGCTGGATTGGTCGACCTGGCGACACCGCATTCCGGCTGCCGCACGCCCCCATTCCTTGAGCGAGGAGCACACCATGTTGGCAAAGTCAGGCAAGTTCTTGCGGATCCTGCTCGCGCTGTTCGCGCTCGCGTTCGCATTCAGTCCGGGCGGCGCTCGGGCAGCCAGCAACCAGCTTCTCCTGTTGGTGCCCGACACGCTGACGCTGCCCGATTCGCGCGTGTCGGCATGGCTCGACAGTGCCCAGGAGGAAGGGCTGCAGATCAAGGTGATGACCGACAGCCAGTTCATGGCGGCCGGCGCGTCGCTGTCGCAGTATCCGGGCCTGATCCTGCCCGACCAGGTGCATACGACGGCCGACGACACGCTCGTGACGGCGATCCAGAACTATGCGCTGAACGGCGGCAAGGTGATGCTCGTCTACGATTTCGGCGTGCTGAATGCGGCCGGCTTCTACGTCAGCCCGAAATCGCGCTTCAGCAGCATGGTCGGTGTGGATTACGTGCTGTATGACCAATACGGCGGCAACATGATCGGCCTCGGCAACGTGACCGGCATGAGCAGCTGGCTGCGTACGCTCCAGGTGCCCCCCGGCAAGTCGATGGCGTGGACCACCGCTTCGTCGTCCACCACGACGGCGAGCGCGCTCGCATCGACGAGCACCGCGGGCACGTCGACGAATTCGACGTCGGGCAGCGCACAGTTTCTGACCGCCAGCCGGTCGAACCCCGGAGGCCTCGCCAACTACAACCACTCGGCATGGTTCCAGTACACGACGCCGCCCACCGGCAGCGGCGTGCTGAACCAGACGGCCCCGAAGCTGACCGGCACCGTCACCGGCAAGCTGAAGAAGACCACGACGTATACCGCCAACTCGCTCCTGAGCACGTCGACCGGCAAGACGGCCAGCACGCTCGCGTCGACGCTGTCGACGACCACCGACACGCTCGAAGGCATCTCCGGCTACGTATACGGTTTTCTCACTTATCCGAGCTTCGTCACGCAGGGGACGTATACCGGCACGACGATCCTGACCTCGCCGACCTTCGGGCTGGTGTCCGGCTACAACACGTACGGCAACGGCGGCGTGCTGTTCGTCAACCTGCCGCTCGCCTACCTCGACGGCCAAACCGACGGCATGCTGATCCACGGCTACCTGCATTATTTCGGCACGCAGATGCTGAACCTGGCGTCGCTGTCGCCGCTGCCGAAGGCAATGGCGGGTCTCGTATTCAACTGGCACTTCTGCGCGGGCGACCAGATCCAGCCGGCGCTTTACCTGAAGAGCCTCGGCGTCTGGAACAACGGGCCGTTCTCGCTCGTCATCACGGCCGGCCCCGACGAAGCGGCATTCGGCGACGGCAACGGCATCAACCTCGCCAACAACCCCACCGCGCAGAGTCTCGTCAAGTATTTCGTGAGCAAGGGCCAGCACGTCGGCAGCCACGGCGGCTGGATCCACGATTACTGGGGGGCGAATGCGAGCGAAACGAACGCGAGCACGTTCACGCAGTATCTGGTGATGAATCACCAGGCCGTTCAGGCCGCGACGGGCTTGCCCGATGTCGAGTATGCGGCGCCGGAAGGCAACACGCCGACCTGGTCGGTCAACTGGCTCGAAAGCAACGGCTTCAACGGCTACTACTTCACCGGCCACACCGGCTCGCCGCCGACCCGCGCATACCGCAACGGCGCACTGCTGAACCCGGGCCTGTGGGCGTACCCGGTGATGCCGTTCGGCAAGTACGCGACGTTCGAGGAGTTCCAGCAGTACGCAGTGCCGACGAGCGACGTGAACAACTGGTACGCATCCCTGATGAACTTCGTCGTCGCGAACCGCACGAGCCGGCTGATCTACGCGCACCCGCTCGGTGCGTCGTCCTACACGTCGACGTTGTCTGCGATCTTCTCGCAAGCCAATACGCTGAAACTGACGGGTCAGTTCAAGTGGTACACGATGAGTGACATCACGGTCTTCGACCGCGCACGCCTGAACGTCACATGGTCGGCCACCGACACGGGCAGCGGCTGGACGTTCGCCGCCAGCCACCCGACCAGCCTCGCGAACATGACGTGGCTGCTGCCGAAGAAGGGCTTCGCACTGCCGTCGATCACGCAAGGCAGCGGCAGCATCGTCATCACCGACGCGACCTACTGGCTCGTGACCGCGAACGGCGGCACCAGTCTCACGTTCACCAGCGCCAAGGTGCACTGAGCCGCGACCTCGACACACCCGCCGGCGCGCGACGCGGCCAACACCGCACCCGGCGGGATTTGCGCAGGACCACCGCGCAGGAGCCTCCAGATCATGAACCGGCCCGCGCTTTTCCCGGCCGCACGCGCACGCGCGGCGGCCACCGCCCGGCTATGCCGCCGGTGGTGCGTCGCCTGCTGTGTCGCCGCATGCGGCGTCGCGCTGCATGCGGACGCCGCCGAACTCCAGCTCAACGGACTCTACCAGCGCCCCGACGGCGCGATCACCGTACGCCTGAACGGTTCCGGCATCGATCCTTACTTCGCGGCGAAAGCGCTGCTCGGCGCCGCCGATGCCGGGCTCGACGCCCGTCAGGCCGCGCTTGCATGGATCGCGTGGCTGTTGCCGCGCCAGCGTCCGGACGGCGGGTTCGACCGCTACTGCGTGAAGAACGGCCAGTACAGCGCCTGTGCCGAGGCCGACGCCGACGACGCGATGATGGCGACCTGGATCGAACTCCTCGCCCGCTTCGCGCCGCCCGACGGTCTGCCTGCCGCATGGGAACTCAGCCTCAATCGCGCAGGTGCGCATCTCGACACGCTGCTCGGCAAGCCCACCGGCGTTTATCAGATCTCGTCGACGCTGCACGTCGCGTTGCTGATGGACAACGTCGAGGTACACAGCGCGTTCCGGGCGCTCGCGGCGTATTACGTCCGGCATGCCGACTACGCGCGCGCCGGCCCGTGGAGCCAGCGCGCCGACCGGCTCGCGTCCGCGATCCTGAAGGTGTTCTGGCGCGGCATGCAGACCGGATTTCGCGCGAGCACGCAGCGCATCAGCGACACGACGTTCTATCCGGCGAAAGTCGCGCAAATCTTTCCGCTCCTGTCCGGCATTCAGGTTCCCGAACAATCGAACGAGACGATCTACGCGCAGTGGATGCAGAAGTACGGAAAGACCTGGCTTCAACTCGCCGGCTCCGATTATCCATGGGGCTTGATCGCACTGGTCGCCTTCAAGATGAACGACAGGAACACGGTCGCGTGCTGGCATGCGCGATCGGGCCCGTACCGGCACGGCGCGCACTGGAACGTACTGGAGGAGGCGCTTTACCTGGCATTCGAAAGCCGGATGGCCGACCCGGTCGCGCCCGCTCAATGCGGTTTCACGACGGCGGCGGCGACGGAGACCGCGTCGCGCTGATCCACGCACGCGCACGGTCCGGGGACATCTACAGGGAAGGAGACGGGTCATGTGTGGCATCGTCGGCGCGGTCGCGCAACGGGATATCGTCCCGATTCTGATCGAAGGTCTGCGCCGCCTCGAATATCGCGGCTACGATTCATGCGGGGTGGCGACGGTCGTCGACGGCCAGGCACGCCGCGAGCGCAGCATGTCGCGCGTCGCCGATCTCGACGCCCACGTGCGCAGCGCCGGCCTGACCGGCAGCACCGGCATCGCGCACACGCGCTGGGCAACCCACGGCGCGCCCGCCACCTGCAACGCGCATCCGATCTTCTCGCGCGACGAAATCGCGCTGGTTCACAACGGCATCATCGAGAACCACGAAACGTTGCGCAAGCAACTTTCCGACGCGCATTACGAGTTCGACGGGCAGACCGACACCGAAGTGGTCGCGCATCTGATCCACAGCAAGTACCGCGGCGACCTCCTCGCCGCCGTACGCGATGCGACCTCGCAACTGCACGGCGCCTATGCGATCGCGGTGTTCAGCAAGCACGAGCCGCAGCGTCTGATCGGCGCGCGCGCCGGCTCGCCGCTCGTCGTCGGCGTGAAAGACGGCGAATGTTTTCTCGCGTCCGACGCGCTCGCGCTCGCGGGCATCACCGACCGCTTCATCTTTCTCGAGGAAGGCGACATCGTCGAACTGACGCCGGGTGGCGTGCGGGTGCTCGATCGCACCGGCGCGCCGGTCGAACGCGCGATACAAACCGTTTCGTCCGCGCAAGGCGCGGTCGAACTCGGGCCATACCGGCACTTCATGCAGAAGGAAATCTTCGAGCAGCCGCAAGCCGTGGCCGCGACCATCCCCGATGCAGGGCTGTTCGATCCCGCGGTATTCGGCCCGGACGCCGCGCGCGCGTTCGAGCAGATCGACAACGTGCTGATCCTCGCGTGCGGCACGAGCCACTATTCAGGCCTGACTGCCCGCCGTTGGCTCGAGACGATCGCGCGCATCCCCGCGCAGGTCGAGATCGCGAGTGAATACCGCTACAGCGACGCGCTCGCGATGCCGAATACGCTGGTGGTCAGTGTGTCGCAATCCGGCGAGACCGCCGACACGCTCGCCGCGCTCAAGTATGCGCAGGCGCTCGGCCACATCGACACGCTGGCGATCTGCAACGTGCCGACCAGCGCGATGATGCGTCAGACCGGCTTGCGCTTCCTGACACGGGCCGGCCCGGAAATCGGCGTCGCGTCGACCAAGGCGTTCACGACGCAGCTCGTCGCGCTGTTCATTCTCGCCGTCACGCTCGGGCGGCTGCGCGGCTACGTCGACGACGCGCAGCTCGCGCGCTACACGATGCAGTTGCGGCGCCTGCCCGGCGCGCTCGAAGACGTGCTGGGGCTGGAGCCGCAGGTCGCGCGCTGGGCGGCGGAATTCTCGCGACATGAAAACGCGCTGTTTCTCGGGCGCGGGCTGCACTACCCGATCGCGCTCGAAGGCGCGCTGAAGCTGAAGGAGATCTCGTATATCCATGCGGAAGCGTATCCGGCCGGCGAGCTGAAACACGGGCCGCTCGCGCTCGTCACGCATACGATGCCCGTCGCCACGATCGCGCCGAACGACGCGTTGCTCGAAAAGCTCAAGTCGAACATGCAGGAAGTGCGAGCTCGCGGCGGGCAGCTTTATGTGTTCGCGGATGCCGATACGCGGATCGACAACGGTGAAGGCGTGTCGGTACTGCGAATGCCGGACTACTACGGGTTGCTGTCGCCGATTCTGCACGTCGTGCCGTTGCAACTGCTCGCGTATCACGCGGCGTGCTTGCGGGGTGCGGATATCGACAAGCCGAGGAATCTGGCGAAATCGGTGACGGTGGAGTGATGGGCGGTTCTTTGATTCGGATTAAAATCCACTCTCATGAACGTCTTTGCATCATAAAACCAACGATCAATACCGTCATGAACGGTTTACTACCTATCCGTCTTCCCCAAGACACGAATGACCGCGTCTTTTTTGTAACCGATCTTAATTCCACGAACATCGCTCGAAAGTTGATTCCTCACACCAACAGAATACACCTCCCCATTCTCAGTAAATGCTGTTACCGCACCGTCAGCGCGTCCAATCGCATTACCGCTTTCACCCCGATCTCCTTAGGCTGTGGAGAGGCATTGAGTAGAAATGCTGCAGCAGCCTCCACCTCACCAGACAGAGGCTTGGGCCGCCGCCGGGTCGACGCTCACATCGAAATGCACGAGACCCTTGATGAGGCCGAGGAAGGTTCCGATGATCCCCAGGCCCGTGAGCACCCCGGGAGATGCTTGAAGAAGTCCGTCTTCAAGCGACTGTCGACGATTGCCTGATCCGTGAAAAAAGTCTCAGCCAGCGCTGTCGAGCGCCAACACCTGATGCGGGCTGGCCGGTGACAGCGGCTGGCCAAGTCACGATCGAGGTTCTTTGGCACGATGTCCTGACCGCTCTCTAAGTCGCGCGAAGCCGCCGCTATGGTGCCGCAACGTGCACCGATGTCGAAGCGTCGCAGCCCGCCGGTGAAATAGACGCGCAGCCTCAAGAACGCCAGCTGCTCCCACTACGCTTGTGACACATCGAATGATTTCGCCACAAGCCCGTCCTAGTCGCGCCGCCCGCGACAACTTCCTTCCAATTACAAGCGCCTGCAACCCTTATCGCGGACTACCCCAAAGTTCACGCAGTACAAGGTTTGATGGATCAACCGACAAGCTTTCTATCACGCAACATCTGCAAATACTTTTCGCCCTCGTCGTCCTCGTCGAAAATCTCTTCGCCATCGAGCATGTACGCCTTTAGTAAACTGGCGACTCCCTGCTCCTCGTCTCCGAGACTGACCTGACTTTGCCCCAATCGATAGTGAACAAAGGGGTTCTCCTGTCCGCCGGGGCCATTGAGCGCATCAAAGAAGCTCTGTCGCGCTGCCTCAAACTCTTCGAGCTGATATTGCGCATCACCAATCGATGCGGAAAGCCACGTGTACGCTTCCCAATCAACGCGAGGTTCGGGAAGCAACTCGAGAGCTGCACTCCATCGCTGAATCGCTTCGTCGAACTTCGATGCATCACACAAGACATTACCCTGCTCCGAGAGAGCATCTAACTCATCTTGGATTTTCTTGGGAAGCCTGGCCATCTTTATTTTCTTCCCTTCGATGCACGCTTTGCGAATTCGAGATACTTCTTATCCTCACCGGAAAATGGTCTGTTTCCAAATTGCTCATACAGCGGCACAAAAAATTCAGCGGATTTATCTAGATCGCCGGCTTCAAAATACACTGTTCCGCTAAGAAAGCCGATTGTCAGATCCGGGCCGGTTCCAGAACCGTACGCCTTTTTCAATTCTGCCAACCAGTGAACAGCCTTATCAAACTGTTTAGTATCGCGATAAAAAACGACGAATCCACGTGTCATCGACTGCGCGAGGTCGTATTGCTCTCTAGGCTCGGGCAAAATCTCCCACGCCTTTGTGAAATTTACCTCGGCTTCCGCGATGTCTCCCTTCTTCCAAGCTTCCCGACCCGCCGCACCGTAAGCGTATACGTCTTTGGTCAGTTCTTCTGGTAGCTTCATGGCCATATGCACCTTACTTCAATGGGGGTAGATTGTAGTGGTCAACTGATTCCGGACACTGCGTTAAGTTTTTCTTCCGCGACAGCCGGCGCCAGTCCGTCGTTGAACTGATGCGGCCGTATCCAGTTGTACCGATGCATCAGGTAGTGACTGATATCCCGGTGTGCTTCCTGCGCCGACATGTAACCCACTGACGGCAGCCATTCCGTCTTGAAGCTGCGGAACAGCCGCTCCATCGGGGAATTGTCCCAGCAATTTCCACGACGGCTCATGCTCTGCTTTATCCGGTAGCGCCACAGACGCTGACGGAACTTCCGGCTTGCGTATTGGCCGCCCTGGTCCGAGTGAAACAACAACCCCTGCGGTCGGCCTCGTTGCTCGTAGGCCATTTCCAACGCCCGCACGACCAAATCGGCGTCCGGGCGTGTCGAGAAAGCCCAACTGACAACTCGCCGCGTGAACAGGTCGAGCACGACCGCCAGATAATGCCAACGGCCTTGTGCCCAGACATACGTGATGTCGCCGCACCAGACCTGATTCGGCGCACCAACCTCAAACTGACGGTTGAGATGGTTCGGGATATCGATCCGCTCAACCGTCGCCTGTTTGTACGCGTGACTGCCGGGTTGCTTGCAAATCAACCCCAGCTCTTCCATCAAGCGGCTGACCTTGAAGCGGCCAATCGCCGTACCTTCCTCGCGCATCATGCCCATGATGCTGCGACTGCCGGCTGAGCTTCGACTCTCGATGAACAGCTCGTGTACCCGGCTACGCAGTGCCATTCGCTCGGCATCAACACGTCGGGCTCGCCCTCGGTGGGCATACAGGCAGGACCGCGACACGTCGAATACCGCGCAGATCAGCTCGACCGATTCGCTTGCTCCAATCTGATCAATTACTTCGTACGTTCGATGCCTTCCGACATCAAGAGCGCGGTAGCCTTTTTTAAAATGGCCTTCTCACGCTCGAGGCGTTCGATACGCGCCTCGAGTTCCTGAATACGCTGTTGATCCGGCGTGATTGCCTTGCCCTGGCGTTCCATCTGAAATTGCCGCACCCAGCGGCGCAGCACCGTCTCGCCGACGCCGACCGAACGGCTCGCCTCTGAAAAGTTATAGCCTTGGTCAAGCACCAGGCTGGCTGCTTGCTGTTTGAACTCGGGGGAAAACGAACGACGTTGCTTCGGCATCAGACACCTCTCCATGGCGAGCATTCTCGCCTAAATCAGTGTCCGGGTTCATTAGGCCACTACAGATAACGTTCACCCAGTTTAGCACCAAGGGATCTGTTGACCCAGTATGGTTGCAAATCGTAATTCTTAGAATCGAGCATCCATGCACGAACCTCTGGAGCTTTCGCCCCATACTCTCGCCCAACATTGTTCCACCAGGTAACCGCGTCCGTTTGGTGCGCCATATCAGCGTCTTTAAGCGGATACCAGTTGCCCTTGTACTCAAACTCTTTCTCTCCAGTGAACTGACCCTGAACCAGAATTAGTCCCGGTCGGAAGTGGAGATTTCCGGCTTGGTTGAGTTGTCAGGCGAGGCGGATTCC